>CAYRVS010000106.1:0-17961 GCA_964427725.1 uncultured Planctomycetaceae bacterium | reverse complement strand
CCTCCCCGGCTCCGAAGTCGGCCGCTATCTCGTCGACTGGCAGAACCCCTACTTCATGGACACCGACGTCAACCTCGGCGTCAGCGGCTTCTACTACACCCGCTTCTTCCGCTTCTGGGACGAGCAACGGATCGGCGGCCGCGTCCGCCTCGGCCGGCAATTCACCCCCACCTGGGCGGCGAACGTCTCGCTACGGATGGAAAACGTCACCATCAGCGACGAATTCCAACCCGCCCCGCAATCGCTCGCCGATGTCGTCGGCGACAACTTCCTGTCGACCGTCCGCTTGGGAATCTCCCACGACACCCGCGACGCCGCGTTCCTCCCCACCAGCGGACACTACGTCGAATTCGGCGTCGAACAGGCCTTCGCCGAGTTCACTTACTCGCGGCTCGAAGTCGAAGGCCGCCAGTACTTCACCACCTATCAACGACCCGACGGCGGCGGCAAACACGTCGTCAACCTGCACGGCAACTTCGGCTGGACGAGCTCCGGCACGCCGATCTTCGAAAAGTTCTACGCCGGGGGCTTCCAATCGTTCCGCGGCTTCGCCTTCCGCGGCGTCACCCCGCTCGAAAACGGGGTCGAGGTCGGCGGCGAGTTCATGCTCATCGGCAGCGTCGAATACCAGGTCCCCGTCCTCGCCAACGAAATGCTCAAGGTGGTCGCCTTCTCCGACTTCGGCACCGTGGAGGAGGACGTCCAGTTCGACAACTTCCGCGTCGCCGTCGGGGGCGGGATCCGCATCCAGGTCCCCGGCATGGGCCCCGTCCCCGTCGCCCTCGACTGGGCCGTCCCCGTCGTCAAATCCGAATTCGACCGCACCCAACTCTTCAGCTTCTACATCGGCATCAACCGCTAGCGGCAGGGTGATCCAACGAGCGGCGCGGCGTCAGCCCACCGTGCCTTGAAGAGTTGAGGGTTGATGATCACACCATGCCAACATCCGTCCGTGTGCCCGTCTTTCGACCCTCAACCCTCAACCGTGGAAGACACGGCGGGCTGACGCCGCGCCGCTCCTTGCGGTCATCGCTCAATCCGGCACGGTCAGCGACTTGCCGTTGTCGCGGGCGCTGAGTTGCAGCAGGAACGGGGCGGCCGACCGGCTCCATTCGTCCGGGCCGGGGTAGGCGCTCGCCCCGTCGGCGAAGCATTGCCGCAGCATGTCGGTGTTGATGATCCCGGGGTTCATCGGGACGGCGGCCATCCCCTTCGGGAGTTCCTGCGCGAGGGCGAGCGTCAGCCCTTCGATCGCGTACTTGGTCGCGCAGTAGGGGGCGACCTCGGGGGCGGTCGAGCGGCCCCAACCCGAGCTGAGATTCACGATCACCCCGCTGCCGCGCGCGATCATCGCCGGAACGATGTGCCGGATCACGTTCGCCACGCCGACAATGTTGATGTCGACCAGCTTCCGGAACTCGTCGGCGGGGACTTCCCACAGCGGCCGGGGTGTGTTGATCACCGCGGCGTTGTTGATCAGCAACTCGGGGACGAGCCCCGCCGCGACCAGCTCGCGGCTCCAGGCGGCGACGGCGGCGTCATCGGTCACGTCGACCACGTCGAAGCGATGGGGTGATCCGAATGTCGCACGCAACGCGGCGACATGCTCGGCCGAACGACCACAACCGACGACGCGATGCCCGGCGGCGGTGAAGCGCTCGACCAGCGACCGGCCCAGACCGCGCGTCGCGCCGGTCAGCAGGATGATCCGGGAATTCGACATGTATCGGTTCCTGTCAGGCTGTGTGCCGGCGGCTTCGCCGGTGCCGTTCTGATTGGATCGGGACCGCTGTGTGCCACGGGCTTCGCCAGTGGTCTTTCACAACAGACTTCCAATCTTCAAGGCACTGGCGGAGCCAGATAGCACACGAAATCGATGCGACCTTGGGTTGCGAAACGGTTGGCCCGACGCCGGGCCTTACGACGGAATCCACAGTTTGCCGCCGCCGGGGGTCGCGGGTTCCGCGGCGCCGGGGGTCCACAGGCCGCCCCCCGTCATGCCTCCGGCCGAATCGGGAGTGAGAATCGTTTTCGTCAACCACGGCGAGGGGAGGCCGACCAAGTCGAACATCTGCTCGACATAGGGCTGCATCTGCGGGAGTTTCGGGCCGTAGTACGTGACGAACTTCTGGGCGAGGGGCATCAGCGCCGGATCGCCGGGGTCTTCCAGCCGCATCAGGAGCTCGCGCAGATCCCACCGCCAGACCTGCTCGAATTCCTGGCCTTCGGCGAGGTCGGCCTTGCGGGCTTCCGCCATCCATTGGAAGGCTTCGTCGCGGCGCTGGTGCATCCGGCAGAGGTCGGTGAGCGCGTGATAAATCCGCGCCGGTTCGAGGTGCCGCATGCATTCGGGATGCTTGAGGACCTCGCGCAAGGCGTCGTACATCACGCCGTCGTGATGGATGAGCTGCGCCCGCTTGACGACCGAGGTGAGTTGGTCGTCGCTCAACTGTTCGAGAGGGAGCCGTAGCCATTGCAGCGGGCTGAGGTTGTTGATCGACGTTTCGGGCGTGACCGGGTAAGGGGGGAGGGCTTCGAGTTGCAGTTCCTCCAGCAGCGCGGGAATGTCGACGTCATACCCCCACCGCAGCCCGACCGCTTCGAGGGTATAGATCGCGGCGAGCAGTTTGACCGCCGCCGCGGGATCGCCCGCCGCCTGTTTCGGCGACCGGCCCCCCAGCGCGGGTTGCGGAGTCTCGAACCAGCGTTCGTGGACCAGTCGCCGCCAGTGTTCGCAGAGAATCCGGCGCCGCACCGCGAACGGGACCTTCGGCGGAAACGCGAGGATTTCCGACAGAACCGCGATGTGCCGCGGCTGCTCTTCCTGGGCTTGCGTGTCGGTCGACAAGGTCACCAGCTCGCCGCAGGCCTGTTGGAGCGCGGCGAGGGCGGCCTGATAATCGGGCGTGTCCATCCCCTGCACCAGCATCACCGGCTCGGTCTTCTCGCCCGGCGCGATGTCGAAAATGCTGATGTCGGCGAGACTGCGCGGCACATTATCGACGGTGAGTTGGTCGACCGCCGGGACGTCCGCGACCGGCTTGCTCAACCATTGGTACAGGGCCGTCGGCTGCGGCTCGCGATTCGGATTCGGCGGAGGCAACTCAACCCGCTGAAGTTGCGGCAGACCATCGAGCAACGTCAGGAGTCGACCCAGCGACGTCGGTTTGCCGGTCGAGACGACGCGCGACATCCGGTCGCCGGTGGTGTTCCAATCGATCAGTTGCGCGAGGACTTCGCATTCGACGGCGATCGACCGGTCGGCGTAAAGCTCGGCCGCGCGATGGAGCGCCTGGCCGGCGCGGACGTCGTCGCCGAACCACGCATGACAGAGCCCCGCCGCATGCCAGGGTTCCGCCGCGGTCGGTTGGGCGGCGGCGAGTTGTTCGAAGATCTCGGCGGAGGTGTTCCAGCAACCGACGAGGGCGTACTTGTGGGCTTTCCGGACTTCGGCCTGAACGGCGTCGTCCCCGGCGATCGTCGGCAGGGGGTGCGCACTCCGCAGCGGGTAGGGGATCGAGGAATCGTTGTCGAAATCGAGGAGTTGCAGGAAAACCTCCTGCCGTTGCTCTTCGGGGGAGAATCGCAGCGTCAACGCGAGATGTTCCCGGACGGCGAGGAACTGCTCCTGCTGACCGAAATGGGCCGCCATCGCCCGGGTGAGCCCCGCGACCATCGCCCCCTGCCGTTTGGCCCCTTTTTGGAGCGCGCGGCAGATGATCGGTCGGGAGGGTTCGAGGCCGTCGTGCTGATAGGCGGCGACGGCGTACAACACGGCCGCCATGTCGTGATCGGGATGCCGTTCGGTGTAGGTTTTCAGGCGATCGCGAGCGGCGAGGGTGTCGCCGCTTTCAAGCAGGACGATCGCCTGGGTGGTGGCGACCCACGGATGGTCGGGATGCTTCTTTTCGAGCGCATCCAGTTGCGCCAAAGCTTGTCGCGGTTGATGGTTGTCGATCAGCCGCGAGATGCGTTCCATGTCCTCGGCGAGATTTTGACAGCAGAATTTCAGCTTCTTGCCACTCCCGCAGGGGCAGGGAGCGTAGACGTCCATCGCCATGCTGGCGTTCCTTCCGGCCAATCTACGTAAGGGATCCGCGTCGCTCGCGGTCGAACGGGACACTTTAACAGAACCACCCGTTCCCCGCAGCCGTTGAGCCGGAGGCGTCCGAGTTTCGTGCGAGGGATCCGCCGCGACACGCGGCGGCTCGAAACGATGCGCTTCCGACAGAGCCGCCGCGTGACGCGGCGGTCGATCCTCAACCCGCGGCCGACGCGGCGTCCGTCAGCGAACGCAACAACTGCGGCAATTCGGCCGAAAATTTGCTGCGGGGCATGACCAACTCGAACCCGGCGTCGCGCGCGGCTTGCAAAGCGGCGGTGTCGACATGCGCGCCGAACCCCAACCGCGTGACGCCGGAGCCGGTCGGCACCAACGCCGCCACGTCCGCGGGGGCGATCCCGGCCGCCAGATCGAGCAGGACGGCGGTGATCCGGGTTTCCGTGAGCACCTCGCGGAGTCGGTCGAGACTCCCCGCGCTGGCGACCGGCAGCCCCAAGGCCTGCGCGGTGCCGCTCACCTTGCTGCCGAAAAACAGATCATGCGTGAGCAGGACCAACATGGCTGGTGGGGGTCCAAAGATCAGCTTGCGGATGCTGCCGGCCGATCGATTGGTTCTGGCTGATGCACACGCCGCGGGGCTTCCACTCGCCAAATCCCTTGGCGGAGAGGTCGAGGCGTGGTGGATCCGGCCGCCCGAGTCATCAATGCCGCACAAGCCGACGGTCGGCGGGGGTGGTCGAAGATTCGCGGGTCCCCTGGGTGGGACGCTTGGCGACGGTCGTCGTCGACGGACTCCCGTGCATCACCAACCGGGTCTTCTCGATCACCGGCCGGGTGGTGACCACGGCGTCGCGCGGGGCGCGGGTCATTGGTTCATGCTCGGCTTCGGGCGTCCCGGCATCGGTCTTCGACTTCGCCGGTTTCCCCGCCTCGGGTTCTTCCGGCGGAGGGACCTGCAATTCCTCTTCCGCGGGAAGTTCGACCTTGCCCGCCTCGAAACTGCCGCCGGTCGCCGCCGGATCAATCACATCATTGGCCGGCGAAGGCGTTCGGAGTGGACGACCGGCCGGAGCATCGCCCGCGCCACCACTCCCGGTAGTTCCGCCACTGCGGCCGGAACCGAACGGGGCGGGCCGACCATCGGTCGGCGTAGTCCGGGTTCGCGGCGGAGGAATGGTTGGGTCCATCGGACTGCCAAGGGGATCCTCCATCGGGTCGACGGCCCCGGGATTACGCGGCCGATTCGCGGGAGGCTCAAAGCCCGGGGCATCCCCCCCATCGGGTTCCGTGCCGGCCGGGTTGTTGTTGGTCGGGCCACGCGAGCGCCAAGGTTCGTCGACGGGATCGCGCGGCTTGATCGGCTGGGCCCGTTCATAACCCGACTCGGGAATCGGCTTGTTGTCCGCCGGGGCGGTGTTCAGGTTGCAGTTCCCCCCCGCACAGTTTCCGTCGGCGCACGCCACACCGCACGGGTTGCACCCGCACGGATCACAGCCGCAGGGATTGCAGCCACAGCCGGGGGTGTAATTCAGTTGGCAAGGGCCACAACCGCCGCACCCACCCGCGCCACAGGAACCGGTGCCGCATGAGCCGGCTCCGCAACAGCCGCCGCTTGGGCCGTAATAACTGGGCCCGTACGCCGCATAACCCGACATCGGAGCGTAGTAACTGGGATATCCATCGGCATAACCGGGATAGCCCCAATCCCAGAAGAGCCCCGCGTCGGCGGATCCGGCGGTTCCCAGGCAGGAGGCGATGATCACCAAGCTCAGACGCATGACGGCGTGCATTTCGATTCCTTGCCGCGGCGGATGAGAGAAAACGACGAAGTGCCCGACACCGTGGGCCAGAGGTCGTTTCGCGGCGGAATCCCACGCCGCCATCAGCCGAGTTGACGTCTTTACCGTTCTATCCCTCGCGCACCCGCCGTGTCAATTGGGTGGTCGCCGCGCGTCATCGGTGTTCGGGGGATCGTGCCGGGCGAAGTGGTCACGGAACCGACGGAAGCTACGCGAAGTTTAGCTTCGAGGGGTGCGACAACGGTGCGGGCGGAACCTGTTGTGCCGCCGTCAGCCGCGCGCAGAACCGCCAAGTTCGGAATGGCCGGGCCGAGGGATGCACGAATTCGAGATCATCGCGGGGCGATGTGATCAGCCACCGGCAGACGCGGCGTCTTGGGCCCCCGGCTCCCGGACGCTTACCGAGAATGACCACGGGCGAAGACCGTGGCACGCCTGCCGGTTCCCGCGGCGGGGCGATCGCTAACCGACCACCACATCGTTCTGGATCACCAACGCGTCGGCGACGTCGAGGGCGGCGTGGGTCGCCAACTGCTTGCTGTAGTAGGTCGCCGAACGCCCGGTGATGACCAGCCGGCTCCCTTCGAGCAGAACCTGCAAGCCGCGGATGCGGCCGCTGGTGCGCTGATCGACCGCCTGGCGGATCAGGGTTTCGCGATCAAGGACTTCCGTGTGCGGGTCGGACCAATCCGTGCGAGTCTCCACAACCATCGTTGACGATCCTTCACGAGGGGTTTGTCGGAGTGAACTCATCATTTCAGCCGCTGTGTTCTCCGTCGGACGGACGGCGGAAACCATGGTCTTCGGGATTTCGATTCGGGATGTGAATGCCACGGAAATGGGGCGGGGCTCATCGAATCGATGGGCTCATGCCCCTCTGACCGGAGCAACTGACGGGCTCCATCGGTCCGAGGAAACCAACCTCGGGAGAGCACTCACGAGGTTACACGCATCCCGGCGTCGCGGACCATCGGCATCACGGTGAAGTCACGACCCCTGGCGAGACGGCCCGGTCTCGACGGGTGGGATTCGCGTGATGTGGCCCGCAGCAGCGAAGCAACATCCTTGTCAAAGCCACCATCCAGTGACGTCGTCAACGACGAACGTCACGTCCCGCGTGTCATCGCCTCTCCCCAAAGGAACCGGTTCACGACACGAGCAACCATTCGTACCGAGCGCCACGCAAACCGTCAAACAAAAACCGGGAAATCATCGAGAAGAGACCGCAGAAGGGACGACTGGAAATAATCGTCCAAATCGTTCGCGACCCAAAGTGATGAGACACCCATAGCCTGCAGAGTACCCATCGTGATGGCGTGATCATCCTTACGATGTGGGTTTCTACCAGAGGGCGCCACTCGGGTGTGAACGATTCGACCGATTAGGTTCCCGCCGGCGAGGTCTTAACCTCCCGGACTCACCAGCTTCAGCCAATCGATCAACAGGAACTCGAACCGCTTCGTCAACAACGTGATCCGGCCCATCACCGTGAAGGCGAACGACGCCCCAAACGTGATCATCAAGACCCACGTCCCGCACCGCGCCACCCGCCCGACCACCCCTTGATGCGGGATCGAGAAACAGAAATAGGTCAGGCTCGCCAGCAGACTGAGGATCAGACCGACGTTCCGGACCGAAGCCCACAGGTTGAACGAGCCGTCGGTCAGCACCAGCAGCGGGACGATCGTGTTGCGAATCTGGCTGATGAAGTCGGCCTCCAGGAAGAGGATCAACCGTAACCCCGCGAACGTCCCCACGATGAACGCCAGCGGCCACCGCGCCAGCCACCCATACCCTGGGAGCAACCGGGCGAACAGAAAGAGACTGAGGACCAGCGGCACAAGGTAGGTGTAATCCGGGTCGGCGGCGGCGTCGGTCCCCGGCAAGGCCCAATCATGCGTGAACTTCGGCGCGAGTTTCACCAAGAGCTGCGCGACGATAGTGTCCCAAAACCCGATGACGAAGTAGTACCCCGCCGAGACCCCCACGACGAGCGCCTCGGCGAGCTTGTAGGCGACGTTGTCGCGGTAGAGGTACGAGAAGATCGCCAGCGTCAGGAACGCCTCGACCCATAACCCGGCGGTCCGGGAGGGGCTAAGCCGGGCGTCGGGATCGGTCTCTTTCGCCGTGGTCCAGACGAGGGGTTGTTGTTGGGCGTCGACGCGGAGCGGCTTGACGTGGACCGTCCCCAGGCCGGAGTCCGTCAGCGTCCCTTTCGCCAACAGCCCCAGGCCGCCCAGCACGAACAAGACCCACCACCACCCCATGGCGGAGGTCTTCGCGGGCGGCGGTTGATTCGTGGTACTCATAAGTCACTCGATCCGTTCGGGCAGGCGCGAGTCGGGCGATCCACGACGATCACGCTTGGTTCGGTCCCGGACGCCGCACGGGCCGGCCGTGTCGGCGGGCGCGCTCGGCGAAGTGGACGAGATTTCCCAGGACGATCAGGCCGACCATCAGCAAATGAGCAAACAACTGTGGGCCCATCCGCTGCATCGCGGCATTGCGCTTCGGATCGTTGTATTCGGGGTAGCGGGCCCCCAGCGCCGCTTCGTACTCGGCGGCCCCTTTGAGCGCGGCGAGCATTCCCAACACCTGGTCGGGGTAGTACGGATAGAGCTGCGGCGCCTGCACCCCCGTGCAACCGACTCCCAGCTTCAAGTCCCCCAGCGACCCGGCGTACTGCACCCATTCCTTCGCCCCGGGGTAACCCGCCGAAACATTCAGGACAAGATCGACATCAAAGATGTCGTCGATCGGTTCGGTGAGGGGAAGTTTGTCGAGCGGCGTCCCCTGGATGTCGGTCGTGTAGAGCTTCTTGAGGTCCGACGCGAGCATCTTGATCGCCACCTCGTTGCCGGGCCGATAGCCGAGGTTCACGTAATCGCGGCCTTCGACGAACTTCGCGTCGGCGAATTCCCCGAGCAACACGCCGCGGATGTTCTGATCGAGGAGCGGCGTGCCGGTCGGCCATAAGGTGGCGAAGATCAGTTTGTGTTTCTTGAGGGCGCAATGCCGGACGAAGGCGGTCGCCATCGGTTGGAGCTCGGGAGCCGAGCCGGGGTCGTAATCGAACGCGAGATAGACGGCCGACCCTTCGGGCAAGGCCTCGACGGCGTCGAAGATCCGCGCCGCCATCGGCGTCGGCGCGTCGGGAAACGTCGGCTTGAGGACCACGGGAATCCCCACCGCGAGTCCCATCAGCAGGAAGACCCAGCGACGATCGAGCGTGGCGAGGAAGTGGAGCATGGGGGAAGGTCGAAGGTTGAAGGTGGAGGGTTGAAGGTTGGGAATTCTGGTTGGGATCACCGAGTTCGTTTCAGGCATGCCGGGTGGATGGCGGCTGTCCGGCCTTCAACCATCAACCCTCCACCTTCAACCCTCCTAGTCATCCGATCCCAAATAACTGCGGTCGAGGCCGAGGATCACGCGGAGGGAGATCGCCGCGATCCCCAGCGCGATGCCGATCATGATCGCCCGTTGGCCGGCGGTGGTGAAGACGGCCATGATGACCGCCGTCGCCCCCGGGAAGGTCAAGGCTTCCATGGAACCGGGCACCCACGATGTGAGGAGCGTCCCCGCGTAGGTCCGGCCCAACAGCACGATGAACGCCGTCCCCAAGAGGATCGCCGCTTCGACGTTCTTCGCGCGGAAGGCGCGATACGCCGCCGAGGCGACATAAAACGCCAGCAGCGAAAACATCGTCGCGATCACCGGACTGACGACGTAGGTGTAGAGCCACCAAAACGGCGAGCCTTCCTCCTGATACGACCCCGACCACGGGTGCTCGGGAAAGGCCTCGGCGGCGGGGACGCCCCACTTCGTCAGGCCGACGAACACCGTGATGACGAACGCGGCGACCGTCACCGCCGAGAAGCCCCAACCCGCCTGCCGCTCCATGATCTTGCGGCCGTGATGCATGAACAGGTTCGTCCCGCCGATCAGGAAGGCGATCGCGGCGAGGATCGTGAACCATTCCTCGGCGAGTCCCTGCAACGGCTTCGCGACGGGGATGAAGAAGGCGACGATCATCGTCACCCCCGTCAGGAAAGCGATGACCACGGGGATCAGCGTCCGCATCAACCACCTCCCTGATTGAGCACGTCGACCATCAGATAGTTGTAGGCCACGCCCCAGGCGCTCCGCGGACCGAAGACCTCGCTCAAGGTCGCGAGGGAACAGCCGCCGATGAGCAACACCGCCGCCAGGAGCTTCCCGATGTCTTGCCCCTTCAGGGTCCCCAGTTGCTGCGGTTCCCCGGACAAATACGCCGACGCCGCGAAAAGCTCCTCGCCCAACAACGTGTAGTCGCACGCGGCGACGAAGAACGGGAGCTGCGCCGGTTCGGCGGTCCCCGCGAGTTGGATCGCCCCCACCGCGTTCCCCGTCTCGGCGAGGAGCAACGACTCGGCGAAGAACTTCCCGAGATAGAAGCACGCCGCCGGCTGCTCGCGGCTCATCCAGCCGCAGACCGAAGCGACATACCCGAACTGCTCGTCGGTGACGTAGTAGACGCGGTCTTCCTGAAAGCTTTCCGGGCGACCGGCGGTGAGATACGACCCCGCGAGGGCCTCCTTCGCCGCGGTCATCACCAGCGACCGGGCGGTCGGGACTTCCAGCGGGGTGTCGTACTCCGCCGCCTTCTCGCCGACATGCGACAAAATCGTCAGCCCCGCGACCGTTTCAATCTGATCGAGGTCCATGATCCCGGGGACGAACAGCATCGGCCGACCCATCTCGGTCGATCGGCCGACCGCCTCCTCGATCGCCGCGAGCCCCGCCAGCGGCCGCACATAGGTCGACCAGCCCCGCCGCGCCAGTTCCGTGCTGACGATCACCGCCAGACAGACGAAGAGGACGATCGCCGCCAACCACCCCCGCGACCAGTCGAACCACTGCACGATCGGCCGATGCGCTCCGACCTCGGCGTACAAGACTTCCGCGTCGGGGCCGGTCCGCGCATGGATCGCATACCGATACCAGACGTTCGGTTCGCAGTCGGGATCGACGTACCTCACCGTCCCGGCGGGGAGCTTCACTTCGACGGGGGCCGCATCGTCGGTCGTGCGGACCAACCGATACTCCGTGATCGATTCCACCGCGAGAGGGACTTGTGGATCGCCGCGTGAGCCCCAGGTGACCGTGAGGCTGGTCCCCGCGTCGTTGGGAGTGTCGGCGACCAACATCCAGCCCGAGGTGGGCTCCGCCGCGGCGACCGGCGACGACACCGCGAGGATCATCTGCCATAACCAAGACGTCAGCCGCCGGCTCGTTCGCCTGCGTTCCGCGTTCGGACGATGGTCCTTCATCGGGCCCCTCCCGCGATCAGTTCCACATTGGCCCGCGGGACCACCACGCGCTCGCCCCGCCCCAACTCCACCTCGACCACCCGCGCCTTCGACTGCGACGCCAGGAGTTGCGGCTCCGCCGGCAGCCCCGTCACGCGCCCCAACTCCCCGAAATAAGGTTCTCGAATCACGCGGATCGGCACCCCCACCGCGAGCGCCCCTCCCAAGTCGACACCATCCGACACCGCCGGCCCCTCATCGACCGGGATCAGAATCTCGGGGCGCAACACCCCGGCGCGAATCTGCGTCGTCCCGTTCACGGCGGCGGCGCGGCCCTCCAACCGCCGGAGCAATTCAAACGTCCGCCGCGCCATCGCGATCTCGCCGAAGCCTTCCGTGATGATCACCGTCAGCCCGAGTTTCTCCAGCCCCGTCACCGCGACCCCCAGGTCGTAGCCGAGAATGTCACGCAGGTCTTGATCGTCGATCCCGCCGCCGATCACCGCCGACACCCCCAACTCCCGCGCCCGATCGACCGCCGCCTTGGTGATCCGCCGCCCCGCCACCACGATCGCCCCGCGATGGGTCGCGGTCAGCAACTCGGGCGTCAAATCGTTCTCCGGCCCGGACGTCACCACCCGCAGCGGCCCGTACGCCTCGCCGCCGATGCCGAAGATCCCCTGCATCACCGCCGCCGGCGCTTCCAGAACCACCCCCGCATCCGGCAGGACCTCGACCACCCGCCCGGCGAGATACCCTTTCACCTGCACCTTCAAGGGCGCGCCGCGCAGGATCGCCAGTCCCGTGATCGACGAGACCGACTCCAGCGTGCCGTCGATGGGGGCCCGTACCTCGCGCATGAACCAGCCGAACAACCCCGTCGACCGCGCGAGACAGTCCCCGGCCGCAACCAACTCCCCCGGTTGGACCTTCAGCAGCCCGGATAGCTGCGACGCCGCGACCCCCAGCGGCTTGGCGAGCGGCACCGGCGTCACATTCCCCGGCAACTCGGTCTCGGCGACCACCTGCTCGGCGGCGACCACGTCCCCCACCCGCACCAGCACCCGCCCCGCCACCGGCAACACCCGCCGACACCGCCACCGCGCGCAAGGCGTGACCAACAATCCGGGCGTGTAGGCGGCCGTCATTCGTCGGTCTCCTCATCGTCACTGCCCTCCGCGTCCAATGTGATCCGATCGAGTTCGTCCATCGGCGTTTCGGCAGGCATGGACTCGGCAATCACATCGAGAGCCGCGACGACGTCCGGGTGGATTTCCTCGGGCAGCATCTCGGCCGCCAACAGATACAGATCGCTCTTCTCCAGCGGTTCCGAGAGTTTCGCGAACAAGTTCACCAGGAACCTGCTTCCCGCAAGGTCGGCAATCACCTCCTGATCGTCAATCAGGTAATCGTATTCGCTCGAAAAGGTCTTGCCGAACACCTCCTGAACAACGCTGATCTCGGGGCCGGCGAACAACATGTGCTTTCGTTTGAGGTACCGGTGAATCGTCCCGGGATGAACGAGATAGTTTTCGATCTCGCGGCGCTTCCATTGGAACAGGCGGCAGCCCGGCAAGTTGTCGGACCGGCTCGTGAGTGGGCGGTCGTCCCGATCGACGATCATGGTGCCGCGAACCGTGGGATCAATCTGTCGTAGACATTGAAAATGCGACTTACACCGCTCCAAGTTACCGCGCCCCTCCATGGTGACGACGTAGGCTTTCTCCAGAAAGCTCGCCGTGCGATGGCCCAGAATTCTGGACCATTCGCGCAGCAACTGATGGTCGGTGTAGTCTTCGACGTAGAGGACGCTTCGTCTGGCCTCCAGCAGCATCATGTCCATCGCGGAGACCTGACGCATCGCCTCGCGCAGCACCTGTTGATCCTTGCCTTCCGCCAGTCGACGTGGGGCCTGCGGCAGGAAGGACAGGATCTGCTCGGGGGGCGTCCGGTCCAGCAGGACTTCCGAGTGGGTGCTGATGATCAATTGCGATTGTCGCCGTTCCGCCACGCGGACCAAATGATCGTGGACTTCCCGCTGCAATATCACATGCAGATGCGCGTCCGGTTCATCGAGCAACAGCAAGGCCGCCGTTCGCGAGTAAAGAAACGACAACAGCAGCAACACTTGATGGAATCCGCTCCCCGCATTGGCGATATCCAATCGCGGCGGGCGGCCCCGCGGCTCCCCATCTTCCGATTTTGGGTTCGGCGAATACTCGCAGAGGATGTAGGGGCGTTCTTCCGAGCCCATAGGAGGCAGCAGCTGACATTGAAACAGTCGCCGAATGTCCTCGACGAACGTTCTCCACGGCTCGTTGTCGGACTGTTGATCGGACTGCCGCCAAATCTCGAGCAGCAGATTCCGGACGATCTCCCCCGGCTTGCCCTCGCCGACGAATTTGTTTTGCATGCCCGGAGAATGCCGCGGCTCCTGGGTGCCGATGCCCGAAAACGCCGGGACGAACACGACCTTCAAATCTTCGGCGAACTTGGGGAATTTGTCGATGGGCCGCGGGTCGTCGGGGCTCTTCACCGGCTTGACATACAACAACTTCTCGTTGGCGTACAGGAACTCCATCGTCAGCGATTCCTGCACCCGCGTCCCCGAAGAATGGGTCACCTCCACATAGATCGGCGCCGGTTTCGGCTGCTTCTGATCGGGCTTGCGGATCGCCGTATGCCGATTCCGCCACAAGAGGTTCATCTCACGCAGCGGCAACGCGGTGAATTCATCCAGCACGATGCTGATTCGGTTCCGCTTTTTCCCCTCCGCTCCCCGCTCCAGCAGCCACATCTGTCGCGCCAGATTCCACGCCGAGATCGCATGCAGCAGTGTCGTTTTCCCGGAGTTGTTCGGACCCGCCAAAAGCACATAACGACCGCTCACGTCGAACGTGTGGTCGAGAATCCGTTTGAATCGAACCAGCCGAACTTCGGTGATCATACCGTCACGCTTGAGGCGATGGATTTCGGGGAGCCGGTTTCCGGAAAAGGTTACGGATACATGTCAACCGCATCATTCCATGTGTTGACCGCCTGTCGACACCCCGCGCGGTCGCTCGGCAACACCAGCGGGCGGCCGCGGCCGTCGAGGAGCACCCCCACCGTGCCGCCGTGGATCGGCGCGGTGACGGCAGTCCCCGGGCCCGCGCCGACGTCGAACCCGCGCATCGGTTCGAGCGTGACCTCGGCGGCCTCTCCCATGCCCAGCGGGAACCGCAAGAGGTCGCCGCCACGTAGCGTCCCTTCCTCGCGAAGCCCCCCCGTGAACCGATATCGACACAACGGCTGCCCGAGCGATCCCGTCCCCTTCGGGGCGATGCACGTCCCCAGATAGATCAGGCAATCGCGCTCGAAGACCTCGAGCGCGGCCCGCGGATGGACGCTCGCGAGCACCCCCAGATGCGGCATCATGAAGATGCTGTCCTTCGCCAGCCGCGTGATCCCTTCCGGCTCGAACGCGTCGATCAGCATCATCGCCGTCTGTACCATCCGCGGCGCATGCGACAAGACGCCGCCCGACGCCACCAGCAGATCGAGCCGCAGATTGTCGATCAGCGATTCGTCCCCCCCCTGCTGGCGGAAGGCGTCGCCGACGGTCCGTTGTCGCTGGACCCCCGCCAACCCGACGGCGAACCGGCGATGTTGCAGATAAGCCAGCCGCAAGGCCTCGCGCGAGACTCCCTGCTCGAAGATCAACGCCTCCAGCGTCTGCGGGATCGTCGTCGGGCGGATCATCTTGTTCTTCACCCGGTTCCGCAGCGCCCGCTCATCACAGTCGTACGGCACCCACCGCAGGATTTGCGGCAGCGTCGCCTCGGCGCAGACGTTCGAGATCGAATAGCTCATCCCCAGGTTGGCGCTGACGGTCCGATTGAACGCGCCGTCGAAGTAGCTGAAGACGTCGGTCGTCGCCCCGCCGATGTCGACCCCCACGACGTTGATGCCCTGCCGTTCGCCGATCGTCTTGAGAATGTCCCCCACCGCGCCGGGGGTCGGCATGATGGGGGCGTCGGCCCAGGCGATCAGCTTGTCGTACCCGGGAGCATGGGCCATGACGTGTTCGAGGAACAGGTCGTGAATGCGGTCCCGCGCGGGGGCGAGATCCTCGAGTTCGAGCGTCGGCCGCACGTTGTCGACGATCGACAGCTCGCAGACATCCCGCAGCACATCCCCCACCAGATCCGCCGCCGCGTTGTTCCCGGCGTAGATCACCGGCATGCGGTATTGCCCGCCGAACCGGGGTTGCGGCCGCGCGGGGGCGATCAACTCCGCGAGCTGCACCACATGCGACTTCGTCCCGCCGTTGGTCCCTCCCGCGAGCAAAATCATGTCGGGCCGCAGATCGCGAATCCGCTGAATCTGTTCGTGGGGTTTGCGTTTGTCGTTGGCGGCGAGGACGTCCATCACGATCGCCCCGGCCCCCAGCGCGGCCCGCTGCGCGCTCGCGCCGGTCATCTGCTTGACGACGCCGGCGACCAGCATCTGTAGGCCCCCGCCCGCCGACGACGTCGAGATGTAAATGTCGCAGCCGTCGCGGCCGCGCGTGGGACGCAGCAGGACGCCGTGCTCGTCGACCAGCCGTCGGCCCGCCAACTCCCCGACTTCGACGGCGGCGTTGAGCACCCCCATCGTGACGTCGGCGATCGGTTCCTCGACGGTGGTCGGGGCTTCGCCGCGATAGGTTTGGCGATAGACGCCGTCGACCTTCTCGATCAGGATCGCCTTGGTGGTGGTGCTGCCGCAGTCGGTGGCGAGAATGACCTCCAGCCGCTCGGGATCGGTGATCCGCGGGCGGGTCGCCGTCGCTGCTGTGTCGGGCCGCGTCAACCTCGTCGTTCCTCAGACTGGGAGCGAGGTTGGCCATCTAGTTCGGTGATGACCAACCCGAAGCTGGTCATGGATCACCCTGGAGAGACATCATGCCCCGCGTGGGGGATAAGGCTTGGCTGGTCGCTGGGCGCGGTCGCCTGCAACCGATCGATCAGCCAATCGACCGCACCGGCACGCTCCAGCAACCCGGCCAGTTGCTTCAGCCCGTCCGCCTGGAGGATCGCCGCGAACCACGGATGGCTGAACCGGAGACCTTGGGCGGCGAGCGAACCAAGGGGCCGGAACGCCTCCAGCAGCACAACCGCGGGGAGCGTCATTCCCCGGCGATTCAACTCTTGGGCAAGCCGGTCGGCGAGCGCCTGCTCCGCGACCGACGGCGCGAAATCCCGCTCCGTCGGCACCGCAAACGCATGCCCCCACCAGCCCATCGCCACACCCTCCGTGTCGCCCGCGAACAAACTCATTCGCGGCGCGAGGCTACCATATCAAGCCCGCGTACGCGACGCGACCGGCGGCGGAGTCACGACGAATCGGCTCATCCCCGACACCAGCGCCATGTCAGCCCCCGGAGTGGGCTTCCCCGTAGTGTGGTCGGTCGAGATCACGGACCGCTGGCAGGGCTTTCGCAACCTTCATGCCGGATGAGTCATTCGTTCGGTCGAGTGTCCGGTCTCCTGAGTCTCGGCGTGAGGTCAAGTGTGAGGAGCCACGCCGCGGCCGCAATGATCCAGGGAATCATCATCCAAGCCACGCGATCGTCCCCCATGGTTTGGGCTTCAGCGCGATGCCCGGGGACGACGGTTCTCAAACGACGACCAAGGGACGGCTTCTCGGAAGATCGTCTCCGGCGCGCCGATGGCACCTAAGCCGCCTTCGCCGGACGGGTCGCCGAGGGAGTAAGCCGATCGATCCGACAGTGTCCTTACGGAAACAGCCATAACGGCCGATCGGCGACCGCCGGGATGAGGCCGGGGACCAGCGGCGGGCAGCGGTCGTCGGGTTTGCGATCGAGGTTGATCAGCATCTCGAGGTCGACCAGCAGGATGTCGCGGTCGGTGATGTAGCCGTGCCCCAGCCACGACGTGTTGGCCTTCGCGCAATCGATGTTGTGCAGCGGGGGCTCGAACTGCGGCGGAGCGAGGTAGATCGGTTTCTGACCGACGCGGGCATCGTTGTTGACGCGCTGCGACAGCTTGAGCGCCTGATCCTCGTCGCAGAAGTAGAGCGTGGTCGACTCCACGAGGCGATGGGCCCGTTGATACTGATTGACGAAGGTCGTCGCGTCGATGTCGGGCGCGGCGAAGATGACGTGGCCGAACCGTGGCGAGTCGGCCTCGCGCAGCGACAACCGCTCGAGTGCACCGAGCAGCACGCGATTTCCCATGCTGTGGGCGAGGAGATGGATGCGCCCCGGTTGGGCCTGCTCCCGTCGCTGGGCGTCCAACTCCGACAGAAACATCACCAAATGGTCGATGCTGCCGGCGGCTTTCGCTTCATCGCGGCGATAGGGCCCCGAGGGATTGAGCCAGTCGAACGACCGGCCCTCCGACGCCCACGAAAAGGCGAGCATCGGCCCGGCGAACCGAATGTCGTGCTTGAGCCGCGCGGCGGCGAGGATCGACCACTCGAAGGTCACGTTGAAGCCATGGACGAAGACGAAGGTGTCTTGTCCCTGCTCACCCACCAGCGACCGTATCGTCCGCAGGAAGACGTCGTGCTCGAGTCCCGTCACCGGTTCGACCAGAAAATGCTTCTTGGGATCGGGCGATTCGTACCAGCGCGGCCGTTCGAGCGTGCCGCGATGATGGCCGGCGAGGGGAATGCTCACCTGCGCGGTGCCATAGGACAACCCGGTCGCCAGATCGTCCCCATAGCGGTCGACTTGTTTCGATTGCGGCCGCGTGAGTTCACGATTGGTGCCGAAGTAGATCGTGACGTTGGGTTGCGGAACCCAGGGGGCGTTGGTGGGATGCCG
>CAYRVS010000105.1:0-17970 GCA_964427725.1 uncultured Planctomycetaceae bacterium | reverse complement strand
ACCCCGGCGTGGGACCGGTTGCTTCGAGGACGGCGGCCCGATCCATCACGATCTGGACCGGTCGCCCGGTGAGTTGTGACAGCTTGGCCGCGAGGGGGGGGAGATAGACCGAGATCTTGCCGCCGAAGCCGCCGCCGATTTCCATCGGGACGACTTTGACGTCGGAGACGGGAATCCGCAGGAGTTCGGCGGTTTGCTGGCGGGCGGTGAACGAGCCTTGCGTGCTCATCCAGACGGTCACTTTGCCGTCGGCGTTCCAGAGCGCGGTGGCGTTGTGGGGTTCGATGTAACCTTGATGGACGGTCGAGGTGACGAACTCCCGCTCGATGACGACTTCCGCCAACGCGAAGCCGGCAGCCGGATCCCCTTTCTCGAAGAGGATGCGGCTCGCGACGTTGGTGGGGCGATCGGCGCTGCCGGGGGCCCCCGCGACATGGCCTTTCGTGCGGACATCGTCATTCAGAACGGGGGCCTCGGCCGCCATCGCGGCGCGAACTTCCAACACCGGCGGCAGGAGCTCGTAATCGACCTGAATGCGCTTCAGGGCTTCCTGCGCGATGTGGATCGAATCGGCGGCGACCGCCGCGACGGCATGGCCTTTGTAGAGGACCTTGTCATGCGCGAGGATGTTCGCGGAGAGGTGCCGCATGTTGACGGTCCCCTCCCCGAGCTCCACCATCCGCGCCCCTTGTTCGGGGAGATCGGCGGCGGTGATGACGGCCCGCACGCCGGGGAGCGCCTTGGCGGCGGCGGTGTCGATCCCGCGAATCCGGGCATGGGCGTGCGGACTGCGCAGGACCGCGCCGGCGAGCATCCCGGTGAGGCGAATGTCGGCCCCGTACTTGGCGCGACCGGTGACCTTGTCGACGCCATCATGCCGAACCGGACGGGTGCCGATGACTTTGTAAGGGGCGGGCATGGGGGCTTCCAGGGAAAATGAAGGAATGAACGAAGAAAATCCGAAATGCTAAATCCGAAATCCGAAGGAAAACTTAATCATGAAATCCGAAACGGGTGTGGGTGGTGATCGAAGCGATACCGTGGCCTTGGCGTGACTTCGGACGAGAGGCGGTGGCTGAGGATTTCCAATGATCAAGCCGCGGGTGTTATGGACGGCGACCATCACAAGAGACTCATCCTGTTGATGCCACGTTTCTTGATTGAGATTTTAGGATTTCCTTCGGATTTCGGATTTCGAGTTTCGGATTTAATTCTCCGAGGTTCGCCGTCGTTCCGCCGCACACTGCACGGCCCGGACGATTTTGTCGTATCCGGTGCAGCGGCACAGGTTGCCGGCGAGATGGAACCGAATCTCGGCTTCGGTCGGGTCGGGGTTCTCGGCGAGCAGGGCTTCCGTCTGCATGATGAAGCCCGGCGTGCAAATGCCGCATTGCAGCGCGGCCCCCTCCAGGAACGCCGATTGGACTTCATCAAGACACGAGCCCCGCGCGACCCCCTCGATCGTGCGGACCTCGGCCCCTTCGACCTCCATCGCCAGAACAAGGCAACTGGTGACCGGCTTGCCATCGAGGAGGACGGTGCACGACCCGCAATTGCCGTTCGTGCAGCCTTCTTTGGTGCCGGTCAATTGCAGCGTGTCGCGGAGCACTTCGAGGAGCGTTTGTCGCGGTTCGCACAGGAACTCGACTCCTTCCCCGTTGAGCGTGGTCGAGACGACGTGTTTCTTGGCCATGGCGGATTCTCGTGGGCGGGTGTTGCGTGGAACACGGGGTATGTCTGAAGCCCAGGGAAAGCGTTCCCTGGGCTTCCGCGGCGATCAATGTCCCGGGCGATAATCGAGCGGTTCCCCCCGCGCGCGGCTGATTGCGGCGCGAAGGGTCCGTTCGACCAGGACGCCGACCAGATGGAGCCGGTATTCCCGGGTGCCGCGCATGTCGTCGATGGGGGTGGCGACTTCGCGGGCCTTGGTCGCCGCGTGTTTCAAGACGGCGTCGTCGATCGGTTGACCGACGAGACTCGCGGCGGCGTTGGAGGCGAAGATCGGCGTCGGGCCGACCGCCCCCAGCGCGATCCGCGCCGCGGTGATCCGCTGTCGCGTGGCATCCAAGGTCACGCTCGCCCCCACGCCAACGACGGCGATGTCCATTTCGTTGCGGGGAATGAATCGCCGATAATGCGAACCGCTATGGGCCGCAGGGGCGGGGAAGACAAGCTCCACCAGCAGTTCCCCCGGCTGAAGCACGTTCTTCCCGGGACCGGTGCAAAACTGTTCGACGGGGACTTCACGCCGGCCCGCCGCGCCAACGATCACGCAGCGCGCGGAGAGAGCGATCAGGCTGGGGGTCGAATCGGCCGCCGGTCCGGCGTTGCACAGGTTGCCGCCGAAACTGGCCCGATTCTGAATCTGCACGCCGCCGATGATCGCGGCACTGTCGGCGAGGGCGGCGTATTGGGAACGGATGGCGGCGTGCCGGGCGATGGTCGAACAGCAGACCGCCGCCCCCAACCGCAGACCCTCCGGGCCCACTTCCAGAATGTTGAGCTCGGGGATCTTCTTGATGTCGACCAGCATGTCGGGGGCGAGCCGCCCGGTGCGGACATGATCGATCAGGTCGGTGCCGCCGGCGAGGGGTTTGGAGCGACCATTCCAGCGACTCAGCACCTCGACCGCCGCGGCGAGCGTCGTCGGGGCCGCATACTCGAAATCCCGCATCAACCGATCCTCGTCACGGGGCGCGTGGGCTCAAAGGTGGTATTCGTTATCTTCAGCCGTCGCGGTGGAAACTGCAATCGTGGGCTTCCTCGGCCGGTGGGATCACAAGGTTGCTCGGACTGAGCGTGAAATGACAGGTGATCACGAGACGCGACAACGCACGGCTGACCGAGCTCAGTCGTGGCATCCCAGGCCGGCCATGTCGCTTACGGCGTGAACCTACGGCGGGGTGGGCCTGTCGACCCTTTTCGTCCATGCGGTCGCGGCCTACAGTCATGGACCAATGCGATCCACCATCGGGGGATGACATGCTGAAACATGGATGGGCGGGCGGGCTGTGGGGCCTCGCCTTCACGCTGAGCAGCCTGGGAGCCGACATGACCTATCCCGTCACCAAACAGGTTGAGCAGGTCGACCAACTGCATGGAGTCTCGGTCGCCGATCCGTATCGCTGGCTCGAGGATGACGTCCGCAAGAATCCCGACGTCGCCGCCTGGGTCGAGGCCCAAAACCGCGTCACGTTCGATTTTCTGGACCGCATCCCCGCCCGCCAGGCGCTGCGCGAACGGCTCACCAAGCTGTGGAACTACGAGAAGTACTCGGTTCCGTCACGCCAGGGAGACTACTACGTCTTCGCCAAGAACGACGGGCTCCAGAATCAGGCGGTTCTCTACACGCAACCGACCCTCGACGCCGAACCGCGGGTGCTGATCGACCCGAACAGTTGGTCGACCGATGGTACGGTCGCGCTGGGGGGGACCGAGTTCAGCGAGGACGGCAAGTATCTCGCCTATGCGGTGCAGGAAGCCGGATCGGACTGGGCGACGTGGCGGGTGATGGAGGTCGCGACGCGGTCCGTTCTCGCCGATGAATTGAAATGGATCAAGTTCAATCGCCCGGCGTGGACCAAGGATGGCGCGGGCTTCTTCTACGCCCGTTATCCCGAACCGGCCTCGGACGCCGCGTTTCAATCGCTCAACCTCAACCAGAAGGTCTACCATCACCGGCTCGGGACGTCGCAGGCCGAGGATCGGTTGATCTACGAGGCCCCCGACCATCCCGAGTGGGGATTCTCGGCGGGTGTCGCCGATGACGGGACGCATCTGGTCATCACCACCTGGAAGGGGACCGACGACAAGTATCGGGTCGTCACCAAGCCGCTCGCGGCCCTGGATCAACCGGCGGTCCATCTCGTCGGCGAGTTCGATCACGAGTACGCCTTCCTTGGGAATGATGGGCCGATTTGGTATTTCCGGACCGATTTTAATGCTCCGAAAAAGCGGGTGGTGGCGATCGATCTTCGCGACCCCGCCCCTGACAAATGGCGTGAAGTGATCGCCGAGCGGACTGAGGTCCTCGACGACATTCACCTTGTCGGCGATCTGTTCTTCGCGAGCTATCTGAAGGACGCCGTCACGCAGGTCCGCGTCTACGACACCACCGGCAAACACCTGCGAGACGTCGCCTTCGAGGGGTTGGGCTCGGCGAACGGCTTCGAGGGGAAGCGGACCGCCACCGAGACCTTCTATTCGTTTTCGAGCTATGCGACCCCGCCCAGCAGCTATCGCTACGATCTGGCGACGGGGGCGAGCACGCTCCTTCGCCGGGCGAAGGTCGACATCCGCCCCGAGGACTATGAGGTCAAACAGGTCTTCGTCACCAGCCGCGACGGGACGCAGGTGCCGTTGTTCCTGACGCATCAGAAGGGGCTGGTTCTCGATGGGTCGAACCCCACGCTGCTGTACGGCTATGGCGGGTTCAACATCCCCCTGACGCCGGGCTTCAGCGTGTCGCGGCTGTTATGGTTGGAGCTGGGTGGAGTCTTCGCGGTCGCCAATCTGCGAGGAGGGGGCGAATACGGCGAGGAGTGGCATCGCGCGGGGACGAAGCTCCGTAAGCAAAACGTCTTTGACGACTTTATCGCCGCCGCCGAATGGCTCATCGAGCAACAATACACGCAACCGGCGAAACTGGCGATTCAAGGGGGCAGCAATGGGGGGCTGTTGGTCGGGGCCTGCATGACGCAGCGGCCCGAGCTCTTCGGCGCGGCCCTCCCCGCCGTCGGCGTGATGGACATGCTCCGCTTTCATCAATTCACCGCGGGGCGGTTCTGGGTCGACGACTACGGTTCCGCCGAGCAACCCGACGAATTTCAGGCGCTCTTCGCCTACTCGCCGTATCATCGATTGAAGCCGGGCGTCCGTTATCCCGCGACGCTGGTGACGACCGCCGACACCGACGACCGCGTCGTCCCCGGCCACAGCTTCAAGTTTGCCGCCCGGCTGCAAGCCTGCCACGCGGGGCCGAACCCGGTCCTGATCCGTATTGAAACCCGCGCCGGCCACGGCGCGGGGAAGCCGACCGCCAAGATCATCGAGGAGACGTCGGACCAAATTGCCTTTTTGGTGAAGGTGCTGGGGATCAAGCAGCCGTAATCCAAGCGACGCTTCAGGAGCGGTGGGATCACCGATGATGGACCGTGCATGACGGGTGATGAGTCACCCGATCGACTCGGACTGGTCGGACCAGGTGCTCCGGCCGTCATGAATCCGCGGCTCGGGATTGGCATCGCGGATCGCGATGTGCCATCAAGACACCATGGATGTGATGGGCCGGTGATGCCGACGCGGCATGGCTCAGACTCATGTCCCCGGTCCATCGCCAGCCTTGAAGAACCCGATCGTCCGACCGTCAACCTAAAACCCACACACGGCGAATTGTCGCCGAGCCGCTCTGCTCCGGGGACCGCTACACCGTCACCAATCTTGGTCCAATCGCCTGATAAATGTCCGGCAGGTCGCAGACCCGCAGGATCCCCGGAACATAGCTGGAGAGGGGCCAATCATCATCCTCGTCCGCGAGGATCGATGCATAAGTCTCCAACCGGTCGCGCAGCATGAGACGTGTGATCCGTGGTGACTGCAGCGCGGCGAAGGTGGCGGGGAGCGTCCCCCAACCATGCGCGAGGACTTCGACGTCACTGTAGCCGTACTGCTCGAGCCAGCGCAGGATCGCAAGGAGGTCGTCGGTCCGCTGCCCGACGAGCGGGCGATCGATCATCAATCCATGCGCGGCGTAGAAGTACTCGGTCCCGTACGGGTTGAGGTACATCTCGGGGCCGCCGCAGGTGGTCGGTCGGGAATCCCCTACGCCGCGCAGATCGCAGGCGAAGACCGGCCCGGGGAGGGCGGCGTGAATCCGATCGCGCAGCCAGCCCGCCTCACGCAGTTCCGCGTCGGCCGAGTGATGCGACACGTACAGCAGGCACTTCGGGCCGCCGCGGAGTGGTCGCGAGAGATGCGACCGCTCGTGAAGTTGCAGCACCACCGCTTCGATTCCCGGTTCGGTGGTGACGGCGTACGTCGCGGCGTGCGGCGTGGGATACTTGCGACCGGTCGCCGGCCGCAGGATGCGGGCCTCCGGCTGAGCGGGGACGGGGCTCAGCTTCAGCAGCCGCCGTAAGGACTCGGCCAAGTCTTGCGGTGACAGCGCGGGGCGCGCCGCCGCAAGTTCTTGACCCCGATCAACCGAGAACCGCTGGACGGTCTTCGAGGGGACATCGACCACTTGACCGCGCGGCATCACCCACAGGGTTTGGTCGGTTTCGATCACCACCGCGGGTTCCGCCCCCGAGGCGGGGTTGCCGGTATGCCGATGAAAGAAGCGATACATCGCCTCGCGGTTCGACAGCGAGTAGCCATGCGGATCGGGGCCGATATGGAGTTGCAGGTTCTCGGCCGCGCCCAGCAACTCCCAAATCGGCTTGAGTTCGCGATAGGTCGCCTCGGACCCGCGGACATCGAAGAAGTCCCGTTCCTGGGCGAGGATGATGACCGGTTTGGGGGCGAGCGCCGCGAGGAAGTCGCCATGATCGAGCCCCAGCGCCAAGACGCGCGGCGGGCATTGCTCGGTGTCGGCGGGAAGTTCGTTATGGAAGTTGTGGTGAAAGGTCGTCACCGCGCAGCTCGGGGCGACCATCGTCCAGCGCTCGTCGAGGCCGGTCAGCCACATGGTCATTGTCCCCCCGCCGGAGTTGCCGGTGAGGCCGACGTGCCGCGGGTCGACTTCGGGTCGGGTGAGGAGATAATCGAGGGCGCGGATGCCATCCCAGGCACGCCAGCTCCCGAAGAACTCGTCGAGCAGAAACTGGGGATTGCCGACGTGGAGATGCTCGAGGACCCCCGCGCCGATGGTCGATTTGACGGCGTCGGGCGTGGGGTATTGGAGTCGTTCGCCCTGCCCGATCGGATCGAAGATCAACGTCACGTAGCCTTGTCGCGCGAGCCCCTGGGCGAACGATTGATACGCCTCGGCCGCTTTGCCGTTCACGGAATGTCCGCACGACCCGACCACGCCCGGTACGGGACCGGTGCGGTGTTTGGGGACGTACAAGTTCGCCGTGACGAAGAACTCGGGACGACTTTCGAAGGTCACTTTCTCGATCGTGTAAGTGTCGCGGTCGACGATGCCGCTGATGCGGGGGTTGAGCGGGGTCGGCTCGGGGAAGGGCCCGAAGCAATCCCGAATCTTCCGGCGGACTTCGGCGACATAGGCGGTCGCGGCCTCGCGGGTGGTCACGGTCGCCAGTCGGGCGCGGCGGGCCTGCTCGAGCTCGCGGAGTTGATCGGCGTACCACTCATGCAGCATCCGCCCGAACCGGTTATGCGGCGGCAGCGCGGCCGGTTCCTGCCCCCAGCCCCGCGCGGCCCACAACAACCCGCACGAAGTCGCCAGGCTTTGCTGGAGCAACCGACGACGGGAGAGCGATCGGCGGGGCGGTTGATCCATCGGTGGCATCCGGGAAGGGCGATGACCAAACAACAAGACCATCGCGACAAACGAGTGGAAGCGTCACAGCGTATCACATCAATGACGATCGATTCACTCCGGGCGCTGACGCTTCCGGCTCTTCGGCTCTTCGCGCGCCCATCACGAGAAATCGCCCACGTCCGACTGCGAACCCTCGTAGGGCGGGGTACACTGTGATTTTCGCGTCTTCCCGCAAGGATCCTCGATCGTGCTCGCCGGGCCCCTGTTCGTGCGTGAGCTGTTGACGGCTCCCCGTCAACTCAAGCACTTCCTCTTTCGCGCGGGCTATGTCGGCGCGCTCTTTGTCCTGCTCTACACCACGGCCCAGGTGACGTTCGGCTGGCAGCAGGTCCGCAACCTCTCCGACATCACCCGCTTCGGCGAACTCGGCTTTCAGATCCTCAGCCTCGTGCAATTGCTCCTCGTGACGTTCTTTTCGGTCCTGTTCGCCGCGGGGAACGTGGCGCAAGAGAAGGATCGCCGCACGCTGCTGATGCTGTTGACGACCGATCTTCGCGATTCCGAACTCGTCCTGGGCAAGCTCTGCGCCAGCTTGTTGTTGCCGGTCGTACTGGTGGGGCTCTCCGGGCCGTTGTTCCTGTTCATTCATTGGTTGGGCGGGGTCGCGCCCGCGCAGATCGGTTATGTCCTGGGGATCTCGCTGGCGACCGCCTTCGCCGGAGGAGCGTGGGGGACACTGGTCGCCTACTGGCGGGAGAAGACCTTCCAGACGCTGGCGATCTGCCTGATCGGCGTCGTGCAGTTCATCGCCGTCATCGAAGGGCTCATCGTCGTGGCCCCGTCGACGGCGGCATGGTTGGGACCGCTCGATCCCTTCCGCGCCGTCCTCGCCATGCTCGACCCCTTCAATACCCCCGACATGGGCGGCGTCGCGGCGATCAGCATCGGGGGCTTGTTCGGCTTGGGGATCGCGCTGGTTCTCGCCACGGTCTTCCAACTGCGGTTGTGGAACCCGTCGCGGATGCTGACCGAGGCGAAGACCGAAGCCGCCGGCGAAGCGGAACGGACCCGGCACGCCCGCACCGTGTGGGAGAACCCCGTCATCTGGCGCGAGATGATGACCCGCGGCTACGGCCGCAAGGTGCTCCTCATCAAGCTCGCGTATCTCTTGATGGCGGTTCTCGCGTTCGTCACGACGGCGAACAGTCCCGTCGACGCCGATTTGATTCTGGGGATGATCACCCCCACCGCGTTCGCCCTCCTGGGCCTCAGTCTGCTCGCGCTGATGCTCGTCAACACGCAGGCGGTGACCTCGCTGACCAGCGAGCGCGACGCGGCGACGTTGGAACTGCTCTTGGTGACCGAACTCTCCGCGAAAGAGTTCGTCTACGGCAAGCTCGGCGGGATCCTCTACAACACCAAGGAAGTGATCGCGACCCCGCTCGTCTTTCTCGGTTGGCAGATCAGCCTGGGACGGTTATCGCTCGAAAACGCGGCCTACCTCGCGGTCGGCTTCACCGTATTGCTCCTCTTCTCGGCGATGCTGGGGCTCCACTTCGGCTTGACGTACGGCAGTTCCCGGCAGGCGATCGCCAACAGCCTCGCGACGATGTTCTTCCTGTTCGTGGGAATCTTCATCTGCATGCTGCTGATCGTGCAGGCGCGGGCCTCGTTCGCGGTCCAGCTCCCCAGCTTCCTGGTCTTCATCCTGGGGGGGAGCATCGGACTCTGGGCGACGCTGACGCATCGCAATCCGTCCCCCGCGCTCGGGCTCGCCGCCGGCGTCCTCCCGTTCTGCACGTTCTACGCGATCACCAGCTTCCTGCTCGGGCAGACGCTGGGGGTCTGCCTGTTCCTTTGCGCGGCGTACGGGTTCACCGCGATCGCCATGCTGGTCCCCGCCGTCAGCGAGTTCGACGTCGCGCTTGGCCGCTCGACCCTCGACCAGGGTTGACCGCGAAACGCAGCGTCCTCATCGAGCCGCGAGTTTCAGAGCCGCCGCGTGTCGCGGCGGACGTGTTCCCGCTCCGCCACGTTATTGACAAGATGTCGATCACGTGTGTGGAATACCCTCATTCGGACTCTCATGCCGCTTACAGCCCTCCCTGACATCGCAGGCTGCGCCATGCACTCACTCCTCCGCGCAACGATCGGACTCGTGTTGGTTGCCGTTGGCTGCGCGCCTCAAGCTCCGGCGGTCGCCCCTGAAGCGACCGCCATCTCGGAACCCCCACAGGCGACCACACCTTCTGTCGAAGCTCGCTTTCCGTTACCGGTTTCACTCGGAGTGACCTTGTCCGATGAGGAGCGACCGACATCCATCGAGGCGTTCACGGCGGAGTTCGTCCGCCGGTTTGAACAGGATCTGTACGCGCCGTTTCTGGAATTGGCTGATTGGGGTCCCGCGACCGACACCGGGAAGCGGGAGTATCTGATCGGAGTCCGATCGACTTTCACGATGCCGTCACGCCCGCAGCGCGCCGTGTTGAAAGGGGCGGATGACGTCAAACTCATGACGGCCGGTGAGTACGGCGACGCCGGCTACTATCCAAGCGAGGGTGATGAAGCGGTGCGCCTCCAACCTCCCGCGACCCACGTGCTGGCTGTTACCGCCCATTACGATGAAAGCTCGCGAGTCACGAACTATTTCGCGGTCGGTCAGAAAGAAGGCCGGTTCTATTTCTGCACCATTGCCGGTTCCGGAGCTGCCGCGGAGTGACCGCCCGAGCCCCCGAGTGTCCAGGCACGCATGCCATATGACGGTTTTGCGTTTCGTCGCGTTCAGAAACGACCGCCGCGACACGCGGCGGCTCTGACGCACGATTGGCGCGCTACATTTTGTGATATTCGCGATACCACGCGACAAACCGCGCGATGCCGGTTTCGATACTGGTCGCCGGCTTGAAGCCGACGTCGCGGATCAGATCGTCGACGTCGGCGTACGTCGCGGGGACGTCCCCCGCCTGCATCGGCAACATCCGTTTTTCGGCCTGTTTCCCCAAGGCGGCCTCCAGCGTCGAGATCATGTGCATCAGCTCGACCGGCTGGTTATTGCCGATGTTGTAGACGCGATACGGCGCGAAGCTGGTCGCGGGATCGGGCCGCGCCCCCGACCATTGGGGGTTCGGTTCGGCGGTGTTGTCGGCGACCCGGATCACCCCTTCGACGATGTCGTCGATGTAGGTGAAGTCGCGACGCATCCGGCCCTCGTTGAAGACGTCGATCGGCGTCCCTTCGAGGATCGCCTTGGTGAAGATCCACATCGCCATATCGGGCCGACCCCAGGGTCCGTAGACGGTGAAGAACCGCAGTCCCGTGGTCGGAATCTTGTACAGCTGACTGTAACAATGGGCCATCAGCTCGTTCGCCTTCTTCGTGGCGGCGTACAGGCTCATGGGGTGATCGACGTTGTGATGAATCGAGAACGGCATCGTCGTGTTCGCGCCGTAGACCGAGCTCGACGAGGCGTAGGCGAGGTGCCGAATCTTGTGATGCCGACAGCCTTCGAGGATGTTCGTGAACCCGACGAGGTTGCTGTCGATGTAGGCGTGCGGGTTGGTCAGCGAGTACCGCACGCCGGCCTGCGCGGCGAGATGAATCACGATTTCGCAGCCGCCCTTCGCGAAGACCTCGTCCATCCGGACGCGGTCGGCGAGATCGACCTCGTGAAACGTGAAGCGGTCGCGCGGCAGGAGTTGGGCCAGCCGGTCCCGTTTCAGTTGGACGCGGTAATAGTCGTTGACGTTGTCGAGCCCGACGACCTCGTCGCCGCGATCGAGGAGCGTGCGGCTGACATGAAAGCCGATGAAGCCCGCCGCGCCCGTGACCAGATATCGCATGCCGCGTCCTTCGCGGGGTGGAGCCCCGTCCGCCTGGAATTCCGTAACGAACGGAACCGATAGCACAGCGGGGCGTCGTCGTAAAGAGGCAAGTTCCGGATCCTCGATGGCGCATTCTCGCCACGGGCGTCCGGCGGTTGGCCATGCCGCGCGACGTATCCCGACGGCCGTCCGCTCGGTCAAACGATGGCAAAAACGGTGGTTGGTTTCCCGGAAGTGTTCCCACCAGCGGCCGCGGCATCCTTCAAACGGCATGACCGCTCAAGCAAGCTCAGGTCATCGAAGCCGCCGTCGGACGGCGCGGTGAGCGCGGGCCGTCTTTCCGGGGCGACACATCCGCGCTCCCGCAGCCTGGGAAATGAAATCCCCAACTTCTCGCCCCGTGAAAGTGCCCTCTGTTCTTCCGAGACGTCCGCAAGAAACGTTCCGAAACTTCGAGTCCCGTCAAGACGTCAGTGCCCCTCCCGTGGGGACTACGTCGCGGTGAGCAACCCGTCGTTTCCCGCGTGAATCGCCCTTGGGTGGCGCGAGGCGTCGGGCTTGATACGATGTGCGGCGAAAGACGCAGATTGTCTCACGCAGGAGGACGCCCGGGTATGACGACCGCCCTCGACGCCGCGGCCCGCAAGCAGGCCATTCGCGAGCAGGCTCACGCCAACCGCAACGCTCAGGAGCATAAGGACGAACTGAGCCGCGAGATCGTGGCGAAGTTCATGGCGCTTCCCGAATACCAGGCCGCCCGCACGGTTCTCTTCTATCTCGACGTCCGCAGCGAGGTCCGGACGCGGCATTCGCTTGAAGCCGCCTTGCAAAGCGGCAAAAAGATCGTCGTCCCCTACTGCGTCGACGGCGAACTCGAACTCTTCCATTTCGAGCACATGGAGGAGCTGTCGGTCGGGATGTACAAGATCCTCGAACCCAAGACCGAGCTCCGCGACGTCGCCGCGAAACGGGTCGAAGTCGCCGAGATCGACCTGATCATGGTCCCCGGCGTCGCGTTCGATCGGCGGGGGGGGCGGACGGGTCACGGGAAGGGGTATTACGACAAGTTGCTCGAACACTGCCGGCCCGACACGCCGCTGGTCGCCCTCGCTTTCGAGTGCCAGATGTTCGAGGAAATCCCCATGCAGGACCACGACGTCTTCATGGACAAGATTCTCACCGAAGCCGCGATCTACCCCGGCCGCGGGCGGCAATGACGAACAGGTTGATGGTCGAAGGTTGATGGTCGATGGAGAGCCCCGACATGGCCCATCGCTCTGACCTTCGACCCTCCACCTTCAACCTTCGACCCTCCCATCGAGTGCCCCATGGCCCGCGCCGAAGTGGAAGACACCTACGCCGAAGCCTTTCGCAGCCTGTATGCGGAAGTGCTGGTGACGGCGCGCGACCGGAAATGGCTGCAGCACGCCTGCGACGCCGCGACCGGCCATGCCTCGAGCAGCATCTTCTGCGACTGCGAGGCGGGGGTCGATCGGTACGTCGGTCCGGGAGGGGATGAATCGTTTGTCACGCCCGATGGCCGGCCGGGGGCGATCCTGCAGTTCCACGTCCCCCGGTTCTGGAAGGAACGCGAAGCCCGACTTGAGAAAGTGCTGCTCCATCGCCTAAGCCAGAACATCCTCACCTGCCCGACGACCGCCTGTTTCAATCTGCTCGACACCGACCCCTACTTCAAACTCGGCCGCAAAATCGCCTTCTTCGGCGACGGATATCAACACCGCGTCGAACGTTACGGCCGCAAACTGTGGGCGCTGCCGATCATGGGGGGCGAGTTCCTCATCGACCGTCGGTTCGGCTTCAAGGACGGCGTGATGGGGGGGAACCTGTGGTTCTTCGGCGAGACGATGGATGCCGCGCTCGAGGCGACCGAGCGGGGCGTCGCCGCGGCGGCGAAGGTGCCGGGGGTGATCATGCCCTTTCCGGGGGGGATCGCGGGAAGCGGCTCAAAGGCGGGGAGTGCCTACAAGTTCCTGTTCGCCAGCACGAATCATCCCTTCTGCCCGACCTTGCGCGAGTCGTTGGGGGCCGCATCTCAAGTCCCGGCGAACGTGGCGTCGATTCAGGAGATCATCCTGAACGGGCACGATCTCGCGACCGTGTCCGCCGCGACTCAGGCGGCGATCGCGGCGGCGATCGAGACCCCCGGACTGATGAAGATCTCGGCGGGCAACTACGGCGGCCGATTGGGAAAAGCCTGGGTCTGGCTAAAGCCCGAGCTCCATCCCGCGACGTGACGCCGATCCCCCGAACAGGATCAAGATGCTGCGGCCGGTTGGCCAAGCGGCTCGTGGTGTCACCGGAGCCCCAACCATGGAGATTCTCTGGCCCGCCAGGGGTCTGTATTTCTCGCCATGAACCGACTCGGTCGGCGCGAGGTCCAGCCTTCGGCATGTTCCTCGATATCGACGGAGTTTGCGACATGCCCGTGCCGATCATCCATCGGGAGCAGTCATTCGTCGATCCGGAGGACGTGAGTCACCGGTGGCGACGATCATTCAACTCCGAATCACGCCCGACAACCAAGCCGCCCAACCCCCGCCTACGACCACCGGAATCCACGCCGCGAGGTCGGGGGGAATCAGGCGCGCCTGGCCCAGGTAAAAACTGGCTTGCGTGAAGCCGAAGATCACGACCAACACCGTCGCGCAGACGGCGGAGTCGACCACCAGCCCCGGACTTTCGCGGCGGACCATCAGCGGGATCACCATCAACACCGCGATCACGTTCAGCAGCGGCGCGACGAACCGCGTATGGAGATGGGCCACCAGCCGATGGGCCGAGATCATCCCGAACGCGGGGGACCGAATCCGCCGCAGCAGTTCCTGCGTACTCAGCATCGTGAAGCTCGAGTTGCGTTTGTAAAGCTGATCGCAGGTGACGGCGGTCACGATGAAGACGTCCTCCGGCCGATCCCCCGGACGGACCAACTTCCGCCCGGCGTCGGTCAGGTTGAGTTGGTCCCACCGCGGCGCGACGTCCCGCAGCACCCAGCCGGCGGGTCGCCCCTTCTTCGCCGAGCGATGGATCGCCTGCGCCGCCGTTAACCGAGTCATCGCGCCGACCAAGGTGGGCGCGGGGAGCATGAACTCGGCCTGCTCGATCGTCCGCTGTCCGAGTTGCAGCCGCCGGCCGTCGATCGAGATCCGCGAGGCATGATCGTAAACCGGTTCGACGCGGACCTCGGCCGTCGCCGCTCCGCCGCGTGATTCATACGCCGTATGGGCGATCCGCGGGATGATCAGTTCCTGATTCAGGACCAGCAGCGCCGACACGCCGACCGCCGCGATCACCAGCGGCCGCAGGACGCGATACATCGGCACCCCCGCCGCGAGCAGGGGATGCAGTTCGCCGCTCCGCTGAAAGAGGATCAGCACGACGACGACGGCGATCAGCGTGAGCGCCGCCCCGGCGCGATCCAGAAAGAAGATCGACTGGTAGGCGTAATACCGCAGGATGTTTTCAACGAGCGCGGCGAGGCCCGCGTCGTGGTTCTTGGCGAGGAAATCGTCGAGGTTCTCGAGGAGGTCGATCACCACCAGCAGCCCGAACATCGCCACGAAGCAAACGGCGAAGACGTGCGCGAAGTTCCGCAGCAGATAGCGATCGAACGTCAACACCTTCGGCCCCCCCGCCCCGGCGGATTCGCGGCGGGATTACAGTCGCGAAGACCGAGGGCGTCAAGAGAGGTTCGTCGGGAGGGTCGAAGGTTGAAGGTGGAGGGTTGAAGGTTCAAGGCCAGCCAACAGACAAGCCGGGGGTCAGCCTACGCCAAGTCTCCGCGGCATGACCTTCAACCCTCCACCTTCAACCTTCGACCCTCCTCCCCCCCACGGCGGAAATCGCCGATGGGCCCGCCGCTCCCCCGGGAATCCCGGACAACCTGCCGACCCGGCCGAAAACGGACTTTACCGGCCGGGTCGATTCGACTACCACTCCTCGCCCTTCCTTCGCGGATCACCGTGACGGACGGGACTCTCTGACGAGTTTGTCAGGGACGATGCGGCTCTTCGACGGTCATGGACGACGGTCGAACGTCACAGGGATGTCATGCGTTTGACACCGACATTTGGCGGCCTCGCTCCGCATCGGCGACGACGCGCTTTCTCTTCGCTGCCGCTCGGCGTGGCGCTCCTCGTCGCGCTCTCGGGCGACGTCAGCTTCGCCCAATCCGGCTTCACCCGCCCCGCCGCCGCGACGTCGTCCCAGACCATCACGACTCGCAAACCCACCTCGTCCGACGCGGCGACCCCCGCGGTCCTCGTCGCGGTCCGCCTGCGCGGCTTGCCCCTTGATGTCGCCAACGACGTCCAACCGATCTTGCAGGCGCGGGCCGGTCAACGGGTCGATCGGCAAGTGGTCACCGATGATCTGGCGCGACTCGAGGGACTCGACCTCGCCGCCGATGTCGCCGCCGCTTGGTCCGCCGAACGTGAAGGGTGGACCCTCACCTACGTCTTTGGACCGCCGTCCGCTTCGGATGAGCACTCCGGCGAAGACTCGACGACAAACCCCAAGGAATGGACGCAAGCCGCCGCCTGGACCCGTACCACGCATGGTTGGGCGCGGTCCCTCACGCTCCATCCCGTGGCAACCCAAGCGCCGACCGTGCGCGGCCAGTCCGAGGGCCTCTCTCAAGCGGGAAGAACCCCCGCTCCGCGCGGGTCACGACCACTCGGCAAAGCCGCCCCGACGCTCCCCCGCGATCCCGAGGACTTCGGCGCGGATGCCGCGCCCGGCGTCGTCCCCGTCTCGGCGACCTCGCTCGAAGAACCCCTCGTCGATGTCCGCATCGAGGGAAACGTCACCATTCCCGTGTCGGAAATTCAGCGGCATGTGAAGACCCGTCCGGGCCGCGTGGCCACGCCGACGTCGATCAAGGAGGACGTCGACGCGTTGACGCGGACCCGCTGGTTCGTGTCGGTCGTCCCGGTCCTCAGCCATAGCGATGACGGGCTGGTCCTCACGTTCCGCGTCCTCGAACGCCCGATCGTCCGCAACGTCGAGTATCGCGGCGCGAGCAAAGTCAAGCCGGAGAAGCTCGCGGCGCTCACGAACCTGAAGGTCGGCAGCCCGTACGACGTCAGCGCCAACCGCGAATGCGCCCGCCGCATCGAGGAATTCTATCACGAAAAGGGCTTTGCCTTCGCGACCGTCACGCTGGAAAAGGGCGACCACAAGGACGATCGCGAAGTCGTCTTCGTGATCGAGGAAGGGAGCAAGGTCCAGGTCGTCGCCGTCCGGTTCGAGGGGAATGAATTCTTCAGCGACGCGCTCCTTAACCTCAAACTGCAAACCAAAAAACGGATCCTCTGGTCGTTCGGCGGCAAGTACGACCCCGCGACCATCCCCAACGACAAGGTCAGCGTCACCAAGTACTACCGCGGCTTGGGCTTCTTCGACATGTCGATCGACCACGAGCTGCGGTTCAACGCCGATCGCTCGCAGGTCACCATCGTCTACAACATCGGCGAAGGCCCCCGCTATCAGATCCGCAACGTCACCGTCGAAGGGAACGACGTCATCCCCGAGGAGGTGCTGCGGGCCGATCACACGATCACCCCCGGTGAATTCTTCACCGAACGTAAGCTCGCCGCCGACGTCGAGAAGATGCGCGAGAAGTACGGCACGCTGGGCCGCATCTTCGCCAAGGTCGACGCCGTGCCGATCTTCACCGAAGAACCGGGGATCGTCGACATCCAGTACCGCATCGACGAGGACAAGGTCTATCGAGTCCGCGAATTCAACGTCCACATCGCCGGGGAACATCCCCATACGCGGACCAATCTGGTCCGCAACATCGCCCAGATTCAGCCCGGCGATCTCGCCGACCCCAAGAAGATTCAACGCTCGAAATCGCGGTTGGCGGGCTCGGGTTACTTTGAAGGGGGCGGCGACCTCGCGCCGCGGCTCGACATCAGCGTGGTCGATGAACCGGGTTGGTTGCAAATCGCCGCCCCCGACACCGCCCGTGCGCAGAACTCACCGACGCCGTCACAACCACCGACCGCGCAACCCCGCATGACCGGTTACACCCCGACCGCCGCGGGGGGGTACACCACGCCGAAACCGACGACCGGTCAGCGCGCCGCGACCAAACCGGCGCCATCAGCCGCTCCGGCAACCAAACCGCCCGCCGCGATTCGATCGCCGCAACCTTCCGTCTCACCCCTTACATCGGCGCGCGCGCCGATGGCTCCAAGCGCGACCACCACCAACGATTCGTATCACACGGTCGCCGCGACCGACAACCCGTTTGAATCGGTCGTTCCCCCCGAAGGGATCGGCCAATTGCCGGTCGACGACGAGGAACTCGATCAGCCGATCATCCGCGGGCAGGATGGCATGTTGCTCGCCCAGGGGCGCGGCCCCATGCCCGGACCCCAGAACTTCCTCTTCGACAACAGCCCCCAAGGCGATCCCCTCGGCAACGGCATCCGTCAACCCGATCCCAACGACTGGGTCCAAACGCCCCCGCCCGAGTACATCGACATCGACGCCTATGTCAACGAGGCCCGCACCGGCCGGCTGATGTTCGGTGTCGGCGTCAACAGCGACGCCGGCGTCATCGGAAACATCGTCCTCAGCGAAAACAACTTCAACATCCGTCGCCCGCCGCGCAGCTTCGACGACATCATGAACGGCACCGGCTGGCGCGGGAACGGCGAGACGTACCGCAGCGAAGCC
>CAYRVS010000104.1:0-17980 GCA_964427725.1 uncultured Planctomycetaceae bacterium | reverse complement strand
GTGTGGCTCAAAGAGCTCCAAGGGCTTAAGACGGCGGAATCGCTGCGGGAAAACGTCTCGGCGATCCGCGTCCCGGCCGTGGCCCGCGCGCGGGAACTGAAGGACGTCTTCGCCGAACGTCGCGTCACCCGGTTGTGCGACGAGACCGAGGAACTGATCCGCAAGCATCTCGCGGACGATAAGGTCAAACTGCTCGACGAGGAACTGACCGAGCTCCGCGAAGCCGCCGCCGACCGCGCCGCCCCATGAATCCACCGAAGCCGATGGCCGACGTGCCATCGGTCCCCCCGTCACGGCGTTTCGCGCCGCCCCCGATATTCCCCCAAATGGGCGTCGAGAATCTGCACCTCGACGCGGTCCTCGTTGAGTTCATGCGCGTCATGACTCGCCACCAGCGGCGCATGGTCGGCGTACGCCACGATCCGCAGCCGTTGCCGCTCCAAGCCTTCCGCGACCAACAGGTCATACACCTTGCGGCCGCGGGCGTATGACAACGCCATCAGGGTCGGTTGCGGATGACCTTCCGGCAGCGGTCGCGACGCGGTGTGCCCGCACAGTTCGATCTTGTTCGGTTTGCCCGACAGCTTCCGGGCCATCTCGCGCAAATGCTGCGTCCCTTCGGCGGTCAATTCGACCGAAAACGGGGCGAACAGAATCGGCTCGCCCGCCGGGACGGCTTGCGCATGTCGGGGCATGTAAACCCGCACGTCGTCCCCGTCGGGCGTCTGCGGCGCCTTAATCCCCCCTTTCCCTTTCCCCTTGTCGGAGAAGGACCCCAGCATGGTGGAATCCTCGACCATGCTGCTGCCGGGGAAGTAATCTCCCGGCGGGGTGAGGGGGCCGGCGCGATAGCCGACATGCTTCTGCAGCGACTCGAGCACCGCGCGGTACTTCTGGTTCGCCTTCACCTCGCTGAGCGAGACCAGCATGATGAAGAACGTCAGCAGCAGCGACATCATGTCGCCGTACGTGACCACCCATTCCGGCACGCCGGGGGGGGCATCATCATCCATCGGCCGCGCTCCACGGGATGCGGGATTTGTTCAAGACGACGTTGATGCGGATTCCGGATGCGAGAAGCTGCCGGCTTCTCCCGCCTCACACATGAACCGTCATCGACACTTTCGAGCGTACGACATGGTTCGAGTTCCCTCCGGAACCGCGCGAGCCTGCCGATCGTGCCGAACCTGTCGATCGCGTCGACTTTGCGGGCCGCCGAATCGTCGTCGATCCGCCACGTCCGCCGCGCGCGCCGGCCGTTCCTGACCTAGATTTTGTCAGTGTCGCAGGATCACACGCGATCCTGCGCCGAGGTTGGGCCCCTTGGCTGCGGAACAAGACGATGAGTGCTTCGGTGCTGGAGGAACCCCTGGTCGCGGGGCCGGATCTGTCCGACCTCTTCGATCAGTACGTCGCCGACGACAGCCTCCCCCCTCCGGAATGGCTGACGACCTTGCGGTTGGAACGCCCTCGCCGCAACACGCGCTGCCTCGGCGAATCGACCCGACTCGCCAAGCGCGTGGTCGACATCGTCGGTTCGCTGGTCCTGCTGGTCCTCCTTGCGCCGGTGATGCTGCTGGTCGCGCTCCTGGTCCGCGTCACCTCGCCCGGCCCGGTCATCTTCCGGCAGACCCGCGTCGGATTGAACCTCCGCGAAGCGCAGCGCGATCGCCGCAAGCCCCCGCCCCAGGGTCCGCCCGACGGCGTCGAACGCCGCCAACCGGGTCGTGACCGCCGCGGCGGCCGGGCCTACGGCAAACCCTTCACGCTGTACAAATTCCGCACGATGCGGCTCGACGCCGAAAAGGATGGCGCGCGGCTCGCCACCAAGGCCGATCCCCGCGTCACCCCCCTCGGCCGGTTCCTCCGCAAGACCCGCCTCGATGAGCTGCCGCAACTCTGGAACGTTCTCCGCGGCGAGATGTCGCTGGTGGGGCCGCGACCGGAACGGCCCGAGTTCATGGCGACACTGTCGAGCGAAGTGCCACATTACCTCAATCGCCTCGGCCTCAAGCCGGGGCTGACGGGCCTCGCGCAGATCATCAACGGGTACGACACCGATCTGGAAAGCGTCCGTCGGAAGGTGAACTTCGATCTCCTCTACCTGCAAAACTGCTGCCTGCTGAACGACCTCAAAATCCTGCTGCGGACCGTCCGTGTCGTCCTCAGCGGCAGCGGGGCGCATTGAGCCTCGCTCCCGACAGACGCCCAGCCCTGGCTGGGCTTCCCGCGCCACGGTCCCCAGCCCTTGCCTTGTGCTCCAAAGTGACTACATTCACGGTGATCAGGGACTGCACCCTGGGATTCACCACGGATCGTCCAAGGAGCGACCTTCATGACCGGCTACACCGTCCACACCGGCTCGACCAAGAAATTCACCACCGGCTGGGACCGCGTCTTCCAGGGCGCAAAACCCAAAGGGGTCAAACAGGCCGCCGCCAAGGGGGCGCAAGTCGCGGGGAAGAAGACCGCGAAACGGCGCGGGTAATGAGTCCCGTGCGTTCCTCGGGAAACGGCGTCTCCCTGGGACTCCGCCGTCAACCGACTCTCCGTTAATCAAGATCAAGAACCCCGGACTCCCCTCGGTCCATGCCGCCGTCACCCCCACCGCTTCGGGTGCCATCCCGTTGTTGGCGGTCGGGCTGGCGCTTACCGTGCCCGGCAGCTTGGTTGACCCCGTCGTGTGGTTCATCCTTCAACTCGGAGGACTGAGTGCCGCGTTCATGTCTCGGACGCGACATGCTCGACGCACAACGCGCCTGCGACCATACGAATTCCCCCGCCGCATCCAGCTTGGGGTATGCCTGGCGGTCTTAAGTTGATGGTGGGGCGGGCGCGTCGGCTGGTGGCGCGGGGGCGAACGCCGGGGGTGCCGGCGCCGCGTCGATCGAGTCGGGAATCGGTACGATCCAGCGATTGGGACCGTTGCGATAGACCCCCTCCACGGCATACCAATCCCCCACGAAGGGAACGTAGCGGTCCGGCAGTACGGCCTCGACGTTGGGAAAGGTCCGTTCCACGATGACGGGGACTTCCACCGTGTATGCGAACTCGACCTGACGATCCCCCTCCATCCGGACCGCGGTCCGTTGCTCTTGAACCATCCGCATCGCCTGCAGCACCAGTTCCCCCTGTTCGTTCGCCCGCGCCAGCGCGGTGTTGGTCGTGATCGGCGGCAACCCCATCGCGGGTAGGCCGTAACGCTTCCGCAGATCCTGCGGTACCGTCCCGTTCGATCCCGGACCGGACGAGCAGTTCACACACCCGCCGTCACGACAACTCAGCCGCAGGTAGGCGATCAATTGCGCCGCGCGGACCCCCAGCGCCTCCGCGACGTTGGGATCCCGGGTCAAGAGGTTTCGCCGCGCGATCACCGCTTCGAGCAGCCCCTCGAACAATTCCGCCGGCACGACGTCCATCACCCCCGTCGGCGCGTACTGGCAGGGTGATTCGCGGTTGTCGAGGGTCACCGCGCCGCTTTGCAGAAATCCGCTCAGACTCTGCAGGTTCTCCGCGAGCACCAACACCGTCTGGTCATACGGATTCATCCGCTGCCGTCGCGCCGCGTCATCGGGGGATTTGCGGACCATGGTCTCGGCCAATTGCTGGGCCTGACGATGCCGCCCCGCCGCCAGACAAGCCATCGCCAGATAGAGTTCCCCTTCCGACATGAGCGACGAATCGCGCTCACCGCTCAGATGCGTCGTCAACCGCAGGATCGCGCGGTCAAGCCGGTCCTTGAACGCGGCCTCGTCCTTCATCTGCAGGATCGCCTGCCGCAGCTCGAGCTTGCCGAGATAACCCGCCGCTTCGGCATTGTCGGGCAGCAAAGTGATGAGCTGCCGCGCCAGCCGCTCGACGTCGTCGTACCGCTTGAGTTGCCACGCCGCCTCGGCCTGAACCATCAAGAGCGGCGCCTGCAGCGCATCGAGCACCCGGTTCCCCTCGTCGCGATCGGCGAAGAGCCCCTTGGCGGCCCGTAATTCCTCCGCGCCGAGCCGTGCATAATCCCAGGCCCGCGCGGGGTCGAAGCGGTAAGTCAAATGATCTCGCGCGATGGCGAGGTACGACAACGTCTGATGGACCTTCGCCTGCACCTGGACGTCAATCTCGCGTTGTCGGCGCAGCGTCGCGCTCGAGGTCTCATACTCGGCTTTGAGCAGCGCGAGCTGCGTCCCAAACTCCTTGAACTCCTTGCGATACTCACCGATCCAGGCGTCATGCCGCGCGATCGAAGACTGCAACTGATCCCCCGCTTGCCGAATCTGTTCGTCGGCCCGGCTGGTGATCCCCCGCAGGTCGGTGGCCCGCTCATTGAGCGCCGTGGTCGCCATGTATTGGCTGTAGAGATTCCCCCCGAAGACGACCGCCGCGACCGCCGTCACGATCGCGAACGCCATCCGCGGCTGGTTCCACTGCGACTCCTGAAACTGCCGCACTTGCTCTTGCGCCTGCCGCAGCGCGTCGATCGCCGCGTCCTTGGCGTGCAGGTGCCGTTCGATCAGGGAATGCTCCGCCTGCAAGCGTTGCTGAACCTGCGCGGCGACCTCCCGCCGGATCTCGGCGGAGAACCCATCGGCATCGAACTGCCGGCGAAACGCGCCGACCTCTTCGAGCTGGTCCCCGGAAACCGGCGTGGATGGATGCGTGGGTGATGGGCCGTCGTGGACCGCGTGTCGTTCCGTCGTGTTCGAAGTGTCCGGCATGATGACAGCTTTCCGTTCAGACGTGATCAGGAAGTCTTTGCCGCCAGTCCGAAAGCCTATGGAGCGTCACTTGTCGAGGTCCACAAAATTCCCCAAAAATCTCGATGGCCCTTAAAACCAAGCGGGCATTCGGGGATGAGCTGCGGTCGCCGTTACTCCCGCCGCGCGCTGGACGTACACCACCCGCGAACTTTTCCCGACCGGAAACCCGTTGTCACTTGGTCCGTCCCGGGATAGGATAAAGACATCGTGAAGAGCTTATGGGTCGGTCGAAAGGGTTGGAATTGCGCTCGACCTTTCGCAGCCGATCGTGGGCCGTTCGATTGACGGACACGACCGGCACGTTGGATCGCGAGCCGCGCTATGCGCAGGTTTGCGAGACGATTCCGCGGAGCTTGTACTCCGCCGCCTTGGAGGAGGCGCTGCGCCATAAATGGATCGAGAGCCAAAAGCATGGCCGCGATCTCGGCGAGGCGGCCCTCAAGGACTGGTTCCGCAAACACTGGCTCCCGTTCTGTCGCTGCAAGCGGCTGGAGCATGTCGAAGGGATGCAGCGCTGGTCGGAATTCGCCGAACAGGAATTCGGCCAGGTCTATCAGCTCCTCCTCGATGACGACCTCTTGTGCGATCGCGTCCTCGACCGGATGGAGCACGGGTACGACAATCTCGAAATCATCAATTGGGCCCTCGGCTGGGGCCTCGAGATGGAACCGGTGATCGCGCTCCTCGAACTGATCGACATCAACCGCGCCCGACTCGAACCGATCGCGTTCGCGTAACTCCGTGATCGCAACCAACGGCGCGGCGTCAGTCGCTCCCTCCGGCCGTTCGGAAAGTGATCTTGCCGCAAGTCCTCTCGGCAAACATCGGCCCACGTCTCACGAACCCGCGGGCAATGACCCTGATCGCGACCCCCCACAGGGCTTACCCGGCGATGTCACCGACGAACGGTGGGAGTTGGTCGAATTGGCGATCCCGACGACGCGGCGAAGGGCTGCGATAAGTTCTCTCCGGGAAGTTCACAACGCGCTCCGGACCTCGCCCGCCAAGGCCGCCGGAGGGACCTGCCGCGATGTCCCGGAGTTCACGCCATCGGTCTGACGTCGCGCCACTCCATTAAGGTCGTGGCTTGCTTTGTCCCGGTGGGACGTTGTTCGGCCCCGGGCCCTGATACTGCGCCCAATACGCGGCGTGGAACGGATTGACATCGGGACCGGTCACGCATTCATTGACCAGATGGGGCAAGACGTCGGCCCACCATGCGTCGTAGGCGGCGTGCAGCTCGCGGACCACCTCGGGATGCGCGGCCGCGACATTCTTCATTTGTCCGGGGTCGGTCGTCAGATCGTACAGTTCCCATTGGGGTGGTCCCGCTTTCGCCATCGAGACCAGCGTCCAATTCTCTCGCCGTAAGCTGCACCGGACGTATTGCCCGATCGCGGGCGTCGCGCGCGGATCGGTCCCGCGCTCCCACCGACCGACATGCGTCACCACGTCGCGGCTGGGCCATGCGGCGGTCGCGTCGGTGATCAACGGTCGCAGCGAGCGCCCTTCGAGCTGCCGCCGCAATTCGTCCGTCGCGGGAAGTTCCAACCAGTCGACCAGCGTCGGGAAGAGATCGTAATGGCAGACGAGCTGCGATCGTTCACCCGGCTCGATCATCCCCGGCCAGCGCAGGAAGAGCGGAACACGGGTTCCCCCTTCATACGGCGTCCCCTTCGCGGCCCGCATCCCGGCGTTATGGACTTGCGCCCCATGCGCCGACCCGTTGTCGGTCAGGAAGATCACCAGCGTCTCGCGGCTCAGGTTCCAGGCTTCGAGTTGATCGAGCAGTCGACCCACGTTGTCGTCGATGTTGCCGATCATTCCATAGAACTTCGCGACATCGTCCTTCACCTTGCCGGTGTACTTCGCGATGTAGTCATCAGGACAATCGAGCGGGGCATGCGGGGCGTTGGTCGCGAGGTAACAGAAGAACGGCTGCTTGCCGCGGACGGTGTCGATCCAACGGGTCGCCTGCCCGAAGAACTCGTCGGTGCAGTAACCTTCGGTCTTTTCAAACCGGCCGTTGTGCCGCAAGACCGGGCCGAAGTACGAGTTGCCGGGGGCGTCGCCGCAACTGCCGGGATACGACTGCCCGATGCCGCCGCCGCCGTGAATCACCGCCTCTTGAAAACCACGTTGCGTGGGCTGATAAGGGTCTTCGTCGCCGAGATGCCATTTCCCGAAGATTCCGGTGGCGTAGCCGGCCTGAGCGAGGACCTGCGGCAACGTGATCGCCGACAGCGTCAGCCGTTCGCGCTCGTAGATCGTATGGGTGACGCCGTTCTTGAACTCATGCCGGCCGGTCAGCAGGGCCGACCGTGTCGGGGCGCATGTCGGGCTGACATGAAAGTTGGTCCACCGCAGACTCTCGGCGGCGAGCCGATCAAGCCGCGGCGTCCGCAGGATGGGATTGCCGTGGCAACTCAAATCGCCGTACCCCTGATCGTCGGTGATGATCAGAACGATGTTCGGTCGCGGCGGCGCGGCCGAGCTGATCGTGACGGATCCGATGGCCCAGAGGCTTCCCAGGATCCCGCGCCAAACGCGCCCCATGGCATGCAGATCAGAGAGTCGCCGCGGCATGCTGGATTTCCCCTCCCAATGTGATCGGATGGCGTGAACGTGGAGCCAGTCCAGGAACGGTCCCGCCTGGCACGACAGTCTATCCGACACGACCACGTACGGCGTACCGGCGTTTCGCCAATGAGCGGCGCGGCGTCAGCCCGCCGTGGAAAGCGTCGTCGCAGGTCGAAGGTCAGAGTGCTCGTTGAGACACGCGATCCCTTTTCTGTCCCTCGACGATCAACGATCGACCATTTAGCCCCACGGCGGGCTGACGCCGCGCCGCTCCTTGGGACGGAGCTTCCGTCGGGCGCAATCCGCTCTTGTGACGGATTTCCGTCGAGCGGTACGATCCCATCGCGGGTAAGTGTTCCTGTGCGTTACGGGGGTCGATCATGACCGGGCTCCGACGATTTCTGTGTCTGGGCGGGCTCTTCTGGTGCTGGCTGACCTGCCAGGGGCCGGTCGTCGTGGCGCAGGACAAGCCGAGCCGCGCGGGGAGCGAACCGCGCGAGACCATCGTGCAGGTGGAGCTCCTCTCGGGAACCGAAGGCGGGGCGTTGTCGTCGCAGGCTTGGCTCAAGGTCTTCGAGGAGTTCGAGGTCGAATTGATCATCCGCCGGGGCCTCGTCACCGACAAACCCGAATTGCGCGAAAAGACCGTCGGCACGTTGCGCTATGTGACGTTGATCGGCAAGCTGACCCGTTCCGGCGACATCGAGTTCCCGGGGAAGATGTTCGGTCGCGGGGACGCCGCGGCTCTCAAAGAATGGCTCGACGAACTCAAAACCTACGGCGTGCAGGGGATCCCTACAGGGAAGCCGCTATGGGGACTCTCGAAACAGCAATTCGAGGAACTTTTTGCGGGGCTCTCCGAACCGGTATCGACCGAACCGCGCGGCTTGACGATTCCCGCCGGGATCGAAGCCTTGGGCATCGACCCGAAATGCCCGCTGCGGTGGTCGACGGCGGCGGAGGCAAGCTACCGCGAGTTGGCTTCCGACACGTCGGTCGTTCAAGGACTGAAAGGCTTCACCAAGGGGACGGCGCTGGCGGTGCTGCTTAAGGAACGGGGCTTCGGCTTCCGGCCGAATCGCGTTCCCAGCGGGGCGATCGAGTTGCTGGTCGTCCCATGGCCGGAGGATCCGTTCGAGGCCTGGCCGGTCGGTTGGCCAACGCAGGTGACCCCCTCGACCTTGTTGCCGAGCCTCTACAAGCTGGGGAACCTCGATGTGCCGAAAGCGCCGCTGCTGCAAGTCCTCGAGCGGGCCGCCGTCGAGACCGACATTCCGATCCTCATCGATTATGACGGGCTCGCGAGGCAGGGCTTCGATCTTGAGACGCTGGAAGTCGAGTTCCTGCTCAAGAAGTCGAATTGGAGCCTGGCGCTCCGGACGATGCTGGTCCCGCAAAAGCTGCAACGCGAAATCTGGCAAGACGAAGCGGGCCGCGGCTTCCTCTGGATCACCCCGCTTGGCCCGGCTCGGCGACCCTCGCGTTAGGCCATGCGCCTCGGACTGTGGCTCCGAGCTTCCACGCCTGACGCGGGCCCCCACGGCGGCGATTCGTCATCCGTACCGCATCGTCCGCTACAGCACCGCCATGGGCCACCGTGCGCCATGCCATAACAACAAGCCCCGCGCGGCGTGCGTCAGGAACGGGTAGAACCGGCGAATCTCCGCGTCGCTTAAGGCGTCGAATTCACCAAGCACACCCTCGATCGTCCGGCGCAGGACCGCCTCGGACGGCAGCGCCTCCGGCGGCGCATACGCCCACCATTCGAGGACGTGCCCCGTCGCCAGCAACCGATCGGCCCGCGCCCCCAGCGGACCCGGCAACGGTTCCGCCGGACCATGCCGATCGGCGCCCGGCCAGGCGCCGTTCCACAAGCCATCCTCCCCTTGGGTCGCCTCCAGCCGTCGCGTTGCTTCCCCCAAATGCGCCGTCACCCGCGCGCGCATCGACGACGAAAGGAACGGCGACTCGGCGTCACGGATCAACATCGCCGCCAGCACGTAGAGCCGATGTTGTCCATAACACACGCCATGATTCCACCGCTCGCGCAGCAGCCGCTCGGCGAGTTGGTCCCATGTGACCCGTTGACCTTCCGTGGTCGTCCAACCGCGGACTTGGGGCAGGTAATGGAGCCACACCAGGGTCGACCATTCCGACTCGAGCTGCTGCGGACTGAAGTCACGGAAGGCCGCCGTAAAGGCCGCGGCGAGCGGCCGTTCGCCACGCGGTGTGAGTACGGGATAATCGAGCGGCGTCCCCACCTCCGCGAGCCCGGCGAGCGTGTGATCGACATGACTCGCCGTCGCCGGCCCGGCGCGGGTGCGAAAGGCGAGCCCCTGATCGTGATCCTCCACGATCAACAGCGGCTTCGCCTGCTCGCCCCAAGCGGCGGTGAAGACCCGATGATCGAGCAGCAGCTCGCGCAGCTCGACCCCCGAGAGCGCTTCGTCATCCACGGCGGAAGCGGCGACACCCCACAACCGCAGCGCATGATCGACATGGTTGATCGTGGGTCGCCCCTGCCGAAATCGCGGGGCCATTCGTCGCAACACACTCTGCAACCGCGCGCGATCGACCAGTGCGGGACGCTGATTTCTGGGCGGCAGATCGCGCGGCGTCATCAACGGGATCGGCGGGGCATGCGTGGCCCGCAGAACGTCGTAACGGGCCAATCCGACGCTTGTCCCGGCGAGCCAGAGGAGCGCATGCACGCCCCAGGCGCGCCAAGTGATTGATCGGTCGGTCGCCGTCATGGCGGCCCCTCACCCGGCTGGACGGCTTCCCGCGCGGTCCGCACCGCGATCAAGCCCACCTCATCCTCGAAGACGATCCGCCATCCCCCGGAGCGCGCCACGCCGCGACACAATTCGGGCTGCAACGCGACACTCGCCATGACCGTGTCGATCCCGTAACGCTCGAGCCGAGACTCCCATCCGGAGGTTCCCTCGGCGATCGCGAGGTAGTCCCGCCAGACCGTCGCGGGGAGCAGATGAATGGCGTTGGTCGTCGCCATCACCCGCAGTCCGGGGGGCCCGCGCCACACGAGCCAATCCCCCCACCATTGCGGCGCGAAGCACAAGCCCTCTGGCGGATGCTCGCGCAGATAAGCCGTCACCCCCAGCGGGGTCTCGCGGCTGAACCGCTGCCCGTCACGCCGCGGCGGCCCCCCAAGCACCACCCGACTGACGGGCGCGCAGATCACCGTCATCCACACGCCCAGCACGGTCACCGCCACCCAACGGATCGACGGCCGACGAAACCAACGCGACTTCGCCGGCGAAATCGTGAACGTGCGGAGCCACGCCATCACATGCGGCCACACGGCGACGACCCAGATCGGCCCGTACCATGTAATCATCCGCACCCGCAAACCGACCAGCAGACTGAACACGATCACCGCCAGGACTTCGCCGGCCGATAATCGTCGCGGACTGACCCGCCAAATCAGCGCCGTCATGATCCAGGTCGCCGCCATCGGGATCCCCTCCAGCGACTTCAGTTGCAGCGGGGCCCATTCCAGCACCGAGTCCAGGTTCGGATGGGCCGGGAAGAGCAGCGTCTGCACAGGCAGATCGACGCCGTACGGATTCAGGCAACTCCCCAGCACCGCGGCCTCCAGCAACGTCAACCGTCGCAGCGTCTCGCCATCCCTCCACACGGCTCGCCAGGATCCCGCGAGGAGCCCACCGTCGATCGCCCCGCCCAACACCTGACAGCCCAACAGCAGCCAGCCCACGACGAACGATCCATGCAGATTCGCCCACAACGCGAACAGGCCTCCCGTCAGCAGCGGCCAAGACCAGGCGTCCCGTCGGCGACTCGGTCCATGCTCGCGCAGCACCAGCAGGCCCAACAGACCCACCAGGCACAACAGCCCGAAATTCTCCGGTCGCTGCACCGCATGCCGGCTCCAGCCGATCAGGAACGCCGTCAGCGCCCCCCATGCCCCGGCATCCCATGACGCCGTCGCCCGCCGCAGCGTCAGCCATAGCCCGAGATAGGTGACGAGCCCCAGCACCGCAAAAAGATGCGCCAGCCCTTCCGGATCGGCTCCCCCGCCGACCCCGGCATAGATCACCTGCGTCAACCACGCCGTCGCATACAGCGGCACCCCCGCGGCGAGTTCGGCGAACGGGTCTTCCGTCGGCAGCCGACCATGCCGCAGCATCCAGTCCCCATACGCGACGTGTCCCCACAGATCGCTATGAAACAGCGGGAGATAGTCGTGATACAAGAACAGCCCGCACGCCCCGAGAACATACAGCGTCGTCACGGCGCTCCAACCGGCGAACGCCGCTCCGACGGGCAACGCGGTCCGAACCGGCGCGGACTCCGCCGTTGAACTCTCGGCCGCTGCGGCGGGCGGTGATTCCATGGTCGAGGCCATCGCTCACTCACCCAAACGGCGGCGAATCATCCGAACCACGGCGCGCCCCGTCCCGCGGCAAGACCTGATCGACCCGCGCGACGATCGCCGCCGGGCGGCCGCGCACCTCCCGCAGGACCGCCAACAGGTACTCTCCCAGCACGCCCAAGCCGCCGGCATTCAGCGCCGTGAACCAGACGACAACGAGCGCGGTTGACCACCAAGGCTCCCACCCCCACCCCGTAAGGGCCGACAGCCCTCCCAAGATCAGCCCCACGACGCCCATCAGCATCGCCGTCACGGCCAGTCCTTGGAACACCCGTATCGGCGCCGACGAAAATCCCACGAGCGCCGTCGTTCCCAGCCCCCATAATCTGGCGAGCGAGACCCGCGGCCGGCCGTCGTACCGCGGTCGTCGTTCGACCACCACGCCGCTTTGACGATATCCCACCCACCGACGCAGTCCCGCGAAGTACCGCGTTCGCTCCGGCAGCGCAAGCACCGCCGTCACCACCCGGCGGTCCATCAACCCGAAGTTCCCCGCGTCGAGCGGGACGGAAATCTCGGCGACCAACCGCATGCCGCGATAAAACGCCGCAAACAGCCATCGTTTCCACCACGCTTCCTTGCGGGCGGTCCGAATCGCATAGACGACATCATCCCCCGCCCGCCAGCGCTCCAGGAACCGCGGAATCGCGTGCGGGTCATCCTGCCAGTCGCCATCCATCACCACCACGACATCCCCCGTGGCGTGCGGTAACCCGACGGCCAGCGCCCCCTGCGGACCGAAGTTCCGCGCGAGCTGCACCACCACCAGCCGCGCCCCTTCCGGGACCGCCGTCAGCAGCCATTCCCGCGTGCCATCGGTCGAACCGTCATCGACGAAGACCAGTTCGATCGAGGAGGCGACCGGCTCCAGCACCGATTCCAGCTCGCCGACCAACCGCGGCAACCCGGCGCGCTCGTTGTAGACGGGAATCACCACCGACACGGTCGGCCGATCCGTCCGCACCGGCACGTCGGCACCAGACGCGACCGCGACATCGGCGACAAGCGTGGCCATCGGCATGGAAACAGGGGATCCGCGGGACGATGAAAAACCGTCCCAGTCTCCCGTGATCCCCCCGGACTCCGCGAGACCGGTCCCGGGTTCCCCGCCCCGACGGATGCCAAAGTCGTTCGGTCATGCCGAATATGCCGTGCAAACGGCTGGGCTGGACCGAACCAACGAGCGGCGCGGCGTCAGCCCGCCGTGGGGGGGGAAGGTTGACGGTCGGACTGTTCCCGGCATCCGGCGACACAACCTAACGAACAGGAAGTGCGCTCAGCTCAGTCCCCATTCCTCACCATCAACCATCAACGACTCACGGCGGGCTGGCGCCGCTCCTTGCCGACGCGCTACGGTCGTTCGATGCGCGCCTTCGCGCGGAGTTGCTTCGCCAACTCGTCCCACCGCTCGGTCGCGATCCGCGTCAGCAGTTCCGCGCGGGCGTCCTCCGGGCTCAACTCCCCCGGCTCGCGTTCCGTCACCGTCACCAGATGAACCCCCAAGGGCGATATGACGACGGGGCTCACCTCCCCCGGCATCAAGACGAGCGCCGCCCGGCAGACCGGTTCCGGCAGTTGCCCCAACCCGACCACCCACCCCACGTCCCCTTCCCGCGCGCGGGTCGGCGCTTGGGAATGCTCCCGCGCGGCGGCCGCGAACGTCATCCGCCCACCGACGATTTCGCCGCGCACCCGTTCCAGCAATTCCCGCGCGGCGGCGACCTCCTCGGCCGTGGTCCCTTTGCGAAAGAGATGCCGCGCCCGCACCCGCGTCCCGTCGTAGACCGACCGTTCGCGCTCGAACCGGGACCGCAGTTCCTCGGCCGAGACTGCTCGTTCGATGTACCCTTCCCACGCGGCGGCCAGCTCCAATTCGGCTCGCACCTGCTCGACCGAGAGTCCCAATTTGGCAAGGAGCGCCGCGGGTTCGGTCTGGCGACGTTCGATCAATTCCCAAAGCTGCCCTTGCCGCAGTTCGACAAGGTCGGGATTCGCCGCGGCTTGCTCCTTCGCTAGCTGCCGCCGGATCAGCGCGCGGTCAATCCATTGGTCGATCAACCGCCGCGTCATCTCGGGCGTGGGGCTCCCTTCGACGCCGCGCGTCAGGACCAGAAACCGCCAGCCTGCGGGATCAAGGGGTTGGCCATCCACCTTGACGACCGGCGCGGGATCGACCGACCACAGGGCCATCAACAGCAGCGAAATTACGAGCATACTTCGTCACCGGTCTGAAGCCAGGAAGCTCGGCGGTCACGGTCGTCGGCCGCAAACCATGACCCACACGTAGACGACCGCATGAAGCGATGCAAGACCGCCCGGGGCCTACCAATCCATGAAAGCATAGGCCGGGGCACCCGCCCCGGCCGCGTGAGGATTTGCACCGCAGCCTCCATGGACCGGAGCATCGCCACTTCCACCACCTACTCCCGCGATGGCTCAACCCATCTCGTGGGTGACGGCGGATCAAACGGTCGCGTCCAAAACCCGCGGATGTCGCTCCGCCGGGTCTGATAGGTCCGCAGGTAATCCCGATACTTCGCCGAATCGGGCGTCCGGGTCTCCGGCGGCCATGGATAACTCGGCATCGCCTGGAACGGCAACGGTTCCACCGTCTGCCCATACACCGTATGGAGATCGGCGTCTTTGTCCCAGCCGACGTTGTGCAGGAAGAAATCGCGGACCCAACCCTCCGGCAAGGGGGCATCCGGCACCGCAAACGACACCGCGAGCTCGTCTCCGCTCGCCATCACGACCAGCCGGTCATCGGTCGCGCGGACCAGCTCGGCGACCTCGCCGTACCGCGTGAATCGGCCCTCCATCGGCGGCCACTTCGGACCGACCGACACGTCGTCGTAGTCGTACGTGTCGGGGGCATGCAGCCGCGGCGGATACGTCGCCGAGAACCCGCGATACCGCAAATCGGCCGACAGCAGCGGCAACTGCGTCACGCGATGTTCGCCCGGCGATTCGTTCCAGGTGAACCACGCGGCGTCCCAATAAATTTCGTGCGTCGTCTCAATCCGCAGCCGATAGTCATCCGTCAGAAAGACGTTCGACAGATCGATGGCAATCGTCTTCGTCTTCCCTCCCGGGAAGCCCATGAACGGACGAACGACCTGCCAGACGCCGTTCGCATCGGGGACCGACAACGCCGGCGGGCGCGGGCCTTCCAAATGGGGATCCCGCGACAACGCCACGTTGAGCGCGGTGTCGGTCGGATAGATCCACCCTGTGAGGAACAACGTCGCTTGTCGCGGCGGTTCCAAGTCGCCCAAGTCCAACTCGAGGAGGTGCGGCTCCGTCAGCCCTTGTCGATACTTCGTCCGGAACGCCTTCAGATAGACCCCATCCTCGGCGGCGATTTCGGTGGAGACGTCCCGCCCCGTTTGATCGCGGGCCGCGACCGGTCGACGTTTCTCCTTCGCGGTATGCACCCGGAACTCCGCCAGTTCCGCCGGGCCCACCTTCTCATTCGAGTAGACCTCGATCTCGGCGGGGTGATCGATGGCGAGCAGCGCCACGTGGTCGAAGTACGCCGCCTCCCACAATTCCTCGGTGATCCGCAAGTCGTACCGTCCCTCGCGGGCCGTGAGCGCCGTCCCGGGGACGCGCAGATATTCCCACGGTCTGGACGGCGCGAGGACGTTCTCGGCGAACTGCAAGCCCAAGGGAGCGGCCCACAACAGATCGGTGTAAAACGCGAATTTCTCGCCGTCCCACGTGTAGACGTACGGACAAGACCCCTTGAGCGCCATCCGCTCGCAGAGCGCCGTGTTCTTCGGGGGCTGGAGCGCCGCCTGCGGCACGCCGTTCGTCCATAACACCCGCACGCTGTCGGCCTGCTCGGCGGCCCCCAACCCGAAATGGGTCGTCTGCCCGGTGATCACCCGCGCCTGATAATGCGCTCCCGTCCGGACCTCGATCAGGCTGCCGATCGTGTACTGGTTCACGCGACCGCTGTTGGTCTCCTCGTCGCCGCGGACCCGAACCACGGTCCAGTTCCCGGCGTCAGTCGTGGCGTTCGTCATCAAGGCCATCCCGCGCGGCGAGACGACCACGATGTCGAGCTTGCCATCCAGATTGAAGTCGGCGACCCGCAACCCTCGCGGCGTGATCGGCCCCAGCGTGTAAGTCTCCGGCGGTCGAAACGCCCCCGCCCCATCTCCGGAGATCAGGCTCATTCCCTCCGCCGAGAGCCCCACCAGATCGAGTCCGCCGTCGTTGTTGAAGTCCCCGCTTTGCAGCGAACCGAGTGCCTGGCCGGCCAACTCGAATTGACGCAACGGCCGCGTCACCCCGCGATCGGGGGTCGTGGTCAGCAGCATCGTCGCGCCGGCGGGCGTGAACGCCGCCAGATCCCAGGACGCGTTTCCGTCCGCTTCGACGATCCCGACATCCTCCAGCGGTTTCCCCCCGAACGGCTCGGTGAACGCCCGCCAAACGAACTCCCCATGCCGTTGATTCTCGAAATACCCGGGGATGTTTGTCCGCCCGAGCACCAGGTCGTAATCGACGTCGCGATCCCAGTCGACGACGTGCAACTGCCCGACCCTCAGGCCCTCCGGCGTTCCCTGCACCCGGTTCGTTGCATTCTCGAACTCCATCCGCCCCGTCTGCGACCAGATCTGGATCCCCCCCTCCACCGCGAGGGCCAAATCCAGATCGCCATCCTGATCGAAATCCCCGGGGACCGCGGCCCGTACTCCCTTCACGTCGCTCAGACCATTGGGCTGCGCCACCGCGATCAGGCCGCGCGTTCCATCCTCCGCCCGATCGTTGCGATACACCGCCACTCCGCTCGGCCCGAACGTCACCACATCAGGATCGGCGTCGACGCAGACCCCGTCCGCCGGGGGCTCCCCCGTCTGGGCCGTATCACGATCAAAGTCGGCGGCGAGCACACCTTCCTTCCCGAAATCACTCGGCAGCGTCCACCGGTTCTCGAAGGGTTGATCGTCGGTCGTGTTCACCAGCCAGCGGAGACCGTGCTCCCCCAAAATCAGCAAATCGGTCCGCCCATCCAAATCGAGATCGACCGGCAAGGCATCCCGGATTTCCCCCAATTCATTCAGGTCAAACCGGCTCGGATCGGGCGGACTGAACGCCGTCCCGATGATCGTCGCGACCAGGGACGCCGCGGGACACCGCAGCGTCGTGAAGTCGGTTTTCAAGAATTCGAGCGGATGAACGTCGAGCGACCGCCGATCGCTTTGCGACAGCTCCTGCGGGAAGACGACCCGCGTCAGCAGTTGCGCCCGGCTGGAGGCCTGCTTCCAGTCCGCTTTCCCCACCGCCTCGCGCAGCGTCTTCAGCAACTCGCCGACATCGGCCCGCGTGGTCGCCAGAATCCGATCCCGCAGCGGCAGGACCAACGGTTCCAGCCGATCGACGATCGCCCCCACCCCGGCCGCTTGCGACTCCGTCTGTTGCACCAGGAGCTGCAACTGCGCGAAGACGTTCCGCGGCGCGCGGGTCGCCGCAATCAGGAGCGCCGACTTCGACGACCCCCTCAGCGGCTCCGGATTCGCATACTGCGTCTTGGTGAAGATCTCGAAGGCGACGGCGGCATTGGTTTCGTCGGCCTCCATCGCCTCCTTCATCAAGGCGATCCCCCGCCCGAGCGCGGCATCCGCCTCCGGGCCGGGTGGCAGCTTCTCCGCCACCGAGACCCGCATCCGGCCCGCCAGCCATTTCGCGGCGGGTGCGTCATCATGGGCGAGCAGATTGTCGGCGGCCGCCAACACCGCGTCGCTCTTGGTGGGTTCCTTGGAGTATTCCAGCAGCCGCAGCACCGCGCGGTTGCGCACCACCACCGGATCGTCGGGCAGCAGCGCCGACAGTTCATCAAGAGCCTTCGTCGCCTCGGGGAGTCGTTCGTTCTCGAGCGCCCCCAACAGCTCGTTCCGCAACTGGTAGAGGCGGGCACAGTCGGCGGCCGAGCGCTCGGGAATCACCGCCGGCGCGGGAGCGTCCGTCGTGCCGACATTCGCCGGCCCCGGATTGACCGGCGGCGCGGGGGGCTGCGAGGGACACCCTGTCAGACCGAGCGTTCCCACGCCCAGCACCATCCAGACCAGACCGCGACGGGACATGGGACACTCCGCTTTCTTTCTACGAAGCCCAGGGAAAGCGTTCCCTGGGCTTCCAACACCTCACGGATTGGGTTTTCCCAACGTCACGGTCTGCAACAGCTTGCCGTCGGCCCCCAGTTCGAACAGGGCATTCGCCCGCGGGTCGA
>CAYRVS010000103.1:1602-18005 GCA_964427725.1 uncultured Planctomycetaceae bacterium | reverse complement strand
GGACGACATTGGGCGCGCCCTTCGGTTCCGTCACCGGTGATCGCGGGAGCAGGAACGGCAGGCTCGCCAGGAGCATGACGAGTCCGCCGACCATCGGCCCCCATCGCTGATACCCACGTGGCGGGCGTCTCGTCTGCGAGCCGGCAAGAAGCGAAATATTGGGAAGCGAAGGGGTCGTCCCCAGTTCGCTCAAACTGGTTTGCAGGGTGGCCGACGGCGACCGCTCGATGGCTGCGGTCTCGTGAGGCGTGCCGGAGGTTGTCGCGATGGGAGTGGCGGGGGCGATGCGGGCGGCCAACCCTCCAACGAACCGATCGAAATTCGAGTCTTCCGAGGCACGTCGTAACGAGCCGGGGATCGGGGCCTGGTCGCCTCTCTCGAACGTCGGGAGCGCGGCAAGCACCTCGGCCATCGTCTGATAGCGATCGGCGGGTTGCTTGGCGACCATCTTCCGGAAGACGCTGTCCAACCGCTCGACAACGGACGCGGCCTCAGCGAACCGCGGTTCAGTCCGCTCGGCCAGGGCCTCTCGAAGCGAGGGAATGGGGGCTTCGCGATGGGCGATCAGCCGCGCCATCAGCGAGTCGCCCGAGAACATCGGCCGCCCCACCAACAGTTGCCACAATGTCGCCCCCAGGGAATAGATGTCGCTTCGCGCGTCGGCGTCGCGGGTGCTCATGGCCTGTTCTGGAGCCATGTAATCGACCGTCCCCATGACCGCGCCGGTGGTCGTCAGATCGTGCTGACTGGAGACTTCACCATCGATCCGGGCGAGTCCCATGTCGAGGATTTTGAGGACGCCCTGCCGGTCCAGCAGCAAGTTCGCGGGCTTGATGTCGCGATGGATCACGCCGTTGCGGTGGGCGAACTCCAGGCCGCGCGCGGCTTGCATCACGCAGCCCACGGCGGTCGCGGGGTCCAGCGGTCCCCGCGTTTTGAGGAGCGTCGCGAGGTCTTGTCCGTCGATGTACTGCATCACGAAGAAGTGCGTGCCGCGGGCTTCGTCGGCGTCGTAGGCGGCGACGATGTTGGGGTGCTCGAGCCGCGCCGCCGCCTTGACTTCACGCTGAAACCGAGCGAGCAGCTCGGGGGTCTTGACGATGTCGGGCTTGAGGACCTTGAGCGCGACGAGCCGGTCCATCCGCCGATGCCGCGCCTTGTAGACGGTCCCCATCCCCCCCTGCCCCAGCCGCTCGAGAATGACGTAGTTCCCGAGGACCAAGCCGCGGCCTTTGCCCGCGTAAAACTGCTGCGCCTGATAGGCGGTCAGCCGGCCGTCACGCACGAGTTGCCGCACGACCGATTCCACGGTGGTTTGCGGATCGAGTTTGGTCCGTTCGGCCAACGCGGCGGCTTGCTCGGGGGTGAGCAGCCCCGAGAGCGACACTTGCGCCAGGAATTGATCGAGCGAGACCGCCATCACGCCGCCCCGTCGGAGGCCCGGGCGCCTTGGGAGCACATCCCCCACGGCCCTGTCACGCCCGCCGCCTGCCGATCACCGCCGCAGCATAGCATGCGCTTCGCGAGGCGAGCAGCGGATCAACAAGGCGGATCGCAGGCGATCAGCTCGCGCCCTTGGGCGGATACCGCACATCCCGCGGTGCGGCGTCGGGTTCGAGGCGGCTGCAAGCATCAGCCCGGACTCACGAACTTGTCCGAACATGACGGGCGGATGGCACGCGATCAATGCGTTTGCTGGTTCCGCCACTGTTCGAGTTGCTGCGGCGTGAGTCCGGGCGGGGGTTGGGCGATATGGCTGGCCGGCGCGACGACCCCCTGCGCGGTGGTCGCCTGGGTGGGAGTCCCCGTCGGTTGCCAGGTTGTCGGGGCCGGGTTCTGCGGACCGGCGACCGCGCCCGCTTGTTGCACGGGGGGGGCGGGTGCGCCTTGCGGGGTCACATGCCCCGCGGTCACCGCGCCCGAGGACGATGCGGCGTTGACGGCCATCACGACCGGCGCGCCGACGCCCCGTTCCTGACGCACCTGCGCGAGCATTGACTGCGCCTGCGGCATTTCGGGCTGCAGCGCAAGGGCCCGCTGAAACTGTTCCTCCGCTTCGAGCAGATGGCCTTGCTTCTTGAGCAGGTACCCGACGTTGTAATGGGCCTCGGCCCGATTGACGAGTTGCGCGAAGACCTCGAACCCCTCTTCGGGCCGGCCCGCCCCCGTGAGCACCACCCCCAACTGATGCTTATAGAACCGTTCGTCAGGCGCCTGCGCGACGGCATAGCGGTACTTCTCGATCGCCTCGCCATAACGCCCCGCGGCGGCGTAGTGCTCGCCCCATGCGGCGGCCACCAAGGGATCACCGGGCCGCAGCCGTTCGGCCTGCGCGAGATGCCGCTCCGCCTCCGTCGTCCGACCGGCGAGGCGATCGAGCCGGGAGAGACCGAGCAGCGCCTCGACGGAACGCGGATCGTGATTTAGGGCCTGGCGATACGAATCGCGGGCCTGCGGCAGTTGACGTTGCTGCTCCTGCCACCGGGCGTAGGCGACATGGACGTTGGCGGGATGCCGCAACTCATCCCCCACCGGCGCGTCGAGCGTGCCGGGGGTCGACGTGGTGATTTGGTCGGGGAGTTTCGGCGACGACTGCAACGCGAACTTGGCCGACGAGCAGCCTAAGGCGGCGGCGCACAGTCCGCCCGCGACGAGGCGCTGCCAACGAACGATCTGCGGGCGCATGGCGTGTGCTTTCTTCGGTCTCATCCGACCGTCCTACAGTTCATGAAACAACCGGCCCGTCGCATACGTGATCACATCTTCGGTCCACGAGAAGGGACGCTCGTGGAACCGGCATAAGGCCTGCGCGAGGTCGACCAGATCGCGCGGGTCGCTCGAGCGCGGAACCCGCCCCTGGTCGTAATGTCGCGTGTAAACGTAGTCGACGACGGCGGGCGAATTCGGCAGCCCGCGCTGACGACATAGATTCTCGAAGATGTCGCGATAGACGTCGCGCGTCGGCGGGTCGATCCGAATCTTGTAGCGAATCCGCCGCAGGAACGCGTCGTCAACCAAATCTTTCGGGTTGAGGTTCGTCGAGAAGACGATCAACTGCTCGAACGGCAAGGCGAATTTGCGGCCGGTCGTGAGCGTCAGGTAGTCGATCCGCTCCTCCAGCGGGACAATCCACCGATTGAGGAGATCTTTCGGGCTGACCAGTTGGCGGCCGAAGTCGTCGATCAGGAAGACTCCGCCGTTCGCCTTGATGTGGAGCGGGCTGTTGTAGAAGTTCCCGGTTTTGTGGAGCTGCAGCTCGAGCATGTCGAGCGTGAGTTCCCCGCCGGTGATGATCACGGGGCGGCGAATTCGCCGCCAGCGAAGGTCGACGGTCGACTCGGAATAGGCGGTGGTGTTGGTCGTGTGATTCGGAGCGACGCTCGATTTGGGGATCACGCCGCGGCGGGCGAGTTCGGCGTCGTCGGTGGCTTGATGCAGGACCGGATCGAAGACGGTGATGATCGTGTTCTCGGCCTGCAAGGCGTAGGGGACGTAGACCTCTCCGCCCGTCAGATTGAGATAGCGCCCCAAGCCTTTGGCGATGACCGTCTTGCCGTTCCCCGGGGGACCATAGACGAAGATCGAGCGGCCGCTGCAGACGGCGGGCCCCAGTTCGGCGAGCATCCCGTCGCGGAGGATGAAGCCCTCGAAGGCGACCCGCAGCGAGTCCGGCGTGCAGGGGATTCCCGCGACCGATTGCAGTCGGCATTGCGCGGTGTATTGCTCCATCGTGACAGGTACGGGGCCGACATACCGGCATTGCTCGAAGGTTTCGCGGGCCCGCAGCCGGCCGAGTTCGGTCAACGCGAAGCGATACGAGACGCGGCCGACGACTTCGCCGCTCGAGACTTCGATGCAGCGCTGGTCCTTCAGAAACCGCAGCGCCTCTTCGATGATCGGGAATGGGAGCCGCATCTGATGGGCGAGTTCGAGCCCGACCAGGCTGCCATGCGCGTAGAGCAGCTTGAGGACCATATCGGCGACGAACCCGAGCGTGAGTCCCGCTTCCGCGAGGCTCTGCGGCGCGCGGGGCGCATGCGGCGCGGGGGTCGATTCGAGCCAGTTCCGCGCGCCTCGGTTCGACTCTTCCGGCGTGACCGCTCCGCTCAAGCTCGGGACTTCCACGGGTAACGGCATCGTGGGCAGACTCGTGGCGGACTCGGCACGCCAACTACGTGGAGTGTCGCGGAGCTCATCGACGATGGTTCGCGAACCGGTCGACACGTCACCCGATCCAATCTGAAGTGGGGCTGCCTTGGCACGCCGTCGGACTTACCGCGTCGTTCCCCCGCCGGACCCGCTGCCGCTGCCGCCGCCGCTCGCACCCGAGCCCGAAGCGCCCGCGCCACCCAGTCCGCCGCCGGCGCTGCTGCCGGTCCGGTTGCCGATGGTGAAGAGCCGCGGTCGGGGAATCGATTGCAGTTCGAGCCGGCGAAGCTGATCGATTTCCTGGGCCGGTCGACCGAGGTAGCGATCGGGCCGTACGAGGACGGGGACTCCGCCGTTCGGCTGGAATTCGCGAATCGTCTGTTCGATGTTCGCCTGCCGCAGAGCATCGGCGGCGGGAGCCATCGATTGAGCGAGATACACCGTGCGGTACTGCGCCGGCGTGCCGGTCACGATCCAGTAGAGGTGTTCGCGGCCGACCGAGTTGAGCTGCTGCGTATCGGCGTCGAAATGGTAATCACGGATCGTGGTGGCGGAGATCCAGCCGCCGCTCGCCTGCTGATCGAGGATGTTGCGGACGTAGGCTTGATCGTCGCAGTTGTACGGGTGAGGCCAGTAATGGGCGTGATGGTACTTGTGGACCCAGTGCTGCTTCTCGCCGACCGGTCGCGCGAACGGCGGCCACAGTTTGCCGTCCTTTTCGACCTGCCGCGCGCCGGGCGGGTCTTGGGACCGCATGGCCCACCATTCCTCGGAGTAGGGATAGGGTTCGCCGGCGATGAGGGGGAGCGCGGCCCCGGCCAGTCCCTGAGCCGCCAGACACGCCCACAACCCGGTCAACCAATGTCGTTGTCGCATCCGTCTGTCCCCTGCGTCCGGCGTCGGCGAACCGGGGGCGACCGGCAGTCCCGCCAGTTCGATAGGCTCCCCGGTCGACGCGCGGCGCGCCCCTCCTCGGGGACATATCGGCCGGAAACTGTAGCGGTCATAACGGGAAAATCGATTGTGCGGGGAACCCCGCAGACCAGTCGGCACGTGAAACACACGATTGGGTAGAATGCTGGTTTCACGGGCCGAGGGGACGTCGCCCCTCGGCTTCTTGGAGAGAGATTGCTGTGAGGAGGCGCGATCATGGGGAGTGTGCGTTACGGCACCGCGCTGGGACGGGCGATGCGGCTTAAATGCCCGCGGTGTGGTCAGGGCCCCCTGTTTCGCGGGTTCCTCACGATGCATCGCGCGTGTACGGGCTGCGGCTTCGTTTATGAGCGCGACCCGGGGTTCTTTCTGGGTTCGACCTACCTCAACTATGGCTTCACGTCGCTGACGTTGACGGCGCTCTACATGGGGCTCCATTTCGGACTCGGCTGGTCGAACGAAGCCCTCGCGGGCCCCCTGCTCGCGTATTGCGTGATCGTCCCGCTGATCCTGTTTCGCTATGCCCGGGCGTGGTGGTTGGCGATGGATTCCTGTCTCGACACCACCGGGATGCAGGAACTTCGCCCGCCCACGGTCGAGCCCGAACCGCCGCACGTCCCTTGAAGATTGCATTCGCGCGACCACGACGGGATAACGTGGTCCGTGTCGATCCCTCACGGCGACCTCCGGAAGGATTCCGAGGATGCGACCGCTGATCCATTCCGACGACCCGCGCGAAACTTCACGCCCGCGGTATGCCTTTCCCCCGCTGATCGGGGTGACGCTGGCCGTCGATTTGCCGGACGTGGCGACACACGCCACTCGGTTGGGCACGCGCGACGTGACTTGGCTGGGTCCGGAGTGGACGCCGGAATCATCACCTCGATCGCCCGAATCGCGGTGGAGCTGGCGGTCGATTCTGGGCGATCGTCAAGTCACGCTCAATTCAACCACGGGGCGATTGTGCTACGATTGGAATGGTCGCCAAGGAGACGTCTACCCCCACTATGAGACCCTGCGCGACGGACTGTTGCAGACATGGGATGCGTGTGTGACGGCGTGTGGTTCGGTCCCACACGGGTCTGCGGTCACCGGTTGGAGTGTCGAGTATGTCAATCGCATCCCGCGGGGGACGGTCTGGCAGGAGCTGCATGATCTGCGGTTTTGCCGGTGGTTGACGGCTCCCAGCCGTGGACCGCTGCCACGCGCGCCCCTCGACATCGCGTGCACGTGGTCGTTCGGATTGCCGCAGTCGTCTGGGACGCTGCGGGTCGCCATCGCCGTGGAGTCCGAACCAGCGGAACAAGCTCCCGCGGCGCTGCTGGTCACGCTTCAAGCCGTCGGGGGAGCTGACGGGCCGGCGGAGACGGTCGCCGATCGACTCGACGCCGGCAGGCGGGAGATCGTCACGACGTTTCGCGACATGATGTCCGCGGAGGCGAATGCGTATTGGGGGGCGCGGTGAGCCGACGCTCGAATTCCGGGGGAAGAACCCAGCCATGGCCATGGCTGGGCATCTCGGGGATCCCTAAAACGGCCAGATGATGCGGGCGAGCAAGACGGTGACCACCATCATCAGCAGATCGAGCGGGATGCCGACGCGAAGATAGTCGTTGAACGCCCCCCCCCGGGCCATAGACCATCAGATTGGTCCGATCGCCGAACGGGGTGGCAAAGCCCGACGACGACGAAGAGGACCCCGACGGTCAACAGACCGGTGTTGCCAAAGCCGGCGGCGACCTCACTGACGCCGGGGAGTTTGGAGACGACCTTCGCAGGCCTGCCGTCAGCGTCGACCAGTGACTTCTGATAGGCCCGATCGACTTCGCCCGCCGTCAGCAGGATGGCCAGGGCCGTGACACACAGCAGGTCGGCCCCCGCCCACTCTTTCGCGAGCGCGATCACCAACCAAGAGATCACCCCCAAGACCAACCATGCTTCCCAGCCGATGCGTACCGTCCCCTTGACAAATTTCTCGGTGATAGGGTCTTAGGATCTTGGGGGCGTGCAAGGGTGGAATGATATTCTTCCGGGACTTCGCCCAGGATGACGCGATATGGCGCGTCGCATCCCTATTCCCATCATGGGTTTGCCTCTACGGGCAACGGCCGGGAACCGGCATCCGCCGGGGTCGCCTCCCCCCAATGACCCACCGGCGTGACGCGGGCCGCCGTGGTCGCGGCAGTCAACCACGCTGCATATTGGGGCTCGTCGGGATAGCGCGCCGTCAACCAGCGAAGGTGCTCCACCCCCTCCGGCAGACGATCGGTCTCCGCCAACAGTCGTGCGATCGCCATGCGAAAATGGGCGACCTGGGGATGATCGGCGATGGCGGCTTCGAGCGCGGCGATCGCCGCGTCGGGCCGATCGCGCTGTTGCTCCGCCTGATAAATGACGATCCAGGCCTCAACCCGCGCTTCAACCGTTCGACCATGCCGCGCCGCCTCGCGCGCCAGCCGAATCTGGTGGTCGTAGACTCGAGCGGCCTCGGCGGTTTGACCACTCTCCGCGAATGCCGTCGCGAGGTTCCCGCTTGCCGACTCATCGGGTTCCAACCGGTCGAGCAGAACGTCGGGGGTCTCCAAAGAGACGAGGATCTTGGCGATTCGAGGTTGGAGCGGCGGCGACCCGCGATACGCGGCGATCAACGACTCGAGCCCCGCCTGCCGATCGCCCGCCAGAAGTTGCCGCTGGCCCACCAGAAACATGACCTCGGGGTCATACGGCCGCAGCCGGCGGGTTTGCTCCATCAGGTCGGCTTCCAACTTGCCGGAGGGGTCGTGCAGGAAGCTGAGTTCCATCATGGTGAGATACGCCGGGGCCTGCAGGGGCGCGGCCCGGACCGCCGCGACGGCTTGTCGCCAGGCAAGCTCGAGGTAGCGCGTGTTCTTCCCCGCGATCTTGGTCAACCACGCCTTCGCCTCGTCCGCCGATGCGAAGTTCGAGGCGGCGACGACGTCCTTCAGTTCGGTCAACGTGAAGGGGGGATCGTTCCGCAGTTGCCGCTGATTGAAGACGCGGACGTAAGCTTCGGCGAGGAGCATGCGAGTTTGCGGGTCACCGGGATTGGCTTTCGCCGCCTGAAGCGCGACGCGGGCCTTGTCGTATTCCCAGGCACGTCGGGCCTCGTCATCGTCGGCCGGCAGTTCCTCGACCTGTCGATGGGCGAGCCACAGGTAGTCCCGCGTCCGTGGTTCCGCTTGAGCCGCCTGTTGCCACGTCGGCCCCGCCCAAGCGAGGAGACTCAACGCCCCGATCGCGGACATCATCCAGGCGAAGCGATGCGTCCGTTCCGGCGACTCCTCGCAGGGACGGATCTGTCGCCGCAACGCGAAGCAGCATGCGACCATGGCTGCGACCGTCACCATGCAAGCCGGGACATACCACACGAAGTCGGCGATCGCATGCACCAGATGGCCCACCAGCCCAGCCAAGAGCGCGGCGCATGCGGCGCGAGATGTCTCTGGACTCCGCGACGTGAGCCAGCCGCGAAGCAACCAGTAACCGGCGGCAAGAATCATCAATCCGGTCACCACCAACCCGGCGGTGCCGGTCTCGGAGGCGACCTGAAAGATCGAGCTCTCGGCGTGCGTGTAGACGGTGTTGTGGAGCACCTGCTTAAGACGCGTGTGATGGGCCTCGGCATGGGTGCCGACGCCGGTCCCCAACAGCGGGAAGTCTTGCCAGACGGCGGTGTTGGCTTCCCAAATGGCGAGGCGAATCCGGTCGTTGGCCGAGGCGGCGCGCTGCACGACTTTGTCGAATCCGGCGTACCCGATGCCGCACGTCACCAGCAAGACGGCGAAGATCACCAGGGAGAGGGATCGCTGACGAGCCGCCAGGATGGGAACCACCAGCAGGCTGGCCAGCACGACGGTGATGACGGCGGCGAGGAGTCCGCCACGCGACAAACTCAACAAGATCGCCGTGAGCGTGACGATCAACCCCAGCGACCACCCCCACGCGGGGAGTCGTGACGGAGCGGTCGTGAAACCTTGATCCTGACCTTGCGCGGGCGTCAACCAACTCGTGGCGACGCACCAGAACAGCGGTCCCAACCCGAGCGCCAGCAGATGGGCGTAATGATTGCGGTTGGTGAATGACCCGGTCACGAAATGACTGGTCGATGAGAACGGGTGCTCGACGACCCAATAGAACCTGCCGTTCGCGGTGCCGTATTGGATCAGGCCGAAGAGCGCCCAGCCGATGGTCCCGGCGGCGATCCAGCGCAAGAGGCGATAGGCGTCATCCGCCGTCCGTAACCGTTGAACCAACGTCAAGAACCAGACGGTGTAGGCCAGAAAGAGTTGCAGCCCCCCACGGGTCGCGGCCGGGGAAAAGGTCAACATGGACCACGTCGTCGCCAACGGGTTCCCTGGAACCTCCGCCCCCCAGAGGGGGAGCAGCGCCGCGGTCCGCGGAGACCAAGTCGCGATCGTCTCCGCGGGGAGCGAAACAAGCTGTAGAACGGGGATCATGGCGGCGAGGAACCAGAGCCCTTCGCTGCCGGTCCAGATCCAGCGTCGGGTCCCCGAGGCCCAGGCATGGATCGACCAACAGAGCGCCGTCGTCACGCACGCAACGAGCAGAAAGAGCTGGCCGACCGGAGTCCGTCCGCCGAACCAGACGGTGGTGCCGAACAAGACCGCGAGGATGCCGAAATCGGTCATCCCAAGCCAGACATCACCCTGGCGGGTTTCGGTCGCGGCCCCCCAGCCATCGGTCGATCGCGGGACGCGCGCGACTGGGCGACTAGAATGGGACGATGAGCGGTGTCGCCGCGAGCGGGTCCGCTGATCGTTCGTCGCCGCGAAGTCTGCCACGGAGAGGCCGCTGGTTTACGACAAAGGAGGCTGAGCCTGCCGGAGGGCCCACCGGGTCCCTGGGGCGGGGGATTCTGATCACGATCGGCAGATCCTGCAAGAGGGGTTTCCGGTGTCGCAACTTATGATTTTGGAAGGGTTTTGGCCGCTCTTGACGCCGCGGGAAGCCTGCGGCTAGAACCCGCGCCGCGGCTTCGATCGGCACATTCCGCCGATGGACGCCGCGGTCACTTCGCTCGGATCGACGTGCCGAAATTGCCCCGCAGGGATGATCGCATGGTGTCCGCCGCCGCGCCGCGCTCGCTGACTTGGAGCGTCGGCTGGACGATCGTTGGGACGGCGAGCTATTTGGCCGCGCAGTATCTGCAGGTCGTGGCGGTCACCAAGCTGGGGCGACCGGGGATGGTGCCCGACTTCACGCTGGGCGTGGCGATCGTGCTGCCGATCATCGCCTTGAGCCAGATGCAATTGCGGCAGCTTTGCGTCACCGACAGTCGTCACGAGCACCCGTTCCGCGAGTATCTGACGCATCGGCTCCTCGCCAGTCTGGGAGCGTTCGTGGTGACCGCCGGCGTGGCGTGGGTGATCCGCGCGACGGCGGAATTCTCGAATCTGTTGTTCATCTTGACCGCGCAGCGTCTCATGGAATCGTTGAGCGACATCACGCATGCGGAGTGGCAACGCCACGAGCGGCTCGACCTGGTCGCCGCGTCGTTGACGACGAGAAGCCTGGTCTCGTTGGGAGTGTTTGTCGCGATGTTGTGGTCGGGGAGCACGCTGGTCGCCGCGATCGGGGGAATGCTGATCGTCTCGTTACTGACGTTCGTGCTTTGGGATTTGCCCGGCGTCTGGGGTTCCTTGCGGCCGACCCTGGGACCGCAGCCGGTGACCTCCGTGGGCTTGTGGCGGCTGTGCGTGGTGGCGATGCCTTTGGGACTCATCACGGCGATCCAGGTTGGCGCGACCCATATGCCGCGATATCTCCTGGAAGGGATCGTCGGCTCGCACGACATGGCGTTCTATTCCATCGCGGCGACGCCGCTGTCGCTGTTGACGCCGTTCGTCGCGGCGGTGAGCCAATCGGCGCTCGCGCGGACGGCGGCGAGCTTGCAACGCGGGGACTACGACGGCTTCCGCCGGCTGACCACGAAACTGACTTGGCTCTACGGGGGCATCAATGGTCTGGGAGCGTTGGTCTTCTGGCTGGGGGGGCCGTGGATTCTCGAGTTGATGTTCACCTCGGAGTATCGTGCCGCGGCTCCCGCGACCCAGGTGATCATGCTGGGGGTGTTGATCGGCAGCCTGAGCGCCTTCGGCTCCTCGGTCCTGGTGGCGACGCGGTCGAACTGGCTGCAGTTCGGCAACACCGTGGTGGGGATCGTCGTGCAGGTCTTTTTGTGCCTGCTCCTCGCGCCGCGCTATGGATTTCTGGGCGCGGCCTGGGCCGAATGCGGCCGCTACGTCGCCTGCACCGCCTTCTTGTGGTACACCGGCAGCGTGGTCTATTCCACACGAAAACGCGAGCATGCCATCGGCATCGGCGACGCATCGACAGCATCCAAACTCGCCGCGTAGGGTTCGGCGTTCAATGGCTTCGATCCAGCGAGTCACAAATCGCCGAAACACATGGGACGAGCCGTCAATTCGTCCGGCGATATCCGACTCGCGATTCCCTAACTGACTGGCCCGCATGTTTGGTTGGTGGCGGCAATGGCGACGACGGAGACTCCTTGCGGCACCGTTTCCGGAAGCGTGGGAATCGTGGATCACCGCGGGTTGTCGACCCTATGCCGGCTTCGAGGAGGCCACGCGCGATCGACTGCGCCGAGACGTCACGCTGCTGGTGCATGAGAAGCATTGGGAAGGGTGCGGCGGACAAGTCGTCACGGAGGAGATGCGCGTGACGATCGCCGCGTCGGCCGCTCTGATGGGTCTCGGCTTTCCCGCGTCGCCGTTCGATCGTCTGCTATCGATTTTGATTTATCCCGACACGTTCGTGGCGCAACCGAAACGTCGGCAGAGCTGGGGCCTCGAGGAGGAATCGGGCGAGCCGCGCCTGGGGGAGGCGTGGTACCAGGGGCCGGTGATTCTCGCGTGGCGGGAGATCGAAGCGCAGGCGCGTGGCGACACCGGCCGCAACTTGGTGATTCATGAATTCGCCCATCTGTTGGATATGGCGAACGCGGAGGTCGACGGCGTTCCCGATCTCGAGCATGTCGCCGCCCCCACCGCCTGGGCGGCGGCGTTCGAGGGCGAATATCGCCGCTTTCTGCGACAGAATCGCATGGGTCGGTCGCGGCTGCTGGATGATTACGCCGGGACCAGTCTGATCGAGTTTTTTGCGGTGGGCAGCGAGGTCTTTTTCTCGGCCGCGCCGCGGATGCTGCAAGAGCTGCCGACGTTGTATGGGTTACTGCGACAGTACTATCAACAGGATCCCGCGGTGTGGCGTTGAGCCTCCGCCCCGTCGCCATACGGACTCCCGCATGATCGGTGCGCCCGCCAACCATCTGATAGAGTCGATGATATGACCAGTCCCCCGCTTACCGTGGCCTCCCCCTGCCCCATCGTGGGGATCATCGGCGGGATTGGGTCCGGCAAGAGTGCCGTGGCGCAATGGGTCGCGGAACGGGCTCCGGTGCTCCGGATCGACGCCGATCGGCTGGGGCACGCCGCGCTCGCGCAGCCTGATGTCCGCGAGGCACTGGTCGCCGCATTCGGTCCCGAGATTTTGGCCGATGATGGGATGATCTCCCGCCCCGCCTTGGCGTCCAAGGTCTTCGGGATGGGGGAGACGCAACGAGCGGCGAGGGAACGGTTGGAGGCGATCGTTCATCCGGCGATTGGACGCGCTTTGGACGAAGTTCTCGCCGCGTTGCCCGCCGGGGTGCAAGCCGTCCTGCTTGACGCGGCGTTGTTGCTCGAAGTCGGGTGGGATCGCCGATGCGCGGCGGTGGTCTACATCGAGACGCCGGACGAAGTGAGGCGGAGTCGGGTCTTGCAGGAGCGAGGTTGGACCACGGAACAGTTGGCCGCCCGCGAGGCGAGTCAATGGCCGCCGGCGGAGAAGCGTCTCCGGGCGACGCATGTGGTGACCAATGATGGGCCGCTGGAGCGTGCGGGGGCAGCACTCGCGGAGATCGTCAACGTAGTGATCCGAAAGCCGACGTAACGATCGGCTTGGCAACAAGCGCTCGTTTCGATGAGTGGACGAGGCGGAGCGTCCCGTCCATCAGCATCAGGTCGGAACCGCGGCGACAGCCGACCCGCATGGCGCGGCATCGTGTGCCTGCGGCACCCGGCCGCTCGCGGCCGGGCCACCCGAGGACACATCCCTCACGCCATCGGTCAGGAAACGCCGAGTTCGCGTTTCAGGGCGGCGAGTTCTTCGTCAACTTCGGTCAGCCGGTCGGAACCGGCCCCCAGCGACTCGGTGGCCAAGGGCGCGGGACGATCCTCGGGGGGGGCGGCATGCTCCATGGCCGAGCGGCGGCGTAAGGCTTCGGCCAACCGGGCTTCCAAGGCCCGTTGCATCGTCGCCAAATGTTCGCGCGTCGCCTCGGCGGCGTGATGCTGCTGCACGAGCCCCGCGATCAGGTCGTCCGTCTCCCGTTTGCGCAGCAGCGACAGCCGGGCTTCGTCATCCTGGCGGGCCCTCAGCGATTCGCGGGCTCGTTCGCTCCACTGATCGGCCTGCTGACGATGGGTCTGAATCTCGGCGAACAACCGATCGGCGTTCCCCGCCGCCGTGGTCGCACTCCGTCGGGCCCCGGCCAGTCCCTCCTCCATCTCGGCGATGATCTGATCGATCGCCACGCGAGGGTTTTCCGACTGGGTCAGCAGACCGGCGACGTTGCACGTCACAATTTCGCTGAGGCGATGAAAATAGGCCATGACGTCTCTCCCGCGTGGCGGCTGGTCCATCCGTGGGGACCAATCCGGTCACAGACCGCTTCGGTCGGGGTGTAAGCTCGTATCTGAAGGACAACGGCGGGCCGACCGATCAGGATCAGTCGGTCGAGGGAAATTCTCTAGGCTCGGAATCGTCCACCCAGGGATCTTGCAGCCAATCCACGCCGCCGCATGATCGGACGACTCCGCAAATGCGATATCCCAAGAATCGCCAGCTCGCCGAATTGTAGCGGCCGACATCGGTTTCACACGTCGGTCGTGCGACTCAGAAAGAGCACGGTCGATCCGCCGCGACGTAGACTTGGTGACTATAGCATGGGAAATCGGGCTCATCGGTCGGTGGGCCCTCCCACCGGGCCGTCGGCGTCGAGCTCGTCGGCTGGACTCCAGGGGGGTTCGTACTCGTGCTTTTTCAGTTCGTCGCGAAGCTTTTGTCGCGCCAGGCGCAGCCGACCTTTCGTGGTGGGGACGCTGGTTTCCATGGCGTCGGCGATCGCCGGAAGCGTCAAACCCTCGAAATGGTAGAGGCTGAAGGTCATCCACTGCTCCAGCGGCAAGGTGGGGGCGATTTTGTGGACCAACCGGACGAGTTCGGTTTCCGCCGCCTCGAGATCGGGGCTACGCTGCGCCGCCTCGATCCAGGCCAAGCTGTCTTCGCCATCTTCGGAGCGGCCGCGCGAGGCCCGAATCAGCACGTCGTTGGATCGTTTGCGGGTCTTGTCGACAAGAATGTGATAGGCGATGCGAAACAACCACGCCCGGAAGGCGCGGCGGGGGAGGTAGTCGTAATAATGCTCGTGCAATCGCAGAAACGTTTCCTGGGTCAAATCCTCCGCCAATTGACGATCATGCAGCCGACGGGAAAAAAAGCCCAACAGCCGCGGCTCGTGCCGGGCCACCAGCGCGGCAAAGGCCGCCCCGTCCCCCCCTTGCAGGGCGAGCATCAGGCGGTCGTCTTCTTCCGGCGACAGGTCGGTCATCGCAGCCCGTATGACGACGGTCGCGCCTCAGGGACAAGGACGCTCGGCGCGGGACGACCATCGTGCGAGCAGTCTCCCCCAAAGACCGGGAGCCGTCAATGAGTCGGCCCGGGGACTCAATGCCCCAGACGCCGGGAACCACGCCGCGCGTGTCGGTCATCATTCCGGCCTTGAACGAGGCGGCCCGCATCGCCGAGACGATCGCCGCCGCGCGGGCCGCCGGGGCGGATGAAGTCGTGGTCGTCGATGGGGGGAGCCGCGACGCGACGATCCCTCAGGCGGCGGGGGCCGATCGAGTGTTGTCGTCGCTCCCCGGACGAGCCGTGCAACAGAACCGTGGGGCCGCCGTCGCGACGGGGAACGTCCTCGTCTTTCTGCATGCCGACTGCCTTCCAGCGCCGGGGAGCATCACGGTCCTGCGTGACGTGTTGAATCGCGATCCCGACATCGTCGGGGGTTGTTTTCAACAACGGATCGATGCCGCGGGGTGGGCTTATCGACTGTGGGAATGGGGAAATCTGCGGCGCGTGTTATGGTGGCGGATGGCGTACGGTGATCAGGGGCTCTTTCTCCGCCGCGACGTGTTCACCGCGATCGGCGGGTTTCCCGAGTGGCCGTTGATGGAAGACGTCGGCTTGATGGAGCGGCTGCGCGGCCGTGGCCGGTTCGTCGTCCTATGGCCACGCTTGGTCGTATCCGCTCGTCGCTGGCGGAAACGGGGCTTGCTGCGGCAGACGGCGCTCAACTGGACCTTGCTGACGCTGTACGCCTTGGGGGTCGCCCCCAAACACTTGGCGCGGCTCTACACCCACGTGCGCTGAATCGTGATGGTCTCGCCGTCATTCGAGGACATCGTCGAGCCGCGACAGGCTGACGACTTCGTCGATGCGGACAATCACCTGTTTGCGGTTGCTGCGGATGCCGTGCCGCCGCGCGGCGAGGACGTACAGTTCGCGGGTCGTTTTGCTGTCGCGCAGGTCGTGGACGTCGGCGTCGGTGAGGGTCATCAAGCCGCCGTGCGTCTCGGTCAGCACTCCCAAGATCACGTAAGGGCTCGCGAGATCGAGGACGACCTCCTGCGCGCGATAGGTGTTCCAGTCGACGGACGACGAGACATTCATGTGATGATCCCCCAGGCTTGGTCGCTGACGATACCACGCCGCATCGACTACGCGGGAATCGCCGTGGCGGATTCCGTTCGCTCCGGTGGTAGGAACGCGGCGGTGGCGACGTCATGAACGAAGTCGACGAACGCGGGATCGTGCCAGTCGCCGGGCCAATCGACCTTCGGACGGCCGTGCGCCGGCGTTCTCGTGGGGTTGGAACCCGACCGCTTAAGCACCACGCCCCGTTCCGGCCAAGTCGCCGAAGGGAGATGGTCGCAAAGGATCTCGACAGCCAAAGTCGTCAGTCGCGTGCGAATCGCGGCGAGAACGCCATCGGGGCAGGCTGAGGAGAGCCAGATGGTTGGCGTTCCCAGAAGTCGGCTCCGCAGGTCCGAGAAGGTCATCCCCGTAGCGGGATCGAGGCCTTGCGGATCCAGTTCCCACAGGGGATCAAGCACGAACCGGCGATACACGAGGCCGGGATGGGGCAACGTCAACCG
>CAYRVS010000103.1:0-1592 GCA_964427725.1 uncultured Planctomycetaceae bacterium | reverse complement strand
CGTCAACCGAGGAGTCGTCTGCACGTGGTCGCCGTACACCAGCACATCGAGATCGAGTGTCCGCGGCCCCCAGCGGACGGTTCGGACGCGGCCGAACGCCATTTCCCAGGCTTGCAGCTGCTCGAGCAAGGCGTCGGGGGAGAGCGATGTCTCGCATGCGAACACGGCGTTCCAGAAGGGGTCACCGGCGACGGCCCCCATCGGCGCGGAGCGGTAATTCGCGCTCCGACGGATCGCCCGGCACTCCGGATGCCGTGTGAGTTCCGCGAAGACGGCGGCGAACGTCGCGGGGACGTCTCCCAAGTTTCCGCCGAGACCGATCCGGACCTGGTGCATCGTGACGCGGTTTCATGAGAGCGATGGCGGCGTCTGACGAAGGACTAAGGCAGCAGCTCCATCACGTGCCACATGATCGGCCACGAATTGTGATGCTGACAAGGCATGTTTCGGGTACACGCCACCGAAACGAAAACACCCAATCCCTCGGGGACTGGGTGCGTGAGTGTCGTGGTCTTGCGGGGATCGGAAAAAGTCAGTTCAAGCCGTGGGCGGTCATTTCATTGTCGATCTTGCCCCAGTAACCGTTTTGGGCCGTGCCGAACGCGGTGACGCCGACGATCAGGACGAGGAGAATCAAGGCGAGCATGATGGCGTACTCGACCGAGGTGGTCCCCTCGTCGTCTGACCAGAATTGACGTCGGCGGTCCATGATATGCCCCCAACCCACCGGGACGCCCCGGCGCGACGCGACGGACGATCCCCGTTCCGCGAAACCTAGGTCAGGTTCACCCATCGGTCAAACGGGTCAACGCAAATTTTCCCACGGTTGCGGGGAATCCGCCGAAGTCAGCGCAGTCAACGGCACTTGAACGATTCGCTCGATCGTTCCCGTTTCGCCACGCACCGCCAGCGTCACCGTCGGCGGTTGGGCCGACCAGTCGAGCGTGATGAGGCCGAAATTCACCGCCGGGTCGACCTCCCCCTGCCGATCGGGATTCGGTTCGGTCGATGCCGAGCCGGGGGCATTCAGGCTGCTGGAAGTGACATCCTCGAGCGGGTCACCGACGACGGTGTCGTTCCGGCTGAGCGCAGCATGGCTTGGCTCGGCCGCGTTCCGGCTCAGCAAAGGCTGCAAGCGCCGTACCGACTCCCGCGAAGGCATGGTCCGGTTGAGCGCCATCTATGGACTAACCAAACGACGCGCCCAGGCCGAACATCAAATCCCGTTCAAAGACCGACCCGTTCAAAGACCGACTTGCCGCCTCAACCAACCGTCCGGATAGCGCTCCAAGAACCGAAGACTGACAATCCTTGGTATGCCTGTTCGAAACTGTCCGGGCCCATCCCCGAAATATGGCTATTTGCTCATCATGAAAGACATCTCGTCGGCGGGGTCGCATCGCAGGTCGAAGATCCATGGCAGCAGTGTCCACGGGTCTCATCGCGGAATGCGCGGAAGCACTCGGCGCTCGACGCGGTCTATTCGGCTCTCAACCTTCGACTCCCGACCTTTGCTCTCCGTTCCCGCAGGTTCACGCCGCGCCGCCCCAGGTCGCGCAATCGCGCGCATCGTGGACGCCGGTGTGCTATAA
>CAYRVS010000102.1:7533-18048 GCA_964427725.1 uncultured Planctomycetaceae bacterium | reverse complement strand
TGGAGAAAGCCCTTCGACCTGTTGGCCGAAGGGCTTCAAAAGAAAGATAGTCGGGATGGCGGGATTTGAACCCACGACCTCTTGCACCCCAAGCAAGCGCGCTAGCCAGGCTGCGCTACATCCCGGACATCGCGGCGGGGTTCCGCAGAACGGCCGCCGCTTGGTCGAAGGGGGGATTCTGGCAGGTCATCGCGGAGTTTGCAAGGTCGGCCCTCGGCTTGACACGGTCTGCGGAGAGTTCGGCCTGGGAGGTGCAAGTCGCTTGCGGTGGTGTGTGACGGATCGAGGTTTCCCGTCACGGAGGGAGAGTGATGTCGGCCGACCGCACCATCGACTTGCTGGCCAGATTGGCGCAAGTCTCTGATCCACGGGGGGCTAAGGGACGACCTCATCCGCGGTCCGCCTGCTGGCGGCGATCGTAAGTGCTTTGTGGTTGCGGCGCGGACGTGACACGGAGTTCGTCGGATGGTTGCATGATGGACCACTCGATTTCCTTCACAGTGTGATTCACCCGTCGGCCGCCGAAGCTCGACGCTTGCACGACCTGTTGATCCAGCTCGATCCGGCCGTGCACGGTCAGGTCCTGCGCGAGTGGGAAAGCCCACGCGCGACGCCCGCCACCCGTTGACCGCGCGCCCATGTCGATGCGCCGTGACTCTTGGCCCACGTGTGTGGCCACTGGGGCGCCATTGAACACGCACTGCATCGGGTCCGGGATGTCGGGTCCCGCGAAGACCACACGACGATCTCGACGGGGCACGCCCCGCGGAACCTCGCGGCCCAGCGCAATGCCGTCCTGGCATGTCTCCGTGCCGATGTCACCGGCATGGTCGCCGTCCACTCCCCCCGCGCCGCAGAACCGACCGACTGCATGCTCCGCCGTACTGGGCTGAATCCGCCGCCTCGGCTCCCCGACGTTCCCTTTCGCCCCCGCCTGCCGTGCCCACCCCGACGAATATTCCACCCGGATTCGAGAAGCACAATCGGCCTGTGGCCGTGAACAGCCTCCTCTGGGATTGAGGTCCGTTGTGAGGAGGACCAGCGGACCGCGTCATGCGAACCGATAGCCTTTGGGAACGACGACGATCCCCTTCTCCGACACCGTGAACCCCCGCCGCCGATCCGCCTCGTGATCGTGCCCGATGGTCTCGCCGGGCGGGACATGGGCTCCCTTGTCGACGATGCAGCGCTGCAGCCTGGCTCCGGGCCCTACCCGCACGGCGTCGAACAGAATGCTGTTGTCGACCTCCGCGCGATCCTCGACGACCACCCTGGCCGACAGGATCGAATGCCGCACGCAGCCGCCGGAGATGATCGTCCCCGCTCCGAGGATCGAATTCAGAAACTCCCCTTGCGAGCCGCTTCGTCCGGGGACCATCCGCGCGGGGGGATTCTGGCCGTGATAAGTGCGGATCGACCAATCCTCTTGATAGAGGTCGAGCGGGGGAATCGGCAGCAGCAGATCCATGTTGGCTTCGTAATAGGCGTCGAGCGTTCCGACGTCGCGCCAGTAGCGGTCCTGGGTCACCCGGCCCGCTTTGCCGCCGAACCGATAGGCGTGCACCGTCCCCGGTTGGGTGATCATCCGCGGCAGGATGTTCTTGCCGAAATCGTGCGCGGACTCGGGCTGGGAATGATCGAGCTCCAACTCCCGACACAACGCCTCCAGCGAAAAGACGTAGATCCCCATCGAGGCGAGCGCCCGCTCCGGGTTGCCCGGCATCGGTTTGGGACGCTTCGGTTTCTCTTGAAATTCAACGATTTCATGCCGTTCGTTGACGGCCATCACGCCGAATTCGGTGGCCTCGTCCAACGGGACATCCATGCAGGCGATCGTCGCGGCGGCCCGGCTTTTGACGTGGGATTTGACCATCGCCGCGTAGTCCATGCGGTAAACATGGTCCCCGGAGAGAATGAGAACGTGGGCGGCGCCGCTGCGCTGGAGCAGGTAGAGGTTCTGATAAATCGCGTCCGCCGTGCCGGTGTACCACGAGTCCCCCCGACGCATCTGGGGCGGGACGACCGTGATGTACTCCTGGATCTCGGGATTGAAGATCGACCAGCCGTCACGGAGGTGCTTCTGCAGCGAGTGGGATTTGTACTGTGTCAGGACCAGTACCCGCCGGAGCCCCGAATGGAGGCAATTGCTTAAGGCGAAGTCAATGATGCGGTATTTTCCGGCAAAGGGAACCCCTGGCTTGGCTCGATCAGCGGTCAGGGGATGGAGCCGGGAGCCCACGCCCCCCGCGAGCAGGATGGTTAATGTCTTGGAAAGCATCAGGATTGAGCGCTTCGCAGGCGATGAGGAGCAATCGCGAGACGCCGAGTCCTTCGGGCGTCATCCTTCCGCCAAGCAACTTCGATTCCGGTACCGCGAATCCAAGCCGATATGCAGCCGCTCGCGAACTGCGCCAGCGGCGAATCCGGCAGCACGCCCCATCCACCCATAGGTCGGGGCACCCGCCCCGACCGCGCGCAGGCGCACCGGTTGCGAACATGGGTAAGAAGGCACGTCGTCAGAGCGGCCAGCGGTTCGTATGGGAGGTGTGTAGTGGCCGACCCAAGCCACCTCTCGCATGCTGCCACGGCGGGCTCACGCCGCGCCGCTCTTTTTCAGACGACTTTCTATAAGAGTTCCTGAATCACCGCCCCGGGCTCGAGGGCCGGGATCGGCCGACCGGAGTGGTTCAGGAAGCTGGCGTGCGGATCGATCCCCAGCACGTGGAACATCGTGTGGTGGATGTCCGCGGGGGAGACGGGCCGATCTTGCGGCACTTCGCCCAAGCGATTCGTCGAGCCGACGATGCGGCCCCCTTGCACCCCGCCGCCCCCCATCAGGCAGAACATCGCGTTCCCCCAGTGGTCCCGGCCTGGGGTCCCCATGCTCATCGGTGCGCCGCCGTTACCGCCGTCGTTCATGCGGGGCGTGCGACTGAACTCGCCGCAGAGCATCACCAGCGTGGTTTCAAGGAGCCCGCGCTGGGCGAGGTCTTCCAAAAGCGCTGAAAAGCCTTGGTCGACGATCGGCAGCAGCCGCTCGTAGCTCCCCTTCAGATCCCAGTGGTGGTCCCAGCCTCCCAAATGGACCGAGACGAACGTCGTGCCGGCTTCGACCAGCCGCCGGGCGAGCAACATGCTTTGCGTCCAGCTATGGCGGCCGTACCGATCCCGCATCCGTGGGTCTTCGAGACTGATGTCGAACGCCCGTCGGGCGGCGGCTCCCGCCACGAGCTCGTAGGCGTCCCGCTCGAACCGGTCCATGGCGTCGAGAGTGCCGGTGTGATCGACATCGCGACGCAGTTTGTCGAACCGCCGCATCAGGTCGGTCCGGTTCCCCAGGCGATCGATCGACATTCCGCCGGGAAGCTGGATGTTGTTGACTTGGAAATTCTGGGCGTTGGGATCGCCGTCGGTTTCAAACGGATTGGTGGCGACCCCCAGGTAGTTCCCGCCGAAATAGCCGGGACGCAGGCCGATGCTGGAGGCGTAGGGGACCGCGGCATGGGCGGGCATCCCCGGTTTGCGGGGGCCGGTCAGCTTGGTGGCGACCGCCCCGATGAAGGGAGCCTTGCCGGGGGTATCGGCCCCGCTCGCCCCGCCGCGACCAGTCAGAATGATGTGTCCCGCCGCGAAGTGGTCCCCATTTTCGTGATGGAGCGAGCGAATGATCGAGAACTTGTCCGCGCACTTGGCCTGCAGCGGATAGAGCTCGGTGATTTCCATCCCGGCGACGTTGGTCGGGATTGGGTTCCACAGGCCACGATACTCCGCCGGGGCTTCCGGCTTCATATCGTACATGTCCATATGGCCGGGCCCGCCGTCGAGCCAGACCAGAATGATCGAGGTCTCTTTCGTCGATCGGCCGGGGGCTTGGGAAGCTTCCTTGGCCTGGAGGATTTGCGGGAGCGAGAGCGCCCCCATTCCGGCCATCCCGACTTGGACGAAGCTCCGCCGCGAGAGACCATCGCAGTAGCCGCCACTCGAACCGGACGTGATACGGAGCATAAGACCGACCCTTGTCTGCAATGCAGCGTCAGCCTCCCGCCAACGCATCAACACATGTGATTACGATATCGGCTCCGTGCGTGCCGGTCAAGCTCCCGCATGGGAGAAACCAGCACAACCGTCATGCCCGGAAGATGTTACGATGCCGGTTTGTCCGGCGATCGCTTTTCGGGGGGAATCAGCCGATCGAGGATCCCGTTGACGAATGACGAAGAGTTCGGTCCGCCGTAAGTCTTTGCCAGTTCAAGGGCTTCGTCGATCACGACCCGGTGGGGCGTGTCGGTATGCCACAACTCGAAGACCCCCAGTCGAATGACGTTCCGATCGGTCGGGGCCATGCGGGACAGGGTCCAGTGCGCCGCCGTCGTCTCAATTTTTTCGTCGAGGACTTTGCGGACCTCCATGACCCCCGCAAACAGGCTCCAGGCAAACCGGGCGAGTTCCTGATCGTGCAGGCTTTCCTGGATCATGTCGCGGATCGCGTCGGCGGGGACATCCGGGTTCAGATCCTTTTGATAGAGCATCTGGACGACGGTTTCGCGGGCTTTATGTCGGCGGGAGGCGGCCACGGTGGGTGTCTCAAGAGTCGGCAGGAGAGCGCGCCCGGAGGCCGCCCGTTGGGAGATTATAACGCCGAACCTTCCGCCGGGGGGGATCAATTGTCGCTGAACCGGGCTCGAAAGCGGCGTGTCAGGGGCTTACACTGATGGTAGCCGCCGTTTTCCGGCCACAGGGAATTCGTCGGCAGCGTTCGGCCTCGAACGTGTTCGTCACCTTGTGTTCGCTCTTGAAGGAACGAGTCCCGTGCCCACCGCCGCCCAAGTCGAAACCTGTACCCGCAGCCCGCTTCAACAACCGACGTTGAACGGGGCCGAGGTTCTGGTACGGGCGCTGATCAAGCAGGGGGTCGACCTGATGTTCGCCTACCCGGGCGGCTGCAGCATGCCGCTGCATCAGGCGCTCACCTTCCATCGCGACGAAATCCGCACCATCCTCCCCCGGCACGAACAGGGGGGGGCGTTCGCCGCACAGGGGGATGCCCGGACAACGGGGCGCGTCGGTGTTTGCATGGGGACGAGCGGTCCCGGGGCGACGAACCTGGTCACCGCGATCGCCGACGCCAAGATGGACAGCATCCCGCTGGTCGCCTTGACGGGTCAGGTGCCGACGACGGTGATCGGGACCGATGCGTTTCAGGAAACGCCGATCATCGAAATCTGTCGGGCGATCACCAAGCATCATTACCTGGTGACCAACGTCCACGACATTCCGCGGATCATCAAGGAGGCGTTCCACATCGCGAAGACGGGGCGGCCGGGACCGGTCCTCATCGACGTGCCGAAGAACATCCAGCTCACCGAGCTGACGGAAGAGCCCGATTACGATCCGCCGATGAATCTGCCGGGCTATCACCCGGAGGTCCGCAAGCCCCATCCGTCGCAGATTCGCCAGATCCTGGCGGCTATCAAGGAATCGAAGAGGCCGATTTTCTACATCGGCGGGGGAGTGATTCAGGCCGACGCTTCGGAAGAGTTCGTGAAGTTCGCCCGCAAGGTGAACATCCCCGTCGCCATGACGGTGATGGGCCTGGGGGCGTTTCCCGGTGAAGACGAACAATCGCTGCATATGCTGGGGATGCACGGCACGGTTTACTCGAACTACGCGATCAACGAGGCCGACCTGCTGCTGGCGTTCGGCGTGCGGTTCGACGACCGCGTGACCGGCAAGCTGAGCGAGTTCGCCAAGCACGGGAAGATCGTGCATGTCGACATCGACGCGTCGGAACTCAACAAGAACAAGAAGGCCCACATTCCGGTCGTGGCGAACGTCAAGGAAGTGCTCCAAGGGCTCAACGCCTTGGTCGCCGACGATGACGTGCCGCAGATCGACGCGTGGTGGGCGACGATCAACGAATGGCGGCGGAAGTATCCCCTGAAATATAAGGACGCCGGGGATTTCATCCTGCCGCAGCACGCGATCGAAGAGCTGTGGAAGAAGACGAAGGACCGCAACACTTATGTGACGGTGGGCGTCGGTCAGCACCAGATGTTCGCGGCCCAATGGTACAAGTTCAGTAAGCCGCGGACTTGGCTGAGCAGTTCGGGACTCGGAACGATGGGCTTCGGCCTCCCCGCCGCGATGGGGGTGCAGGCGCGGCATCCCGATGCCTTGGTGATCGACATCGACGGCGACGGGTCGCTGCTGATGAACATCCAGGAGTTCGCGACCCTGAACTGCGAAAAGCTGCCGGTGAAGATCCTGCTGCTGAACAATCAGCACCTGGGGATGGTGGTGCAATGGGAGGATCGGTTCCACGACGGGAACCGGGCCCACACCTACCTGGGGCCGATCGACCATCCGGAGGCGACCGGTCAAGGAGCCGGCGGGCACTACGAGGAGACCTATCCAAACTTCGTGCAGATCGCGAAGGGGTTCGGCATGGGAGGCCGGCAGGTCCGCAGCAAGGCGGAATTGTCGGCGGCCCTTGATGAAATGCTCGCCTATCCCGGACCGTTCATCCTCGACGTGCTGTGCCCGTACCAAGAGCACGTGCTGCCGATGATCCCCAGCGGAAAAACGGTGAAGGACATCATCATCGACTGATATGGATGATGTGGACGCATGCCGCGATGAAGCCCAGGGAAGGCGTTCCCTGGGCTTCTCACGTGTGAAGGGGGTTTCTCCATGTCGACGATCATCACTCCCGGCCCGCCACGGACCCTAACCGGTTTGACCGCCGAGGCGTTCGCCGAGTTGCCGGGGCATCCGTATGCCGAGTTGGTCCGAGGAGCCGTCGTCGAGATGCCGCCGCCGCAATTCCGTCATGGCTATCTTTGTCTACGGATCGCCGGGTTGCTGTCACGGTATCTGGAAGACCAGCCGTTGGGTTGGCTGGTCGGAAACGACGCCGGCGTGATCACGCAGCGCGATCCGGATACGGTGCGCGGCGCCGACATCGCCTTCTACGGGTTCGATCGGATTCCCCCGGGATCGATGCCCACCGGCTATCCGGAAGTCGCCCCCGATCTGGTAATCGAGATCAAGTCGCCCGGGAACCGCTGGAGCGAATTGCAGGCGAAGGCCGCCGAGTACCTCCAAGCCGGAGTGCGGGTCGTGATCCTTATCGATCAGGAAGAGGGCCGGGCGGAACTGCATCGCGGCGATGGCGCGGTCGAACAGGTTGATGCGACCGGCACGGTGCAAATTCCCGACGTGTTGCCGGGCTTTTCCGTGCCGCTCGCGGAGTGGCTGGGGACGTGATGGATGGCGACAATCACAAAGGGCAGCCGGGCCGATTTATCGCGTCCGGAACTCGTTTCGATGTGAAACTTGGAAGGCCAATGTCGGCATGAGCACGAGCATCACCCCTCCGACGCTTCGGTTGTCGACCGGCTTGACCGCCGAGGCGTTCGCCGAGTTGCCGGGGCATCCGTATGCCGAGTTGGTCCGAGGAGTCGTCGTCGAGATGCCGCCGCCCGGATTTGAGCATGGGATGATTTGTAGTCAATGCGTCATCGCCTTGGGGCTCTACCTGAAGGAGCGTCCCCTTGGGCGAGTGACATGTAATGACGCGGGGGTGATCACCACGCGGAGGCCGGACACCGTTCGGGGGCCCGATGTCGCCTTCTACAGCTATCGGAGGTTGCCGATGGGGCAGTCCCCGACCGCCTATCCGGAAGTCGCTCCCGATTTGGTGATTGAGATCAAGTCGCCCGGGAATCGCTGGAGCGAATTGCAGGCGAAGGCCGCCGAGTACCTCCAAGCCGGAGTGCGGGTCGTGATCCTTATCGATCAGGAAGAGCGCCGGGCGGAACTGCATCGCGGCGAGGTCGCGGTCGAACAGGTCGACGCGACCGGTACGGTGCAAATTCCCGAGGTGTTTCCGGACTTTTCCGTGCCGCTGGCGGAGTTGTTGGGGACGTAGAGCGTGGTCACCCAACAGGATTGGTCGCGCCACGCTCCGATGCGGAACCTCCTTGGCAAGTGGGGGTGGAGCACGCAATAATCATGGTTGATGCGTAGATCCCGCCGTTGCTCCTTCCCGCCTTCGTGGTCAGTCGTCGCTGGTTGATGTGGTCGACCGTTGCTCGCCTGAGTGGACTGGTCGGCCTTCATCGCCCTGCTCGGTTCAACCTGCCTACCGTCCTTGGAGACCCTGCATGATGCCTCGCCTCCCGGCCGGCTTGGTTCTCGTTTGGTGTTTCACACTGTCGGCATGGCCGCTGGCGGCTCAGGAGTCTGCGACGCTGTTGGTCGAGCCCGCCGAGGTTCGGCTCTCCGGGAATTTCGCCCAAACGCAACTTCTGGTCCGGCTGCCCGGCGAGGTGACCCGTGCACGGGCCGACGACCTGACATCTCAAGCGGCGTTTGTGTCCGGGGATGAAACGATCGTCACGGTGACGCCCCAGGGCCGAGTGATCCCTCGCGGGGATGGAACAACGACGGTGCGAATTTCGGCGGCGGGACGCGAAATCTCGGTGCCGGTCATCGTGACGAACGTGGTCGCCGAGCCGGTGATTGATTTTCATGACCAGATTCGCCCGGTGTTGACCAAAGCCGGCTGCGCGCTCGGGGCGTGTCATGCCGCGCAGTATGGTCAAGGGGGCTTTAAGCTCTCGGTCTTTGGGTTTGATCCCGCCGCCGATCGCGAGGCGATCGCACGGGACGCGTTGGGGCGACGGATCAATCGGCTCGATCCGACACAAAGCCTGTTGTTGCGGAAACCGACGCAGCAGACACCGCATGGCGGAGGGCGGCGGTTGCAGGTCGGTTCGCGCGATTACGAACTGATTGCCGCATGGATTCAAGGGGGGGCCCCCGAACCGAAGCCGACCGAGCGGGTGATCCGGAAATTGCAGGTCACGCCGACGCAACGGGTCGGTGAACCGGGTCTGGCGCAACAGCTCCGGGTGGAGGCGCATTACGCCGACGGCGAAGTGCGCGACGTCACCGCGTGGGCCCGGTTCGATTCGCTGGATGAAGGGGTGGTCGGCGTCTCGCATGATGGGCTCTGCCGGGTCGCGGGTCGTGGTCAAGCGGCGGTGATGGTACGGTTCGAAGGTCAGGCCGACGTCTGCACGTTTGTGGTGCCGTATGCCCCCACGGTCGAATTGGCCGGGTGGACGAATCAGAACTACGTCGACGAGCTCGCGGTGACGAAGTTCCGCGAACTGGGGATCGAACCGTCGCCCCTGTGCGATGACGCCACGTTCCTGCGGCGGATTTTTCTGGACCTCACGGGGACGCTGCCGACAACTGAAGAGATCGCGGAGTTTGAGGGGGCCGCGGAGCCGAACAAGCGCCAGGTGTGGATCGACCGTCTGCTGGGATACGCCGAGTCGCCGCGGCAGGGACTCTACAACGACCGTTACGCCGCGTATTGGACGCTGAAATGGTCGGACCTCTTGCGGAACAACAGCCGCGATTTGCAGGACCAGGGAATGTGGTCGCTGCACAACTGGATCAAGGAGCAGTTCCGGGCGAACGTTCCCTACGACAAGTTCGTCGCCCAACTGATTCAGGGAAAGGGCTCGATTTTCTCCAGCGGACCCGCGAATTACTTTCTGATCAACAGCAACCCGAAGGACATGGCGGAATCGACGGCGCAGCTCTTTTTGGGGGTGCGGCTGCAGTGCGCCCAATGTCATCATCATCCGTTCGAGAAATACAGCCAGGACGACTACTACGGGTTCGCCGCGTTCTTCGCGCGGGTCGGCATCAAGAGCAGCTACGAGTTCGGTCTGTTCGGCGGGGAACGGGTGGTGACGGCGCGGACCTCCGGCGAAGTCGGACAGCCGCGGACCGGGAAGCGGATGGACCCGAAGCCCCTCGATGCGCCGGTGGTTGATCATCCGCTTGATCGGCGGATCGCGCTGGCGAGTTGGATGACGGCGGCGGACAACCCCGCCTTTTCGCGGGCGGTGGTGAATCGCTACGTCAGCTATCTGCTGGGGCGCGGCCTTGTCGAGCCGGTTGATGACATGCGGGCGACCAATCCCCCGTCGAACGTCGCACTCTTGGAGGCGTTGTCGACCGACTTCGTCGCGCAAGGCTTCAACTTGAAGCATCTGATCCGAACGATCGTGTCGAGTCGGCTCTATCAGCTGGATTCGCAGCCGACATCGGGCAACGTCGCCGATGGGCGGTTCTACAGCCACTTTCAGGTGAAACGCCTGGCGGCGGAACCGTTGCTGGATGCGATTGATCACGCCGCCGGGACGCGGACGAAGTTCACGAACCTGCCGCTCGGGACGCGGGCGATCGAGATTCCCGACGCCGAGTACCCCGATTACTTCCTGAATACGTTCGCGAAGCCGCGACGGGTGAGCGTCTGCGAATGCGAACGGCCGGCCGATCCCAGCCTGGGGCAGGCGCTGCATACGCTGAACGGCGACATCATCTCCGGGAAGATCGCGGACAAGTCGGGGCGCGTGGCGACGCTGCTGACCGCCCATAAGCCGGCGACCGAGATCGTGAACGAGCTCTACCTGGCGACGCTGTGTCGTCCCG
>CAYRVS010000102.1:0-7523 GCA_964427725.1 uncultured Planctomycetaceae bacterium | reverse complement strand
CGGAACAGGCCGCTGCCGAGGGGCTGTTGCGCGAGTATCCCTCGCCGCAGGAGGGTTACGAAGACCTGCTGTGGGCGCTGATCAACAGCAAGGGATTTCTGTTCGTGCGGTAGGGACGTTCGGGCCGATGGCATGGTCGGTTGGGGGGGGGTATACTCATCACACGTGATGAGGAAAATACCCAACCTTCGCTAAGGGCGGGCTTCCGTCACGTCATGGAAGACACACAAAACCCCTCTCGCGCCGCGTTGGGTCATGCTCGATTTCCTCAAAAAACTCCTGACCCCGAAGCCCAAGGTCCACAAGGTCGACATCTCGCGGCGCTTTACTTTGGAGGCGCGGACCGGCCAGGGGAGCATGTCGAAGGTCTGGCGGGCGCGCGATCTGATCAGCGGGCGCGTCGTCTGCGTCAAACTCCTTGACGCGGAGAAGACCAAGCGGTTCGAGGCGCGGTTCGTCGGCGTCAAGGAGAAGAAACCGAGCGAGGGGGAGATCGCGCTGAAGCTGCAGCATCCCCACATCGTCAAGACGCTTGAACACGGCGTCGCGACGACCGGCGAACCGTTTCTGGTGATGGAGTTCATCGACGGTTCGAGCTTGAGCTATTACGTCAGCCTGCAGAACGCCGTGATGAAGCGGAACTGCCTGCGGTTCATGATCGAGCTGGGGGAGGCGATCGAGTATTTCCATCAGCAGAACTGGATTCACCGCGACATCTGCCCCCGCAACGTGATGATCGACCAGGACTTGTCGGTCAAGCTGATTGACTTCGGCCTGGTGGTTCCGAATACCCCCGCGTTTCAAGCCCCCGGGAATCGCACCGGGACCGCCAACTACATGGCGCCGGAACTGATCAAGCGGCAGCGGACCGACCAGCGGATCGACATCTTTTCGTACGCGGTGACCTGCTATGAAATGTGCGCGGCTCGGCTGCCGTGGGAGGCGGGTGAAACGCTCGACGCCGTGATGAACCACATCAACAATCCGCCCGACGATTTGCGGCGGGTCGCGAAGGGGCTCGACGCGGAGGTCGCCGAGACGATCATGCGGGGGCTCGCGGTCCGGCCCGACGAACGGTGGCAAACGATCGGCGAAATGCTGGAAGCGTTCCGCTCGGCCAAGCGACGGTTGGGATCCGCCTGATGGCTAGTCGATGCTGAGCCGCTCGCGGCTCGTTCTCGCCCCATGGCACCGTGAAGTCGTGCCGGGCGTCGTCCTCGGCGGAGGGCTGTCTTGTTGTCCTGGATGGTCCCGCTTCAAGCCCCATGAGAGCCCCGTGAATCGATCGCACTGGCGAAGCCAGTGGCAGACCTTCCGATGTTCACCAATACGTCAGCACTTGGGATGACGTCCGCCGTGTCTGGTTCCTCGTCGAATCTTCAGGGACTCAATCCGCCGCAGCGCGAAGCCGTGCAGACCCTTCAAGGGCCGCTGCTGGTGCTCGCCGGGGCGGGGACGGGGAAGACGCGGGTCATCACATATCGGATGGCGGAGCTGATTCGGCGGGGGGTGCCGGCGGACCGAATCCTGTCGGTGACGTTCACCAACAAAGCCGCGCGCGAGATGCAGGAGCGGATGCAGGCGGTTCTGGGGAGGCGGCTGAAGACCCGGCCGTGCATCTCGACGTTTCACGCCTACTGCGTCCGGGTACTGCGGGAGGAGATCGAGGCGCTCGGTTATCCGCGGCAGTTCGTGATCTATGATCGCGGCGATCAGGAGTCGGCGGCGCGGAAGGCGTTACGCGATGTCCGGGTGCCCGAGACGTCGCTGCGGCCGGGGGATCTCCTCAACTACATCAGCCGTTGGAAGACGGCGGGAGTGCGTCCCGACGAGGCGGCCGACTTCATCGACGACGATCGGGGCTTCCTCGCGACGATGGGTTACAAGCGGTATCAGGCGGGCTTGCGCGCCGGGGGGGCGGTCGATTTCGATGATCTGCTGATGCTGACGCTGCAGCTTTTCGAGGAGGCTCCCGAAGCGCTGGAACGGCAACAACACCGGTTCGACTTCGTGCAGATCGACGAGTATCAGGACACGAACGAACTGCAGTTCCGGATCGTCGCCGACCTGGTGCGGCCGCATCGGAACTTGTGCGTCGTGGGGGACGATGACCAATCGATCTACGGCTGGCGTGGTGCCGAGATCAAGCACATCCTGGGCTTTCAGCAGCAGTTTCCCGGGGCGAAGGTGGTGCGGCTGGTCGACAACTACCGCTGCACGACGGAGATCATCGCCGCCGCGAACCGGCTGGTCTCGCGAAATTTCGGTCGGCACGAGAAGACGCTGATCGCCCATAAGACCGGGGCGAGCCTCGCCTTCAAACCGTATCCCGACGAGCAAGGGGAGGCGGAGGGGATCGTCCGCGAAGTCGCGTATCTGATTCAGCAGCTCAACGTGCCGGCGAGCGACATCGCGATCCTGTTTCGGACGAACGAGCAGCCGCGGATTTTCGAATCGGAACTGCGCCGGTTGCGGATTCCGTATTCGTTGGTGGGGGGGCAGTCGTTTTTTGATCGGAAGGAAGTCCGAGATCTCTTGAGTTACCTGAAGGCGATCGTGCTGCCGACCGATGAGGTGTCGTTGCTGCGGATCATCAATACGCCGCCGCGGGGGATCGGGGACGCGGCGGTCGAGAAGCTGCTGACGCGGGCGGTGAAAAACGGGCAACGGTTCTGGGAAGCCATTCCCGATGCGGTCGCCGCGAAGGAGGTCTCCGCGAAGACCGCCGCGGCGCTGGCGGGGTTTCAAACGCTGCTGGCGAGTTTTCGCCAACGGCTGCAACAGCCGGGGTTGCGGTTGGGGGAGTTCGTGCGGCAAGTCTTGGATGAAGTCGACTACGAGGACGAGATTCAACGGCAGTACAAGGAACCACAGCAACAACTCGCCCGCTCGGCGATTCTCGACGAGTGCCTGGAGACGATCCACGAGTATGAGCAACGGGCGACGCGGCCCTCGCTGGAGGAGTTTCTGGAGCAGACGATGCTCGCGGGTCGCGAGGAGAATTTCGGCGAGGAGCCCGAGCAGGTGACGCCGGCGGTGAAGCTGATGACGCTGCACAGCGCGAAGGGGCTCGAGTTCCCGCGCGTTTATCTGGTCGGACTGGAAGAGGGGATTCTGCCCCATCAACGATCGGTCGACGATGAGTCTCTCTCGGCGATCGAGGAGGAACGGCGGTTGGCGTATGTCGGGGTCACGCGGGCCAAGGATTATCTCACCGTGTCGTGGTCGCAATCCCGGGTCAAGTGGGGGAAACGGCGGGAGACGATTCCGTCGCGGTTCATCGCCGAGATGCAGGCGGACGCGGCGGCCGAAGCGGAATCCGCCGCGGACTGACGAGGGGGCCGCCGCGCCCGATGGACGCAATCAGGGAACGGGGCAGAAACGGACGCAACGGTCGCGAGGCGCATGGTCGACCGGTATCATGCACGTACGGGAACAAGGGTTCCCGTACGACGTTCCGCCGATCGCCCGAGAGCTTCCGCCCCCATGCACGACTCCGCTCGACCGACCACCGACTGGCATGCCCTGGCCGACCGCGTTTTGGCGGGTCATCGGCTGACGCGCGAGGAAGGTCAGGCGATTCTGGCCAGTTCCGACCGGGAACTGCTCGATCTGCTCGCGGCGACCTACCGGGTGCGACGGCACCATTTCGGGCATCAGGTGCAGCTCTACTTTCTGAAGAACGCGAAAAGCGGGTTGTGTCCGGAGGACTGCGGCTATTGTTCGCAGTCGATCATTTCCGACGCGGACATCCCGCGGTATCCATTGCTCAACGAGGCCAAGTTGATGGAGGGGGCCAAGCGGGCGAAGGAGTCGCAGGCGCGGACCTACTGCATCGTCGCCAGCGGCCGCGGGCCGAGCAATCGCGAGGTCGACCACATCGCGAATACGGTCCGTAAGATCAAGGACGAATACGGCCTCCACATCTGCTGCTGTCTGGGGCTGTTGTCCCCCGAACAGGCGGTGACCTTGAAGGCGGCGGGGGTCGACCGGATCAATCACAACCTCAACACCAGCCGCGAACACCACGCGGAAATCTGTTCGACGCACACCTACGAAGACCGCTTGCGGACCCTGAAGATCGCCCGCGAGGCGGGGCTGGAGTTGTGCAGCGGGCTGATCGTGGGGATGGGGCAGTCGTACGACGACCTGATCGACGTCGCCTTCGAGCTGCGGGAGTTGAATGTCCATTCGACGCCGGTCAACTTCCTGCATGCGATCGAAGGGACACCGCTGGGTCAAACGCAGGATTTGAACCCGCGCGATTGCCTGCGGGCGTTGTGCCTGTATCGCCTGGCGAATCCGCCGGCGGAACTGCGGATTTCCGGCGGTCGCGAGGTGCAACTGCGGTCGCTGCAGGCGATGGGGCTGTACGCGGCGAACTCGATGTTTGTCAGCGACTACCTGACCACCAAAGGGCAACCCGCCGAGCAGGATTACCAAATGATCGCCGACTTGGGCTTCGAGATCGTGATCTCGGGGTCGGAGTCGGTCGACGCGCGGTGTGCCGAGGAGGTCTGCGTCGGCTGAATGTCACATCCGTACGTTTAGCCGCGACCCGCAGGGGAGCGCGGAGCCCCCCCGATCAGCCCGCCCGAAACCTCACCATTCCGGAGTCCCCCCGATGCTTCCCGTTTCGCGACGTGAATGGCTGCAACGTTCGGCGTGCGGCCTCGGGGCGTTGGGACTCGCGGGCCTTTTGGGGGATGATCGGCTGCTCGCCGCCGATGGGCGCACCGTGGCGACCATGCCCCGGAGCGGGACGCATCACGCCCCCAAGGCCAAGCGGGTCATTCATTTCTTCCTGAACGGCGGACCGTCGCATGTCGACACGTTCGACCCGAAGCCGGCGCTTGAGCGGGCCGCCGGTCAGCCGCTGGCGGTCACCTTGCCGACCGAACGGAAAACGGGGGCGGCGTTCCCATCGCCGTTCCAGTTCCGCAAACACGGCGAATCGGGGATCGAAGTCAGCGAGCTCTTCGCCAAGACGGCCGAGCATATCGACGACATCGCCGTGATCCGGTCGATGTACGCCCAGGTGCCGAACCACGAACCGTCGCTGATGCTGATGAACTGCGGCGATTCGGTGCAGGCGCGGCCGAGCGTCGGGTCGTGGGTGATGTATGGTTTGGGGAGCGAGAACCGCAATCTGCCGGGCTTCATCGCGATGTGCCCGGGGGGGCTGCCGATCAAGGACAACGAGAATTGGCAATCGGCGTTCCTGCCCGGGGCGTTTCAGGGGACGTACGTTGATTCGCAGCACCGCGAACTCGCGAAGCTGATCGAGAACATCGAGCATCCGCACGTCACCACCCGCGATCAGCGGCGGCAGCTCGACCTGCTCGCGCGATGGAATCAGCGGCATCGCGAAACCCGGCGGGACGATCGGCTCGACGCGCGGATTCAGTCGTACGAACTCGCCTTTCGGATGCAGCTCGGCGCGGCGGAGGCGTTCGATCTGTCCGCCGAACCCCAACACGTGCAGGAACTGTACGGCACCGGCGTCCATGGTCGGCAGACGCTGATCGCCCGGCGACTGCTCGAGCGCGGGGTCCGCTATGTCCAACTTTGGCATGGGGCGGGGCAGCCGTGGGACAATCACGACAAGATCGCCGACAACCACCGCAAGCTCGCGGGGGAACTTGATCCGGCGATCGCGGCGCTCCTGACCGATTTGAAACAACGGGGGATGCTGGAGGATACGCTGGTGATGTGGGGCGGGGAATTCGGCCGCACGCCGACAGTGGAGCTCTCCGGGGCGGGGAGTCCGCTGTTGGGACGTGATCATAACCATTACGGGTTCAGCGTCTGGCTCGCGGGCGGGGGGATCAAAGGCGGAACGGTCTACGGCGCGACGGATGAATTCGGGTTCAAGGCCGAGCAGAACCCGGTGAGCGCGCACGACCTGCACGCGACGATGCTGCACCTCTTGGGGTTTGACCACGAACGCTTGACGTTCCGTTATGCCGGTCGTGACTTCCGGCTGACCGACGTGCATGGCCACGTGTTGCACGACATTCTGGCGTAACGCCGTGCACAGACCATGCCCATGATTTCCTTGCGCGGTTCCGCGTCGGGGTGGACAGCGCATACGGTTTGGATCGTAATCGGGGTCAGGCCACAGTGTGATCCATGGCCGCCCTGTTGGACCATCGGCGCACCCCCAGTCGTGCGGACTCGGGTAGGTCGTCATCCTATCGGGCACCTGATCAGGCTTGGAGCTCGCTTCGCGGATCGAGTCTCACGGCCTGCGTCCTCATGCATCACGCCGATCGATACGGGACGCTTGCCATGGGGGCGTTGGAACGCACCTTATCGAGAGATCATGCCCGCGGCCGCTCGGCAGGTCAGAACCTTACTTCGTCTTGGCCCTCACCGGCTCCGGCGTGCGCGCTTCCTCCGCGGTCAGTTCGCGGAATTCCACTTTGCGCAGCCCCGCGACGGTCGAGAAGCAACTGAAGCCCAGCGGCTTGGCGATCGAGACCGCCGGGTGGACCGACAGTTTGCGGTCCTTGAGATCGAGCTTCACGACTTGCTCGTCGTCGATCCAGGCCTGCACGTATCCGGTCGCGACTCGGAGCCGGATGCGGTACCAGGTGTCGTCCTTGAAGTGATGGAACGAGGCGGTTTCGTTCTCGCTGGCATAGATGCCGTCGACCGAGGAGAGCCCCACCACGCCCCCGCCCCAGCCGCCGACGACGAAGCTGCAATACTGTTCGGCGTGGGGGAAGACGATGCCGCAGAAGAAGTCGCTGCCGTCGATCCGTTTGGCTTCCAGCCGCAGCTCGTAATTCACCTTGGGAAGCGGCTCCCCCTTCCAATGGATGCCGGTCAGTTCCGAGCCTTGCTGCATGGTGATGACGCCGTCGGCGACGGTGACTTCTCCCTCGCCGCCATAACCGGTGAGTTCCCAGGAGGAGAGCGACTTGCCGTCGAAGAGGGGTTTCCACGCGGTCTTCCGAGCGGCTTCGCCGGTGGGCTGATCCGCCGCGAAGGCCACCGCGTGTGACATCAGCCCGAGGCCACAGAGCATGACGAGGGAACCAAGGCTTCGACGCATGACGGCGCTTCCGGGTTGGCGGATCGGCGGATCACTTCACGAGTTGACCCGTGAGGCCGCGCGATCATGCGAGCCTCACGTGCGAGAGGGATGTTGTCCCATATCAGCGGCCGGTTCGCCAGCGGGACTGGGCGATGTCGTCGAATCGGCCGGTCATGGGGTCGGTTGGCGTAACGGGTCGGCGAAAGAAGCTTGCCGCCGGCTGCCACTCCGGTAAGATGGTCGCAGCATGGTGCACAAATCCTCAGAGGCGGACTTGGGCCGAGTTGTGAGTCGCTTGTCGACGACAAGGCAACAGACATGACGGGCGCGAACGTCGACCCGGCTGCGAGTCAGCAGCCGACCCTCGACCATACACCCGTTTTGCCGATTTCTCCGGGATCCCTGGAGACCGGTGACGGCGGGGCGGGAACACATGCGCCCGACCCGGTCGCGGCGGCCGAACGGACCTTCATCAGTCAGG
>CAYRVS010000101.1:0-18411 GCA_964427725.1 uncultured Planctomycetaceae bacterium | reverse complement strand
ACGATCCGACGCGCGAGTTGTGGAAGGATTTGAACACGGCGTTCGCCAAAGCGCATCTCGACGCGACCGGGCAGACCGTGACGATCAAGCAGTCTCACGGGGCGTCTGGCAGTCAGGCCCGGGCGGTCATCGATGGGTTGGAAGCGGACATCGTGTCACTCGCGATATGGAGCGACACCGAGCAGCTTCACAAGAAAGGGCTGATCAAGGATGGTTGGGAAGAGCGGTTCCCCAACCGCAGCCTGCCGTACACGTCGACAATCGTCTTCGTGGTCCGCAAAGGGAACCCCAAGGGGATCAAGGATTGGCCCGATCTCGTCAAGCCGGGGGTCGAAGTGATCACCCCCAATCCCAAGACCTCGGGGAACGGCAAGTTGTCATTCCTCGCGGCGTGGGGGAGTGTCGTGGTGGGGGGCGGGACGGAAGAGCAGGCCAAGGCCTTCGTCACGCAGATTTATCAGCAAACCCCCACGCTCGACACGGGCGCCCGCGGCGCCACGACCACCTTCGCCCAGAAAGGGATCGGCGACGTCCACCTCACTTGGGAAAATGAAGCCTATCTCGAAGTCGAAGAAGCCGGCGGGGAGCTGGAGATCTTGTTCCCCAGCATCAGCATTCTCGCCGAGCCGCACGTCGCGGTGGTGGACGCGAACGTCGATCCGCGCGGCAAGACGGAGGTGGCGGAGGCGTATCTGAACTTCCTTTACACCGACGCGGGGCAGGACATCATCGCCAAACATCACTACCGACCGACGACCGAGGCCGGCGTGGCCCGGCATCAGGACCGCTTCCCCACCTTCAAGCTCTTCCGCATCACGGAGATCGCGACCGGGTGGGACGACGCGCAGACGCGGTTTTTCGCGGAAGGGGCGCTGTTCGATTCGATCTACAAGGCGAAATGACTCCGTTTCGCCTGCATGAACCTTGGACTCCGAACTCCTCGCGGGGATTCGCTCACCCGTCAACGGGAGGCATGCCGTGTGGTTTCGTCGTTCGCGGCGCGTGTTGCCGGGCCTGGAATTGGGCTTGGGCTATACGCTCGCGGTGTTGACCATATTGTTGATCGTGCCGTTGATCGCCTGCCTGGCGAAGACCGCCACCTTGACGCCGTCGGCGTTCCTGGCGGCGGTCTGGTCGGAACGGGCGAGGGCGGCCTATCTGGTGAGCTTTGGCGGCGCGTTCGTCGCCGCGGTGATCAACGTCGGTTTGGGAGGCGTACTGGCCTGGGTGCTGGTGCGCTATGAATTCTGGGGGCGACGGCTGCTCGACGCCCTCGTCGATCTCCCTTTCGCCTTGCCGACCGCCGTGGCCGGGCTGGTCTTTTCCAGCCTGTTCGTGAAATCGGGTTGGTATGGGCAGTTTCTGCTGCCGCTGGGGATTCAAGGGACCTATTCGCGGTTGGGAATCGTCATCGTACTGGTCTTCGTGGGGCTGCCGTTCGTGGTGCGGACGGTGCAGCCGGTCCTCGAAAGCCTGGAAGGCGAGACGGAAGAAGCCGCGGCGATGTTGGGAGCCACGCGTGGCCAGACGATTTGGCGCGTGATCCTGCCGGCGCTGCAACCGAGTCTGATGACCGGGTTCGCCCTGTCCTTTGCTCGGGGGATCGGCGAATACGGTTCGGTGGTCTTCATCTCGGGCAACATGCCCTTCAAGACGGAGATCGCCCCCGTGTTGATCGTCAGTCGGCTCGAGGAATTCGCCTATGCGGAGGCGACGGCGATCGCGGTCGTCTTGATGGGCATGTCGCTGGTGGCGTTGGCGCTGGTCAACTGGCTCGAACGTTGGAGTCGCCGTGCAACCTAGCACCGTTCGGATCCGCAAAGGGGCCGGTGGGACCGCCGGTCAGGAACCGTGGTGGCTGCGTTGGCTGCTGATCGCCGCCGCGTACGCGATCATCGGCGGGTTGATTCTGGTCCCGTTGCTTTATGTCTTCACGCAGGCGTTGTCCGATGGCTGGGGGGCCTACGTCGACAATCTCTGGCGCGACCCCGACACGCGGCACTCGATCTGGCTGACGATGACGGTCGCGCCGCTCACCGTCTTGTTGAATACGGTCTTCGGGTTGGCGGCGGCATGGACGGTCACCCGCTTCCGGTTCCCCGGTCGGACGCTGCTGATCACGCTGCTCGATGTCCCGTTCGCGATCTCGCCCGTCGTCGTGGGACTGATGTTCGTGTTGCTGTTCGGGATGCAGGGATACTGGGGCCCGACGCTCAAGGAGTGGGGCGTCAAGGTGATCTTCGCCTGGCCGGGGCTGGTGCTGGCGACCACCTTCGTGACGCTGCCGTTCGTCGCGCGGGAGCTGATCCCCCTGATGGAGTCCCTGGGAGACGAGGAAGAGTTGGCCGCGGTCAGCCTCGGGGCGAATGCCTGGCAGCTGTTCTGGCGAGTCACCCTGCCCAATATTAAATGGGGTTTGGTCTACGGGATCATTCAATGTCACGCCCGCGCGATCGGGGAGTTCGGGGCGGTCTATGTCGTCTCGGGACATATCGCCGGCGAGACCGACACCATGCCGTTGCGGGTGGAGAAGCTGTTTCAGGAATACAACAATCCCGGCTCGTTCGCGGTGGCGTCGCTGCTGACCTTGATGGCGCTCGCGACGTTGGGGGGCAAGCTGCTGCTGGAAGGCTGGATCGCGGCGCAGCTCCGCGATCCGGTCGAGACCGCTGCCGCCCCCGTCGCCGACGGGACCACCGGAGGCCTACCATGAGCATCACCGTCCGCCAATTGACGAAGCGTTTCGGCCATTTTACGGCCTTGAACAACATCGATCTCGACGTGCCCGCGGGCAGCCTCCTCGCGCTGCTTGGCCCCTCGGGATCGGGCAAAACGACACTGCTGCGGATCATCGCCGGGCTCGAACAACCCGATACGGGCTCGATCCATTACGAGACCGAGGACGTCACCGACAAGTCGGCGCGGGATCGGGAGGTCGGCTTCGTCTTTCAGCATTACGCGCTCTTTCGGCACATGACCGTGTTCGAGAACGTCGCCTTCGGGATGCGGGTCCGCCGCACGCCGAACCCGGAGGTGCAGCGGCGCGTCAAAGAGCTGCTCCATCTGGTCCGGTTGGAAGGACTCGACCGGCGCTATCCGGCGGAGTTGTCCGGGGGGCAGCGGCAACGCGTGGCGCTCGCCCGCGCGCTGGCGGTGCAGCCCCGCGTGCTGCTGCTCGACGAGCCGTTCGGCGCGCTCGACGCGAAGGTCCGCCAGGAACTCCGCGCCTGGCTCCGCCGGCTGCATGACGAAATCCACGTCACGACGATTTTCGTGACCCACGATCAGGAGGAAGCCTTCGAGGTGGCCGATCAGGTCGTGGTGATGCGACAAGGGGGCATCGAACAGCAGGGGGCGCCGCAAGAGGTCTTCGATCATCCCGCCACGCCGTTCGTGATGGACTTTCTGGGGCACGTCAATGTGTTCCATGGTCGGTTGGAGGCGGGCAAGATGCACACCGAGCATTTCACGCTCGATTGTCCGGAACATCCGCAGCGCGACGCCAAAGAGGCGACCGCCTATGTTCGGCCGCATGAGGTCGAACTGCACCGCGTTCCCGATCGGGCGGGGAGCCTGCGCGTGCGGGTGTTGCATGTGAATCCCGCGGGCCCGGTCACGCGGGTCCGCTTGCGGTCCGAGGAATTCGGCGTCGCGCTCAACGTCGACCTCTCGCCGGATCGCTATCAGGCGTTGCTGCCGCGACCGGGGGACGCGCTGTATGCCTCGCCGAATCGAGTGCGGGTCTTCGTGCCCGACGACTACGTGATTTAGCCTGATGAGCGCGGCGGTCCGGGGGCTCCGGCCGGAGATGCTCGGGGCCGGAACCGCCGCAGCAGGAAAGCGACCACGCATGCCGATCTATCGCGACAATCTGGAGGCCATCGGCCGGACGCCGCTGGTGCGGATCAACCGGATCAGCCAAGGCCTGCCGGCGAGCATCCTGGCGAAGATCGAAGGCCGCAATCCCGCGTACAGCGTCAAGTGCCGGATCGGCGCCTCGATGATCCTCGACGCCGAACGGCGGGGCGTGCTGACGGCCGGCATGAAGGTCGTGGAGGCGACCAGCGGCAACACCGGCATCGCGCTCGCTTACGCCTGCGCGGTCCGCGGCTACCCGTTGACCTTGACGATGCCCGAAACCATGTCGATCGAGCGCCGCCTGATGCTGCGGGTCTACGGGGCCGAACTGCTGTTGACGCCCGGCTCGGAAGGGATGCGGGGGGCGGTCCAACAGGCGACCGAACTGGCCGCGCAACCGGGCTGGTTCATGCCGAAGCAGTTTGAAAATCCCGCGAATCCCCAAGTCCATTTCGAGACCACCGGGCCGGAAATCTGGCAGGACACGCAAGGCCATATCGACGCGCTGGTCTGTGGCGTCGGGACGGGCGGAACCATCACCGGCGTCGGTCGATACCTGAAACAACACCAACGGCACGCCACACATGTCGTGGCGGTCGAACCCGCGAGCAGCGCGGTCCTCTCGGGCAAGCCCCCCGGGCGACACAAGATTCAAGGGATCGGCGCGGGCTTCATCCCGCCGATTCTGGACCGCTCGGTGATCGACGAGGTCCTCGCCGTGACCGACGACGACGCGCAGGAGATGTCGCGGCGACTGGCGCGCGAGGAAGGGATCGCCTGCGGCATCAGTTGCGGCGCGGCGATGTGGGCCGCCGCGCTCTTGGCGACCCGGGCGGAATTCGCGGGCAAGAACATCGTGGTGATCCTCCCCGACGCCGCGGAACGCTATCTCTCGACCTCCTTGTTCGATGGACTCCGGCAGCCGGAGCATCGATTCAACCCCTATGTCGGGGTGATTGACTTGGGAGACTTCGAATGACCGAGCCCCCCGGCCGCACCACCAGCACCAAGCTGGGCGTCCCCGCCTCCACCATCGTTCCGGAAGCCGCCATCACCGCGATCCTGCAGGCGATCCATGGCTTGCGGTACGGCCAGGTGACGATCGTCGTTCAAGACAGTCGGATCATGCAGATCGACCGCACCGAACGATTCCGCCTCTCGAAAACCCCGCAGACCCCGCCGACCAATCCACTCACCCACCCGAGCGAATCGACAGGCATGAACGAGCCCCCGCCATCACCGCCCGCACAACCATGAATCCACGCATCCGTCTGGTCGGACGTGAGTCCGACCAGGTTTCCACCATGTGCCGTCTTCAGCCTCCGAGCGTCTCATGACGGCAGCCCGGGTGAAAGGACCGCGTGCCGGCCGGCGCGGATCGCGACCGTTCAACCGGCCACCGCCACCCGCGTGAGCCGGACACCGAAGCCACGGTGTGTCGGTGACGCACGCCATGTCGTACCATGAACCGCGACACGCGGCTTCGGCAACACCATGACCCACTTGAGTCGGTGTCACCCGGAGGGTGAGTGTCGTACGAAGAGGGTTCATTCCGCCTTAATCACCTACGACGATGGCCCCCAAAAACGTACCCTGGGACGTTTTTGGGGGCTGTTTTCGAGTCGTTTGGGCGCTCGGAACCGTCCGTCGTCGCTTCGCATCCACTGGTTTTTCTCAGGATCACGGTTCGCACCGCCGCGTCACTCTGCACGTTCCTGGGAGCGTCGTACCGTGGCGTCGTTTCCCACGACGCGTGCCGCATCACACGGCTGATCACCAGTGGGGACACCGACTTCCCGTTGTTGCTCGCCACAGGATCGTCGCAGGTCGTGAGCCGACGCGGACCTCTCGTGTCGTCCGGCCTTCGGGTTCCCACCTTCCACGACGATCCCGCAGCTTCGCCGATGCGGCTGATGGCCCGCCTCACCCAGTCAGCTACAGGCCGTGAGTGACGAACCCCGCGTCCAAGCTTCGGTTGAAGGGATTGCGGCTCGAAGATCAGGTCAAATGCATCCTGGTCAACGATGGTTCCATGAAGTGGCATCTCTCGTTGATGGCTCGCGTGCTCGAACGGCACAAGGTCATACCGGCCATGAGCGACCCGGCCATGGGATGCGTGGTTTCATCAGCGGCGAAGATTCCGAACCAAGTCAACGGCGGTTGTGGCTGTTACACTGCGGACCACCAGCCTCCGATGCCGCCGTCATTCACCCAGAGGTCGGAAAGTCATGGAAGTCGCTCGTCTTTGGACAGATTCAGGGGTAGGACCGCGGCGACGACCGATGACATGGTACGTCGCCTTCGTGGGAGTATTGGCGATGGCGTCTCCATCAGATCAGCTGACACCGAGTGACGTATCGGCCGCGGGCGTCAAGACGGTCTCAACGTCTGCTCTTGCCGACACCGTGTCGAGATCACCGACGACTTCCGAAGTGGACCAGTCGCCAAAGACCTTGGCGGCTGACGGCCGCCGGTTGACGATCGAACGGATCTTCGCGCGGGAAGAGTTCGAGGAGGAGTCGATCGGGCCGATTGTCTGGAGCGCGCGGGGTGAGGCGTATTTCACCTTGCGGAAGTCCGCGGCGCCAGAGGGGAGCCCATCGCTGGTGCGGGTCGATGCCGCCGGCGGGACCGAGACGACGATCGTCTCCGCCGAGGGATTGATCCCTACGGGAGCCGCGGAGCCGCTGAAGATCGATGGTTTTGCGTTTTCGGCGGATGAATCGCGGGTGTTGCTCTTCACCAACACCCGGCGGGTCTGGCGGCAGAACACGCGGGGGGATTCCTGGGTGTTGGAGTTGGCCACCGGGGAGCTGAAACAGCTTGGAGGTGACGCGGCCCCTTCGACACTGATGTTCGCGAAATTTTCCCCCGAGGGAACGCGAGTGGCATATGTGCGGGAACACAATCTGTACGTTCAGGATCTGCGTAGCTTCGCCATCGCCGCGTTGACGACGGATGGCGCCGCCCGCCTGATCCATGGGACCGCCGACTGGGTCAACGAAGAGGAATTGGGGATCCGCGACGGCTATCGCTGGAGTCCCGATGGTCAGTCAATCGCCTTTTGGAGCTTCGACACCACGGGTGTTCAGGACTTCCATCTGGTCGACTCCACGCAGGGAACCTACCCGCGGTTGACGTCGTTTCCGTATCCCAAAGTCGGTACGACGAACTCCGCGAGCCGGATCGGCGTGGTCTCGGCCGCGGGGGGGGACATCCGTTGGGTCGAGCTGCCGGAGGACCCACGCGAACATTATCTGCCTCGAATGGAGTGGTTCCCGGATGGCCAGGCGCTCTTGATCCAACAGATGAACCGGCTGCAGAACGTCAACCGCGTGTTGCGTTGGGAGGCGCGGACCGGGGCGATCGATACGCTGCTGACGGAGACCGATGCCGCTTGGTTGGAGAACGAGAACCCCGTCCGCTGGTTGGATCGCGGAAGAGGCTTTCTCTGGTTGAGCGAACGGAGTGGTTGGCGGCACGTCTACCGGGCCGGTGTCGATGATCCGACGTTGTCGACGATCATGGAAGGCGCGCTGGATGTGCTGACGGTGGAGGCCGTTGATGAAGCCCGGAACGTGCTGTATGTCGCGGCCTCGCCTGACAACCCGACGCAGCGGTACTTGTACCGCGTGTCTCTGGACGGTGGCCCGCTTGAACGGTGTTCTCCGTCCGATCAACCGGGTTGGCACACTTACGAGATCTCACCGGATGCCGCATGGGCGATTCATCGCCGTTCGACCTTCACGACGCCGCCGGTGGTGGAGTTGATTCGGCTGTCCGATCATCGCGTGATGCGCACCCTCACGGACAACGCCTCGCTGAGAGCCAAACTCGCGGCCCTCGCACGACCCACGATGGAGTTTTTCCGCGTCGACATCGGAGCGGGGTTGCTGCTCGATGGCTGGTGTATGAAGCCTCCGGAGCTGGATCTGTCGCGGAAAGCCCCACTCCTCTTCCATGTGTATGGCGAACCCCATGGGCAAACCGTGCGCGATGCCTGGCAGGGTCCCCGGGGATTATGGCACTGGATGCTGGCTCAGCAGGGCTATGTGGTGGCCAGCGTCGACAATCGCGGCACGAACACGCCGCGCGGCCGCGAGTGGCGAAAATGTGTCCATCGGCGGATCGGCATCCTCGCGCCGCAAGAACAAGCCGCCGCCACTCGGCTGTTGCTGAAACAGTGGAGTTTCGTCGATCCCACGCGGGTCGGCATCTGGGGTTGGAGCGGTGGCGGCAGCATGAGCCTGAATGCGATCTTCCGATATCCCGACCTCTATCACACCGCGATCGCCGTCGCTCCGAACGCCGATCAGCGGTTGTACGACACGATCTATCAGGAGCGGTATATGGGGTTGCCGACGGACAATATCGACGGGTATGAGGAAGGGTCACCGATCACGCATGCCGCGCGGTTGCAAGGAAACCTGCTGCTCGTGCATGGGACCGGTGACGACAACGGGCACTATCAGGGAACCGAGCTGCTGATCAACGAGTTGATCGCGCATCACAAACGGTTCACCGTGATGCCTTACCCGGCCCGCTCGCACGCCATCGACGAAGGCCGCAACACGGTCCCCCATTTTTACGCGTTGCTAACCAACTACCTGCACGATCATCTGCCGGTTTCATCGCCGAGATGAGCATAAGCCATCCCCGTAGGTTCCGAGAACCATGACATTCGAGAGGTCGCCGCAATGCTTTCTTGCGGAATCAAGTTGCTTGCGACGTGTGCCATCTGTCTGGGGTTCACCACCCCGCTGCCTGCGCAGGTTCACTATCACGACAACGATAGCCCATGGAATCAGCGCGTGGAGGCCGGACCGGATGCCGAGGTCCCCGGGTGGTTCTACAACCTCGGTCTGACCGGTCTGCGCGCGCGGCTCGTGGCGGATCAGCCGAAGGCGTTGCTGATTCAATACGTCTTTCCGCGGTCACCGGGCGATGGGCTGGTGGAGGTCGGCGACCTGATCATCGGCGCGGGAGGGCGGATGTTCCAACAGCCGCACCGCAACGGATACGGGGAACAGGTCTTCGGGGCCGACGGTCCGGTCGCCGAACTGGCGGATGCGTTGGAGACGTGTCAAGGGACCGCCGGCGCGGGGCGGCTCGGTCTGATCATCCGGCGTGGCGAGGAAACGCGACAAGTGACGCTCGACATCGGCCGGAAGTATGGCGTTTATGCGGCGACGTTTCCGGCCGATTGTCCCAAGTCGGAGAAAATCCTCGCGGAGCTGCTGCCGTACCTCGTCGCGCATCAGCGGGAGGACGGCTCGTTCGGCGATGCGGTCGACAACACATTCGCGCCCTTGGCGCTGTTGTCCAGCGGTGAGACCAGGTACCGCCCGGCCCTGGAACGCCACATGCGATGGCACGCGCGCGAGACTCGTCCGAACGATCGGCGTTATGGCGACTTGATGAACTGGACCTATATGAGCGCCGCGATCGTGCTCAGCGAGTATCACCTGGCGACCGGCGAGAAATGGATCCTGCCCGAGTTACAGGAAGTCCACGACCACCTCGCGAACGGGCAATATCTGCGAATGTCGCAGATCAATCCCAAAGCGAAGCAATCACATCCGGATTCCTTCCCGAAAGGGCCGCGGGACGCGCACGGCGGTTGGGGCCATAATCCCGGCTTTGAAGGCTATGGTCCCATCGCCATGCTCACGGGACAGGGAGCCTTGGCGTATGCGCTCATGCATCGCTGCGGCATCACGATCGATCGCCCGCGCCACGACGCCGCGTACGCGTTCCTCAAGCGCGGGACCGGCGAGAACGGTTACGTATGGTATGGCGACCAACTCGGCGGCCCGCAGGACGGTTGGGCCGACATGGGGCGAACCGGGGCCGCGGGGATCGCGCACCATCTCTGTCCTTACCCCGACCCGAGCTACCGCGAGCGCGCGCGATCGCACGCGAAAGTGATCGGCTTGCATCCGCAAAGCTTCCCCGACACGCACGGATCCCCTCTGATGGGGATGGGCTACACCGCGCTCGCCGCGAACATCGATCCCGACAGCTTCCGCAAGTTGATGGACGCCAATCGTTGGTGGTTCACGCTGGCGCATTGCGGCGACGGCAGCTTCTACTATCAACCGAATCGCGACAACGCCGGATACGGCCCCGACGCCCGCGTGACGGCTTCGGCCGTGGTCGCCTTCATCCTCACGATCTCCAGACGCAGCCTCGTGATCACCGGCCGAAAGAATCCCTCTGGCGCGCCGGTTCCGTAAGTACGGGACGGTGTCGCGGCGGTCACCTGTCGGCTCTCCTGATTAAAGCACACCATGCGAACTCATCGAACGGCGGCGGTCAGGGGGCAGCGGGATGACGCCGCTGGTCGGTTCTTCCGGTTGACGGCGGGTGGACTGGTGGGGATCTGGTTGGTCACCACGGTGGTCGCGGCGAGCGGCGATCCGGCATGGCCGGGTCATCATCCCCTGACGCAGGCGCAGGTCGGCGCGGTGTTGCTCGCCGAGCTGCGGTGCGCGGCGTGTCATGCGGGGTTGCCATCGGGATCGTTGCCGGAGAAGACCGCTCCCGATCTGTCCAACGTCGGGGGACGAATCGCGCCCGAGTATCTGCGGCGATATCTGGCCGCGCCGTCCGTGGTTCATCCCGGGACAACGATGCCCGATCTGCTGGCGTCGCGACCGGACGACGAACGTGACCGGATCGCTGAGGCGTTGACGCATTTTCTCATCGCGCGGTCAAACACCAAGTACGCGACGGGGTCCGTCGAACCAAGCGAACGTGATCAGGGGCGGACGCTGTTTCATACGGTCGGGTGTGTGGCGTGTCATGGTCCCAGGGAAACGCCCGTTGATGCGCCGAAGCCACCGCGACGCAACGACGAAGAAGACGAAGACCCGGCCGTGGCGGCGAAGCGGGATGTGCAGCCGACGGCGGTGCCGCTCGGTCATATCGCCGCCAAATACGGTGTGACCTCGCTCGGGGAGTTTCTGTTTCAACCACTCAAGGTCCGACCCTCCGGACGGATGCCCGACATGCAGCTGACGCTCGCGGAGTCGCGTGCGATCGCGGGCTATCTGCTGGGTGATCCGCCGCCGTCCATGCCCCCCCTCGAGCCCCGTGCCGACCTGGTGGAGCAAGGTTGGAAGCATTTTCAGGCGTTGAACTGCGCGGCGTGTCACGCGCTTCCGGGCATGACGGCCTTACCGCAGGCCGGGGCGTTGAAGACCGACGATCTCTCCCGCGGATGTCTGTCGGCGACCGGTGATCGTGGTCCCCGATTTCCGCTCGAAGACGCGCAGCGCCGGGCGATCACGGCCGCCCTGCGTGCCGAGCCCGTTGCCGAGACGGACCAGGATCTCGTGGCCAAAACGCTGACGGCGTTCCGTTGCCTCGCCTGTCATGTGCGCGACGACTACGGAGGCGTCCATGCCGCCCACGATCCGTTTTTCGTCGGCAGCGAACTCAAACTCGGGGACGACGGCCGCATCCCGCCGCCGCTCACGTTGATCGGGGCCAAACTGCAACCGGCCTGGATGCTCAAAGTCCTGTTCGATGGCGAAAGCGTCCGGCATTACATGGCCACGCGGATGCCGCAATATGGCACCGCCAACCTGGCGCACTTGCCGCCGGCCTTTGCTCGCCTGGATGTGTTGGAGGGGCCGGAGATGCGACTCCCCGATCCGGAAAGTCGCGATGACGCCGAGCGTGAACGTGAGAAACGAATGCGGGCCGCGGGACGGGAGTTGCTCGGCGACAAGGGGCTGAATTGCATCGCCTGTCACAACTTCAACGGGAAGGCGGCCCCTACGAATCAGGGGATCGATCTGCTGACGAGCGCGCCACGACTGCAACCGGGCTGGTTCCACCGGTACTTGCGTGATCCCGGGGCGTTTCGTCCGCGAACCGTCATGCCAACCGGCTGGCCCAATGGCGTGGCCTCGTTCAAGACCATTCTCGATGGCGACACCGACCGGCAGATCGAGGCAATCTGGTATTACCTGTCGCTGGGAACCTCGGCGGCCGATCCCTCCGGCCTGCGACCGGTCAACACGAAGCTGGTGGTCGCTCATGAAACTCTTACGCATCGTGGACGGAGTCGGGTCGCCGGCTATCGCGGCATCGCCGTGGGGCTGCCGGAACGACTCAATTACGCCTTCAACGCCGAAACGGGCACACTGTCGGCGATCTGGCCAGGGGAATTCATCAGCGTGAATTGGAGCGGCCAGGGTTCCGGCGATTTTCATCCCGCGAGTGAACCGATCACGCTGGCTCAGGATGTCTCGTTCGCGCGCCTCGTCGATGAGAATGCTCCATGGCCCCTGCTGCCCGTGATCACCAAGGAGGCCAAGACGAACCCCGACCCGCTCTATCCGAAGAACGTCGGCTATCAATTCCGCGGGTATCAGTTGGACGAGGCGATGGTCCCCACGTTCCGCTATCGCAGCGGTTCGATCGCGATCGACGATCGATCGGTCGCGACGGGCACCACGGAGTCACCGCAACTTCGGCGCGTGATGACGCTGCATGCGCCGTCGCCACAAACGATCTGGTTCCGCGCGTTGGTGGGGGAAATCGAGCAAGAGTCGGAGCGGGTCTACCGCGGCGGCCGGTTACGGCTGACGATTCCCTCGGTCGAAACGACGCTGCGATCACTGCCGGGCGAACCCCCGCGGTCGGAGTTGCTGCTGCGGCTAAAGCTGTCCCCAGGCCAATCCCGGTTGGAGTTCCTGCATGAACCGCTGTCTCAGTAACCCGTGGCGACTCTGGTGCTTCGTCTTGCCGATCAGCTTGTCGGCGCTCGGGGCCTTGCGCGCCGAAGAGGTGGGGGAACGCTGGGGAACCGAGGAGCGCGAGCGCGAGTATTATCCGATCGTCAACCTTCCGTTGCCCCGGGAAACCGTCCTTGAAGCCGGGGCATTCGCGGTGCTGCCCGATCGGCGGATCGCCGTGGGGACGCGGCACGGCGAGATCTATTTCCTCGACGGCGTCGACGCCGCCAAGCCCGCGCCGACGTTTCAGCGCTTCGCGACGGGGCTGGACGAAATCTTCGGATTAACGTGGCGGGACGACGCCTTGCGGGTCACGCAAAGTTGTGAAGTGACGCGGGTCGGCGACACCAACGGCGATGGCCGGGCCGATCGATTCGAGACCATTTCCGATGCCTGGGGCTACGCGAACTACCACGAATATGCTTTTGGTTCGAAGCTGGACGCCGCGGGGAATCAGTACGTGGCGCTTGGGCTGTCGGAGTCGTATTACTCGCATGCGCTGAACCGCGGGTTCCTCATGCGGATCGCGGCGGATGGGACCACGACGGCGTTCGCCAGCGGCCTGCGGAGTCCGGGGGGCATCGGCCACGATGAGCACGGGGCCTTGTTTTACATCGAGAGTCAGGGACCGTGGAACTGTTCCTGCAGCTTGAAAGCCGTCTCGCCGGGAAGCTTTCACGGGCACCCCGCGAGCTTTCCCTGGTATCGGTATGCGCCGGAACTCGGCCCAGTCCCCGAGCAACCGACGTCCGGCTCGCGGATCGCCACCGAGAAAACGCGAATCCCGCAACTGACCCCGTACGCAGTCATCTTCCCGTACCTCCGAATGGGCCGGTCGATCACCGGGTTCCACGTGGACGACACCCAGGGGCGCTTCGGGCCGTTCGAGAACCAACTCTTCCTGGGGGACTACACCCAGTCGATCCTCCTGCGGGCGACGACCGAACAAGTGAACGGCGTCTGGCAAGGGGCGTGCTATCCGTTCCGGGAAGGGTTATCGACCGGGATTCTCAATGTCGAATTCACGCCCAGCGGCAAGCTGCTCTGCGGAGGGACGAATCGCGGCTGGCCGGTCCGCGGCATCAAGCCGTTCGCCCTGGAACGGGTCGAATGGTCGGGCAAGATGCCCTTCGAGATCCTCCGCGTCACGATTGAGCCGGACGGTTTCCTGGTCACGTTCACCAAACCCGTGGAGCCGGTGACCGGCGAAGATCCGAAGTCGTATGCGCTCTCCGCGTTCACGCATCCCTATCACGCCGGTTATGGCGGACCCGAGATCGAGCGGCATCAACCCGCCGTGCAAGACGTCGCGTTGGCCGAGGACGGACGCTCGGCGAGACTGACGCTGGATCGCCTGCGACCGGGCTTTGTGTACGAACTCGATCTCGCGGCCTTGCGGTCCCGCGACGAAGAGTCTCTGCTGCATCGCCACGCTTTTTACACGGTCAACGAAATCCCCACGCGCCCCGCGAAGAACACGCCATAAAGCGATCAATCCTGTGACCCGTCGTCGCGGTCGTCTGCCTCGCGATGCTTGGCCCTGATCGCCATGCGGACGAGCACGATCGGCCCAACATCGGCCTCATCATCGCGGATGATTTGAGATATGTCGACCTGGGCTGCCACGGTCAACAGGTGATCCAAACGCAGGACCTTGATCGCATGGCGCGTGAAGGCCTGCGATTCACGCATGACTAGGCGGGGGCGACGGTCTGCGCGCCGTCGCGCAGCGTCCTCATGACGGGACTGCATCACGGCCATGCGCGGGTCCGCGGCAACGCTGGGCAGGCGGATCCCGCGGCGCAGACGCTCAAACCAGGAGCCGTCACCGTCGCCGCTGTGCGGCGTGAATCCCCCCATCCGATGCTCCGCGCTCTTCGCGCCACTCTTCCCCCGGCTGTTGGCGTGACTTTCGCTGCAATCGGTCGATCTCGATGACAAGCTTCGGTCGATCTCGATGACAAGCTGCGGTCGAAGGTTGACCCGGACGCCTGGTCGGGCGTCCGGGTCAACCTTGAGTGACTTTTTCAGCGATGACCGCCACCCAAGTACGCGACGTTTGATCACCATTTCGCATCAGCCCCTCTTGCCGGTTGGCGACGTGTTCCGGTACAACCTACCGTTTCCCGAGGGATGTTCGGGGGAACTTCACCGAGACAAGGCAGGGATGCCATGCGCGCGACGGTTACCGTCCTTGGTCGACGTTTCGGGGCCGCCGGGGTGTGGGTCTTCCAACAGACCGGGGCGCTCCGTCGTCCCGCGTTCACCGCGTGTCTGGCGGGGGGCCTGCTCGCATGGTTCGGGCTGGCGGTCCTCACGCAAATGGTCGCCACACTCGATGTCGGTTACGGCGTGCGGTGGGGTTGGTCGCTGGCGTTCTTGCTTGGCCTTCCTTGGGGCGCGCGGTTGACCCGGCAGGGAACCGCCGGCTCCCCCCTTGGTCAGGTGCTCCTCTTCGCGGCGGTTCTCGGACTCTGGCCGACCTACCTGAGCCTAATGCTGGATGGGCTGACGTGGTTGCCCCTGTCGACTTGGGAGCATCCCGCGTCGAAAGTCTTCGCCGGTATCGTGTTCGGGGTGCTGGCGGCGACGATTCCCGTCGCCTTGGGAACCCGCTGGGCGCGGACCTTCGCCGCCGCGTCCGAGATGACGGGGCGGCCGGCTTCGACGCAGTCCATCTCCTTCGCCCTTGGGGTCGGGTTCGGCTTGGTCGTGTTGGGACTGGGGTTCGCTCCCACATGGGGCGTCGTGGTTCCGACCTGGATCGCGCTGATGGGTTTCGCGGTGTGGGCGGTCGTGTGCCCACCGCCGATCCAAGCTGCGAATCCCACGAGCCAACCGACGACGACTTCACAGCCTGCGTCGTGGGAACTCCTGGGCTACGGGCTCGTCGCGGGCGGGGTGGGGCAGGGGGCGTGGTCATTGATGACCGAAGTGGTGCCGATGTCGCTTCCCTTGTGGTCGGGAGCGGCGGCCGTGCTCGCGCTTGGTTGGTCGCTGGGGATGGGGCTCTCAGGATGGAATCGCGCGCCCCGGCTGAGTCGGGGCGTCGGTTTGTTATGGGCGGCGGTGATTCCATGGTGTTTGTCGGCGGCCTTGATCGAAACGAGTTTGGCCCTCACAAGTCGGCTGGTGGTCCCCATCTGGTTGGAGACCGCGCGGTGGGGGCTGCTGGCCGCGTTGGTGGGGCCGGTCGCGGTCTGGTGGGGTGGGGAAGCCCGCCGCGTGGGACATAGTCGCTCGTTTCTGCTTTGGACGCTCCCCGCGCTGGGTGGGTGGTGTCTCGCGGAACTGAGTCAAGCCTGGTGGTCCGACCCGGTGCCGCGGTTGGGGGGACTGGGCTTCGTCACCCTGATGTTGGCGGTGCGCGACTCGTGGCGGAGGTCCGCCGAATCGCGCGTTGGGACGTGGACACGGTTTGCGTTTCCGGCGGGGGCGTTCGTCGTGGCGCTGGGCGTGGTCCCGTATGCCTGGCCGGTGACGACGGCGGTGAAACTCCTCTATTCGACGCCTGCACTCATCGCGGCGCGGACCGAATGGCCCCACGAACTGCTGACCCAACTTGATGACATTCGCCCCATCACGCAGGTTGCCGGCCCCGAAGGGCGCTGGACCGTGTGGGGGATGCGGGGGGGCGAGATCCATGTCCGCTGTCAGGGGATTCCGCGCGGGGCGTTGTCGATCCAGCCCGCGTGGTCGCCGCAGTATCCCGCCGATGTCATGTCGAGCATTCTGCCGTTGTCGTTGGTCGATCATCCCGCGCGGGTGTTGGTGCTCGGGGCGGGAAGCGGCGCGCCGTTGCAGGCGGCGCTCGCCTTTCCGATTTCCGAGGTCGTCTGCTGCGAGGATGACCCGGCCCTCGTCGGCTTGATCCGTGGCGAACTCGCCCAACGGAGCGGGTTCGACCCCTTCGCCGACGAGCGATGCCGGCATCTCGATCTCCCCGCCTCCTGGCTGACCCTGCCGCATCACGAGCGGTTCGACGTCATCACGTCGGCTCCGCCCCCCGCCGCCTTGCCCCAGAGTGTGTCGTCGCTGACGGTCGAGTTCTACGCCCGGGCCGCCGCAAGATTGACCCCCACGGGGGTCTTCTGTCAGCGGATTTCGGCGGTTGATTTCGGGCCGCGGCCGTTGCTGACGGCGGCGACCTCTCTTGCGGAGGCGTTTCCGGCGTCGTTGTGCCTAGAAGTTTCGGCCGGGGAATATCTGCTGCTGGGGGCGCACGACCCGGCGGCGCTGGTTCCCGCCGATTTGCCGCGACGGTTGGAACTGCCGCATGTCGCCGAGATTTTGTCCCGCTGCGGGTGGGATTGGTCGCTCGTGCTGAATCTGCCCGCATATGATCGCGCGGCGCTCGCCGAGGCTGCGGCGGAATTGCGGATGTCGCCCCAATCGGCGGGTCGGGCGTGGTTGGGTTACTTCGCGCCGCGCGAGCTGTTGCGGTGGGCCCCGAAACTGCAGGAGACGGCGAACCTCCTGGGACAACCGCGCTCCAGTGAGCCCGCTTTCCCGCTGGTCGCAATGCCGCCGAGCCCGCTGGCGGTCGTGAAGAACACGACTCGTCGCGGTCGGTTGCTCGAATGGATCGGGCCCGAAGGGGATGACCCGGCGCTCTTGCGGCGGCTGTCGGAACTGGCCAGTCGCGACCAATTGATCCGACAGTTTCCCGACACCTACTGGTGGGAATATCGCAAAGAGCTGCGCGAGCAGTTGAAGGATCGCCCCCGGACGGCGGTGTACGGCGTCCCGGCGGTCACCAAGACCAGCGAGAGCCGCTGGCATCCCGAGGATCGCCGCCGCAAGGCCTACTTCGAGGCCTTGGGGGCCGCCGTGCAGGCCGATGTGCCGACGGCGGCTCAACTCGGCGCGATTGAAGCGCAGCTTGAACCATATGACCCGATGCTGACGTTGTTCGCCCATCAGGAATTGGCCGACCTGTACCAACGGCATGCCGCCGCGCCGTTGCGGGAATCGGCCCACCGGTTGCATGTCATTTACTATGCCCCGACGGGGGATGCCTCGGTGCGGAACGTCCTCGCGGCGATCGATCATCTCGTCAAAGACCCCGGGGCCGCGGTGAGCGAGCGGGATCGGTTCGATCAACTCAACAGCCTGTTGCAAACGCTTCGAGGGCGTTGGGAAGTCCGGCAGGCGCGGCCGCAGAAGTCGGCGAAGGTGACCCTGCAGGAGATCGAACGGAGCTTATTGTCGGTGGAGCGGGCCCTCGACACGTTGGCGACCCTCGCGACCACCGCCGGGTTCACGGAGCCCGAATGGTCGGCGCGGCGATCGGTGCTGGATCGGCTGCTGGTCCGCCCGTTCCGGGGCTACCGCGATCAGTTGGTGGTGCATACGAAGGAAAGCCAGCGAAAAACCCGCGAGCTGCTGGAGCGCGCCAACTCGCCCGACCCCGCCGCAGTGTTGCCCTCGGCGAACTAAGGACATGCTGTCGTAGCGATGAGCGGGGGAACGTGAGTCCCCCCGGTGGCATGGCACAACATCGTCACCGGAGGGTGGCCCGGCCTTCAGGCCGGGTGCCGCAGGCACAAGAGGCTTTCGCCAAACGGGTCGATGTCATGACAAGGCTTCGTGTCGACAGGCTGGTCCGCGTGTAGAATCACGTTCGTGACAACCACGCGGCAGGTGCGGCGTCTTGTCGCTGCGCGACCCGGCCGTTTGCGGCCGGGCCACCCGTCGAACTGAGGATATGCTGTTGTGGCGATGAGCGGGGGGACGTCAGTCCCCCCGGTGATGGTCATCGAACACGACCGACATAATCACCGAGGGGACTGACGTCCCCCCGCTC
>CAYRVS010000100.1:4429-18435 GCA_964427725.1 uncultured Planctomycetaceae bacterium | reverse complement strand
GGTCACCCCCGGCGTCTTGATCGTCCGCACCGCGTCGCCGGTCGCCACGTCGCGGTCTATACCGTGGTGCTCCTCTTTTCGTTGACCCAGTGCCTGGTGCTGGAGTTCATCGGCGACCCCGATTGGGGGCTGATCACCGCGACCTATCTTGGTTACTGGCTCTGTGGCTGCGCGCTCCTCAGCGCGGGGCTCGTGGCCTCGTTCCTGACGAACAGCAGCACGGTGGCGTTCGTCCTCGCCGCCGCGCTCTGCTCCGTGCCGGTCTACGTCGGCTGGCTGCCGATGCCGGTCGCGATCAGCAACCTGCTCGGGCATGATCGGTTGTTCGAGCAGCTCAGCCTCCCCTACCACTTCCAGCAGTTCGGCCGCGGCTTCTTCCCGCTGACGTCGCTCTTCTACTTCGTCTCGTTCTGTGTCCTGATGCTCTACATCAATCTCGTCCTGATCGGCCAACGCCATTGGTCCGGCGGGAAACACCAGACCCCGATGGGCTGGCAGTATGTGGTCCGCGCCGCGTCCCTCGCCCTGATCCTGATCAGCGCCAACGCCGTCCTCGCCAATGTCCGCTGGCAACCCGACCTCACCGGCGAACGACTCTACACCCTCACCGGCACCACGACCGAACTCCTCGCGAATCTTCCCGCCGAACGCCCCGTCACGGTTCAGGCCTTCGTCAGCCGCGATGTCCCCCGCGACTACGTCCCCGTCAAAACGATGCTCCTCGGGATGCTCAGCCAGTACGAGTCGCGCGGCAAGGGCCGCGTCAGCGTCCGCGTCGTCTCGGTCGACCCCTTCAGCCCGGAAGCCGAAGAGGCCCGCAAGTACGGCATCGAAGTCCGCAAGGTTCAATCCGAACGGGGCGGACGCGTCCAGGTCGACGACATCTATCTCGGCGCGGTGATCAACAGCGGGGCCAACGAAGTCGTCATTCCCTTCTTCGACACCGCGATCCCGATCGAGTACGAACTCACCCGGTCGGTCCGGACCGTCGCCAACGAGAAACGCCGCAAGATCGGGATCCTCGAAACCGACGCCAAGATCAACGGCGGGTTTGACATGACCTCGTTCCGCAGCAGCCCGGAATGGCGGATCGTCAGCGAACTCAAGAAGCAGTACGACGTCGAAACGGTCTCGCCCGCGACGCCGATCGACGGCTCGAAATTCGATGTGCTGGTCGCGGTCCTGCCGTCGTCGCTCAGTCCCGAGCACATGACGAACTTCGTCGATTACGTGCGGCAAGGGAAGCCGACGCTGATCTTCGACGACCCGTTCCCCGCCTTCAATCCCGGCATGGCCCCCAAGCAACCGAAGCCGCGCCAAGGGGGCGGCATGATGGGGGGGGGGATGCCCCCGGAACCCAAGGCCGACGGCGGGATGGCCACCTCGCTGGTCGACAAGTTGGGCATTCAATGGATCTACGACCAGATCGTCTGGTCCGACGCGATCCGCCTGCTGCACCCCGAATTCGCCGACGTCGTCCGGCCCGAGATGGTCGCGATCAGCCCCAAGGTCGGCGGCAAGGTCGCGTTCAACGAGCAGAACGACATCACCAGCGGCCTCCAGGAATTGCTTCTCTTTTTCGCGGGAACCATCAAGCCTCGCGAAGGGAGCAACCTCATCTTCGAACCCTTGCTGCGGACCGACGTCGATTCCGGCCTCCTCGATTGGGACGACTTCGTCCAACCCGGGATGTTCGGCGGCGTCGACGTCAAGGAGGACCCGATCCGCCCGATCGATGACCTGGCGCACGTCTGCGCGGCCTACATCAAGTCGGACGAGAAAGCCCAGGGGGACAAGATCAACGTCGTCTACGTCGCCGACACCGACCTGATCTCGGATTGGTTTTTCATGGTCCGGGAACGGCGGATGTACGGGCTTGATCTCGACAACGTCAATTTCGTGCTCAACTCGGTCGACTTCCTCGCCGGCGATCAGGCCTACATCGGGCTGCGGAAACGTCGCCCGAAGCACCGCACGCTCACCGCCGTCGAACAGGCGACCGCCCAGTTCGTCAAGGAGAGCGCGACCCAGCGGCAGAAGGCGGCGGAGGCCGCCGACGCCGAACTCGACAAGGCGAAGGCCAGCTTCAAGGAGAAGGTCGAGAAGATCCAGAAGGACGAAAATCTCGACGAGCTTGCGAAGTTCCAGCAGCTCTCGATGGCGCAGGCCGAAGAGCAGCGGCGGGTCGAGGTCGCCGAAGCCGACATTCAGCAGAAGAAGGAACGCGAGATCGACGAAATCAAGGCCCGGACCGAACGGCAGGTCCGCGAGATCGAGAATCGATACTTCGCAATGGCGACGATCATTCCCCCGATCCCGGCGCTCGTGTTGGGACTGATCGTCTGGTTCCGTCGCCTGCAAAACGAACAACGCGAAGTGCCGCCCGCGCGTCGGCGCGACAAGGGGGCGTGACGCCCCGGGGGATCACGGATCCCGCGCGTCTCTCGGCGGAAAAGACCCGACCTCGACGCGCCGACCGTCGCTGCTTCGCACCACCTGAAAATCGCCCGCCAACCACGTCACAGACCGTCCGCAAGGTTCCGCCATCATGACCGAAATGCAACGCACATTGACGTTCGTGGGGATCGCCGCCGCGTCGCTGGTGGTCGCCCTGTTCGGCGCGCCGTCGGAGCGGAAAGCCCCCGCCGCCTTCAGCGAAGTCGGGAAGGAGTTCTATCCCGAGTTCCAGAACCCCGAAGACGCCAAGACGCTGCAGGTGATCGCCTACGACGCCGCGACCGCCGAAGCGCGACTCTTCGGCATCGAATTCAAGGACGGCCTGTGGCGGATTCCGTCGCGGCACAACTACCCCGCCGACGGCAAAGACCGCCTCTCGAAGTGCGCCGCGAGCATCATCGGCCTCAAGCGAGAGAACCTCGCGGGGCAACGGCCGACCGAGCATCCCGATTTCGAGGTTGTCGATCCCCTCGATGAAAAGTCCGATTCGCTCAAGCGGGGCCAGCGGATCACGCTCAAGGATGCCGGCGGGAACACCATCGCCGATTACATCATCGGCAAGCAGGTCCCCAATCGCGACGGCTTCTACTACATTCGCCGCCCCGACGAGAACGCCACCTACACCGCGAAGATTCAACTCGACCTCTCGACCAAGTTCGCCGACTGGATCGAACCCGACCTGCTGAAGCTCGACGGATGGAAGCTGACCGGGATCGAAATCGACAACTACTCGATCGACACCGATCGCGGGCGGATCATCGGCCGCGACAAAAGCAGCCTGACCCGACCGAAATCGTCCGATCCGTGGAAACTCGAAGGGATCGACGAGACGAAGGAGGAGACCAATCAGGACGAAGTCCGCAAACTGGTCAGCGGCCTCGACGACATGAAAATCGTCGGCGTGCGGCCGAAGCCGGTGAAGCTCTCGCGCGACCTTAAGCTCGGAGAGGGCTTGCAGCTCGATCAGGCGATCGCGTTCGATCTGGCCTCGAAGGGCTTCCTGTTCGCGGAATCGGAAGACGGGACGCGGCAGCTCGTCTCGAAGGAAGGGGAGGTCATCGCCAAGACCGATCAGGGGTTGATGTACGTGCTCCACTTCGGCGATGTCTTTTCGGGGACCGAAGAGGAAATCGAATTCGGTTTCGCGAAGGATTCCGCCTCCGCCGAGAAACCCGCCGAGGGAGCCGAGCAGCCGGCCGACCCCGCCAAGGAAGCGCCCAAAGCCGAGGGGCTCGCCAAGAGCCGCTACCTCTTCGTGACCGTGCAGTTCGATGAATCGTTGATTCCCAACAAGCCGGTCGAACCGACCGAACCCGTGGAGCCGACGAAGCCCGCCGATGTGCCCGAACCGACCACCGACGAAGCCGCCGCCGCCGACGCGCTGGTGACGCAAAACGTCGGACCGTGGGCCGCGTATTATCAGGCGAAGGCGAACTACGACACGGCGAAGGCCGGGTTCGAGTCGGCGAAGCAGAAGTACGAAACCGACCAGAAGGCCTTCCAGGAGAAGGTCGACGCGGGCCAGAAGCTGCTGAAGGAGCTCAACGCCCGCTTCGCCGATTGGTACTACGTGATCTCGGCGGGGAGCTTCGAGGATCTGCGGCAAGGCCGCGAGAAACTGGTCAAACTGAAAGGGGCGGTGACGACCCCCGATGCGACCGCGATCCCCGGCGGCTTCCCGGGCCTGCAACCCCCGCTGCCGTGACAAGAGCGGGGGGACGTGAGTCCCCACGGTGATGCCATTTCACAATCCCAATCAATCACCGGGGGGACTGACGTCCCCCCGCTCTTGGCGATCACACGATTTCCATCGGTTTTGTGGTCCCCCGCGAATCGCGGCGATAAACTGCGAACCAGCATATTCCCCTCTCCCCAACGCACCTCCGCAGCGTGAAGGAACCCCCGGCGATGGCGAAAGATTTGCGAATCGGTCTCGTGGGCTATGGTTTCATGGGCCGCACCCACTCGAACGCCTACCGGCGCGTCCCCAACTTCTTCGACCTGGAATATCGCCCGGTCCTCAAGGCGGTCTGCGCCCGCGACGCCGCCAAGGTGCAGGGGTTCGCCAACCAGTGGGGCTATGAGTCGATCGAGACCGATTGGCGGAAGCTGGTCGAGCGGAAGGACATCGACGCCGTCGACATCTGCACGCCGAACAATCTGCACAAGGAGATCGCCCTCGCCGCCGCCGCGAACGGCAAGATGATTCTCTGCGAAAAGCCCCTGTCGATGAACGTCGCCGAGGGGGAGGCGATGGTCGCCGCGGTGGAACAGGCGAAGGTCCTCAACACCGTCTGGTACAACTACCGCCGCGTCCCGGCGGTCACCTTCGCGAAACAACTGATCGACGAAGGGAAACTCGGACGGATCTTCCATTATCGGGCCAACTTCCTGCAGGACTGGACGATCTCGTCCGATCTCCCGCAAGGGGGGACGGCCCTCTGGCGGCTGGACGCCGCCGCCGCCGGTTCGGGGGTCACCGGCGACCTGCTCGCCCACTGCATCGACACCGCGCTCTGGCTCAACGGCGGAATCACCACCGTCAACGCCATGACCGAAACCTTCGTCAAGGAGCGGATGCACACCCTCACCGGCAAGGTCGAGAAGGTCGGCATCGACGACGCCTGCGCGTTCCTCTGCCGCTTCTCGAACGGCTCGCTCGGGCTGTTCGAGTCGACCCGGTACGCCCGCGGTCACAAGGCCCTGTACACGTTCGAGATCAACGGCGAACACGCCTCGATCAAGTGGGACCTGCATGATCTCCATCGTCTGCAATGGTTCGACCATCGCGATCAGGGCTCGCTGCGCGGCTGGCGGTCGATCCACGTCACCGACGGCGATCATCCCTACATGAAGCAATGGTGGGTGCCCGGCCTGCAGATCGGCTACGAACACACCTTCGTCCATCAGGTCGCCGACTTCCTCGAAGGGGTCGCGAAGGGGGAATCGACCGGCCCGACCTTCCGCGACGCGCTCGAGACCCAAAAGGTCTGTGACGCCGTCCTCGACTCGGCGAAGGCCCAGGTCTGGCGGAACATCTAAGGAGCGATTTTTCCGGATGCCCAGGGAAGGCCTTCCCTGGGCATCCCGTGAAACGGCCCTCCCATGCGCGTCTTCGGCCTCTTCGCGAAACGCCCCGTCCCGGGGCAGGTGAAGACCCGCCTCGCCGCCGAGCTAGGCCCCGCGAACGCCGCCACGCTCTACGAGGCGTTCCTGCACGATCTCCTCGACCGCTTCCGCGATGCCTGCGACGCCAGGATCATCGGCTACACCCCCGACGATCCCGACACTCGGACCTACTTCGCGGGCTTACCCGCCGATGTCGTCCCCGAAACGGAATCCGCTGGCATAATGACCCGGAAGCCGACGGGTGACATCCCGTCGGTCCTCGCCGGCGACATCTCCGAAACGGGACCCATAGGCCTCGGCTACCACCTTTGGCCCCAACCCGCCGGACCGCTCGATGTCCGCATCGAAGCGTTCTTCGACGAGGCCTTGTCACGCGGGCCGCCCTACACCGTCCGCGCGATCCTCATCGGCAGCGACAGCCCCACCCTCCCGCGAGACTCCATCGAGCAAGCCTTTGAGACGCTGGAGGATCACGACGTCGTCCTCGGCCCCGCCACCGACGGCGGGTACTACCTGATCGGCGTCCGTCGCCAAGTCCCCGGCTGGCTACGCTCAGTCCCGTGGAGCACGAACGAGACCTTGCGGCGAACGGTCGAAGCGGTCACCGCGATGTCGGCGAGCCTGGCACTCCTCCCTCCCTGGTACGACGTTGACACGCCGGAGGATCTGACCTTCCTCGCGAATCATCTCGCCGCCCTGCGCGCCGCCGAGCCCGATCGCGCCGTCTCACGAACCGAAGCCTGGTTGACGGCGGCGGGTCGCTGACAACCACGTCAGCCAGCCGGACTCGGCGAACTTTCCCAACACTCGCCGCCGCCGCCGCGTAGGATAGACAACTCGTCGCTCACACCCCGTGTGCGGCGACCCACCCCGCCTGTTCGCCCGGCGGATGGAGCACCCGTCGGGCTCCCACCGAAATATTCAAGGAGTTGCACATGTCCATGCATACCATGCGCTCATGGAGTCTGGGAGTGGTGGTCGGCGCGGCGGTCGTCGCCGTGGTCGCGACCTTCGGTTCACGTCAGGAAGCCCGCGCCGTTCCCACGGTGCGCGACGCCCAGGAACTGTCGACGGTCTTCCGACAGGTCGCCGCCGAAACGATCCCCAGCATCGTCTCCATCGAGACGCTGACCAAGCCCCGGCAGTTGCCGCAGGGCCAAATGCCGCGGGGCCAGAACCCGTTCGACGACGAAAGCTTTCCGTTCCGGGAGTTCTTCCGCAACGATCCGCGGTTCGAGGAGTTCTTCAACAATCCGCGCCGCGGGATGAGCCCCCGTCGCCAAGGGGCCGGCTCCGGGTTCATCATCGATCCCTCGGGCGTGATCATGACGAACAATCACGTCGTCGACGGCGCGGACGAGGTGAAGGTCCGGCTGCACGACGGTCGGGAATTCGTCGCCACCGACATCAAGACCGACCCGCGGACCGACGTGGCGATCCTCCGAATCAAGGACGCGGGACCGCTCCAGGCGATCAAACTGGGGGACAGCCGCGGGATGCGGGTCGGCGATTGGGTCCTCGCGTTCGGCGCGCCGTTCGGGCTCGAATCGACCGTCACGCAGGGGATCATCAGCGGCACCAGCCGCCGTCGCGGCATCGCCGATCGGGAGGACTTCCTGCAGACCGACGCGGCGATCAACCCCGGCAACAGCGGCGGACCGCTGGTCAACTTGAACGGTGAAGTCATCGGGATCAACACCGCGATCGCTTCCGCGAGCGGCGGGTACGACGGCATCGGCTTCGCCATCCCAACCCACATCGCGAGTTGGGTGGGCGATCAACTCGCCAGTAGCGGCACGGTGAAACGCGGGTTCCTGGGGACGCACATCGCCCCGGTCGACGCCGCGACCGCCAAGCAGTTCAAGGTGAAGGTCGGCGAAGGGGCGATCGTCCGCAAGGTGATGCCCGACTCCCCCGCGGACAAGGCGGGGCTGGAACCGGGCGACGTCATCCGCAAACTCGACGGCCAGACCGTCACCGACACGGGTTCGTTGCAGGGAATCGTCGAACGGCTGAAGATCGGCGCGACCTACCCGTTGGAAGTCTTGCGGGACGGAAACGCGACGGAGCTCAACGTCACGATCGAAGAAATGCCGACGCAGCTCGCCGCCGCGACCGAAGGGCCGAGCCTCTCGGCAAAGCCGGTCGACGGATTCAACGAGCTCGGGCTCAAGCTGGAAGGGATCACGCCGAATCTCGCCCGGCAGTTCGGCTTGGCGAACGCGCAAGGGGTGATCGTGACCGATGTCGCGGACGGGGGCCTCGCCGCCGCCGCCGGCATCGCGGCGGGGGACTTGATCGAGCGCGTCGGCAATACGCCGGTCAAGACGCCGGATGACGTTGACGCCGCGCTCAAGGAGCTCTCGCTGAAGGACGGCGTGGTCCTGCACCTGCGCAACGCCGACGGCAAGCGCTACGTGGTCCTGCGTCACACGGACGAATGATTCGTCACCGCGCGCGTGGAACCCCTCGTAGCCCCCCGCGAGTCGCGGGGGGCGTTTTTTTGATCTCGATCCGCGAACGGTGCCGGCCGACATCCGGCCCCCGGCGACTCGCCGGGGGCTATGAGGGGGATGTCGTGGAAGGAACGTAATCGCGGAGGACGGCTTCGATCCCCTGGCAAATCGATTCGAGGGGCAAATCGTTCTCGTCGACGCCGAACGGATCTTCGATCTCGACCCCGATCTCTTCGATGCCGAAGAAGATGTAGGCGATCAGAAACGTCGCCGGGATCGCATCCCAACCGAACCGCGCCACCAAGGCGAACGGGAGCGTGAAACAGTACAGAATCAGCGCCCGCCGCAGATGGACGGCATAGGCGTACGGCAAGGGGGTGCTGCGAATCCGCTCGCACGCGCCGATGTAGCCGATAAGTTGTTGCAGGTTCTGATCGACCTGCATCTGCTGGTACTCTCCCAGTCGGCCCGCCAAACGCGCCTCGTTCAGCAGCGTCGAGATCCGCGCGGCGACGGCGAGCGGCACATGCTTCGCCGCCAAGACCCGCCGGACTTCCTCGGAAGGGAGTTCGGCCTGCACCGGTCCCAACCCGATCGCGCCGCGCAGCCGTTCCATCGCCGCATACGGATACGCGATGGTCCACAGCACGATCTCACGTGTGTGTTGCGAGGTCGGTCCGCAGACGACCGACGCGAGCCGCACCAGATTCCGCGTCTCGTTGACGATCCCGCCCCACAGCTTGCGCCCTTCCCAGAAGCGGTCGTAGCTCGAATTGGTGCGAAACACCAGCAGCAACGACAGCGCCCCGCCGACCAGGGCATGCCCGGTCTCCGGGATCTCCAGCCACGTCGGCGTGATCAGGGCGAGTTCGTGAACGATGACGACCGCCGCCGACCAGATCACGCACAGCAAAACCCGCCCGAGGATCTCCTTGACCATCGACCCCCGGATGTCAAACAGATGACTCGTCCAGGAGTGGGGATCGTACGGTGCGGCCATGATGCTGCGGTTGCCTGAGGGGGCGTAGGCCGGGGCTTACGCCGCGCGACGGATCGCCTGCGAACCTTGCCGCGACACGGCATCGAGGGCGGCCCGAATCGACGTCACCACCTTTTCCTGATGGGCGACGGGCAACTCGGGATAGATCGGCAGCGCCAGGATTTCCTTCGCCGCGGCCTCCGCGACGGGGAACTGCCCCGCGCGATATCCCAACGACTGGAAACACGTCTGCAGGTGGAGCGGTTTCGGGTAATAGACCGCGCAGCCGACCTTCTTGTCCTTCAGCGACTGCATCACGTCATCACGCAGTCCGTGTCGGAACCGGACGCAGTACTGGTTGTAGACATGCCGCGTGTTCGGCAGCACCTTCGGCAGAATCACTTCGCTCAGGCAGCCCTGTTGCCGGAACAGCTCGGCGTAATGTTTTGCGTTCTGCTGCCGGGCGACGGTCCATTCGTCGAGGTGCCGCAGCTTGATCCGCAGGACGGCGGCCTGGAGCGCGTCGAGCCGGCTGTTCATCCCGACCTCGACATGCTCATAACCGCCGACGTCGCCGTGGACGCGGAGCCGTCGAAGCTTCTTGGCCAGCTCGGCGTCGTCGGTGGTCATCATCCCGCCGTCCCCCGCGCCGCCGAGGTTCTTGGTCGGGAAGAAACTGAAGCACCCGATGGCCCCCAGCACGCCGGCACGGCGGCCGCGATACTCGGCCCCGATCGCCTGACAGGCATCCTCGACGATCGCGAGCCCGTGCTGCGTCGCGATCCGCCAGACGGCCTCCATGTCGGTGCATTGGCCATACAGATGGACCGGCAGAATCGCCTTGGTCCGCGGCGTGATGGCGTCTTCGAGCTGCTCGGGATCGAGGTTGTAAGTGTCGGGTTCGATATCGACGAAGACCGGCGTCGCCCCCGCGCGGACGATCGCGCTCGCCGTCGCGAAGAATGAGAAGGGCGTCGTGATGACCTCGTCCCCGGCTCCGATGCCGAGCGCCTGGAACGCAAGGATCAAGGCGTCGGTGCCCGAGTTGCAGCCGATCGCGAAGCGGGCGTCGCAGTAGGCGGCGACTTCGTGTTCCAGTTCGGCGACTTCGTCGCCCAGAATGAATTTCTGCTCGGTGAGGACCTTCTCGACGGCGGGGAGCACTTCCGCGGCGATCGACTGGTATTGGGCCGTCAGATCGATGAAGGGGACCGGCTCATCCGCGGCGGGCAGCATCGAAACAGACACGGTCATCACGCGACTCCCTTCGCCACCGAGTGCTCATGCAACGGATCGCGGGGTCGTCCTGACCACCGGGCGCTCCGCCACCGTGTTTCGTGGTAAGTCGTGGTGAACCGGCGGCTTGAGCCTCGGTTTCCGACTTAACCGCACGTGGGACTCTAGGGAGCGCGGCGGAGAGTGTCAAGACGTGTGAAGACCCGCTCATCCGGGAACTTGAGGTTCCCGAAAAATCCACGGCCCCGAACGGCAATCGCTGCCGCCCGGAGCCGTCATGCCCGCGGTCGATCGATTCCGGCTTCCGCGCTCTCCACCGGCCGAAACTCGTCCGTCGACTCGTGATCCGCCGTACGCTTACGGCACGCGTTTGGTCACCGCGATCCGGGAGAGCGCGGGAGCCAGGAAGGGGTTGCTCTTGAGGCCCGTCAGCATGTCGGGAACCAGATTGGTGGTCGGGTCCACGGTCTTCGCCGGCGATGAATTGGCGGCGATGGTCACCTGGATCCAGTTGAAGTACTTGTCGGCGCGGGTGTTGAAGACGGTGTTCCGCCAACCGGCGAGCGGGGCGAAAGTCGGTTTGGAGAGACCACTCGCCAGCGAGACGATCGCCAACGAATCGTTGAGTTGCGGGCCGCCGGAGTCGCCCTGAGCGATGCTTTGCGTTTCCGGCCGCTGGAAATTCCACCGGGTCTGCTCGACGGTGACCTGATCGATCATCTGGGTGCCGACCCGCTTGACGCCCGAGGTCCCGTTCTGCTGGCCGCCGCGCGGCGTGCCGGTGTTCCCGAAACCGACGAGGGTCACTTCCTGACCGACGAACGGGGCGGAGGTTTGAATCTCCGCCGGTGTGATGCTGTTGACGGGGGTTTGCAGCTTCAGCAGGCAGATGTCGCCGACGATACTGCCGGTCTGCGGCGACGACACAAATCCGACGTAGGTCGGATGCTTGACGGCCAGGACCGCGTTGCGGGTGACGCCGTTGCTGAATTCCACGCTGACTTGCAGGTTCGGCAGCAGGTTGCCGTTGCTGCTGTTGGTGACGCAATGGGCGGCGGTGAGGACCCATTCCTCATCGATCAACGTTCCCGAGCAAAGGGCCGTGCCGTTTAAGGCGGTCGACTGAATCAACAGTTTGGCGACGTTGACGAACTCGTTCGGGTCCGTCGGGGTTCCCCCAATGACGGTCGGAATCGGCTCGCCCGCGGGAACCCGCAGGGTCTGCACTTCGCCGCTCAACGGAATCCCCGGATCGGGAATGGGGCCGGTCAGCTTCGTACCGGCGCAGTTGCAGACGGGGTTGTCGACGGCGAACGCGGCGGCGGGGAGCACCAGAATCGCCAACAGACTCAGGCCGGCCAAGTGACGGACAAGACGAATCGAACACAATCGAGGCATCAGCGGTAAACTCCTGGAATTCCGACAAGGAGAGGCGTATCGTCGTATCGAATGACGCGGCAGGCATCCCGGCGTTCGCGAGCGGACATGACCACGCCATTATGCATGGTGGCGGACCCCACGGGGCTTCTTTCCTTCACAGAGGCACAAAACGAGGCTGCGACCAGTGAACATCGTGCCGTATCGCGCGATCCCGGGAACTCTGATCAGCCGCCGGATGGCGAGAGGGCCGCGGATTGCGTCGACCTTGATGTTTCTGGGACTCTGGTGGCTCCCGCTCAGCCTGCTGCTGACGTTGGCGAGCGCGGCGGCCGAGCACTCCTTCACCGTCCGCGACACCCTCGAGACCTCCGCCGTGGAGGGCGACGTTGGGACCGCTTTGGCGGGACTGCGGTGGACGCCGACGGAATTCGCGGCGACTTGGGAACCGGCGGTCGAACCCGACGAACCGGTGGCGATCCGCTTTCCTTCGCCGATCGACACGGGGGATCCGATCAATGACCGGGTCGCCTTGATGTGGTACCGCGCGGTCCGCCCCGCGGAAGAACCGGATCAACCCCGCCCGGCGATTGTGGTGGTGCATGAATCGGGGTCGGCGATGCCGGTCGGGAAGCTCTTCGCGCGGGCCTTCGCGGCCCACGGAGCCGAGAGCTTCCTGATTCAGCTCCCGTCGTATGGACTCAGGCGACGGGAAGGGACGCGGCCCACGGGCGAAGGGTTTTTGGTGGCGATGCGGCAGGCGATCGCCGATGTCCGCCGCGCGCGGGACGTCGTCGCGGCCTTTCCCCAGACCCGCGTCGACAAGATTTCGCTGCAGGGGACGAGCTTGGGAGGATTCGTCGCGGCAACGGTCGCGGGGGTCGATCGCGGCTTTGATTCCGTCTTCATCATGCTCGCGGGGGGCGACCTCGTCAGCCTGGTGTTAAAAGGCGAGAAAGAAGCCGCCGAACTGCGGGAGCGGTTGGCCCGCGCCGGGTATACCGGAGAAAAGCTGACCGAACTGCTGGAAGTGATCGAACCGACGCGCCTCGCGTCACGGATCGATCCCGCGACGACGTGGCTCTATTCCGCGGAGCAAGACCGGGTCGTACCGCTCGCGAACGCGCTCGCGCTCAAAGCCGCCGGAAACATCCCCGACGATCACCACATCCGCCTGTGGGGCGACCACACCTCGACGGCGGTCTTCCTGCCGGTGATCATCCGGCATGTGATGGAGCGGGTGGGAGGGAAAGCGAATAGCGAATAGGGAGTAGGGAATAGCCAGAGAGTGAAATCGATGGTCGGTCTTTCTGGCTATTCGCTACTCCCTATTCCCTACTCGCGACCACTACAGCAGCGTTTCCAGCAGCATCCGGATCTTGCGGAGCTCGAGGCCGCGGTCGAGGTCGCCGAGGAGTTCGGGGAGAATCTCGACCGACAGGACGCGGTTGTAGTGGTACCGCTTGAGCTGGGCGATCATCCGGGCGTAGTCGACCGTGCCCAAGCCGACGGGCACCTGCAACGCGGTCGCCGAGGTATCGCGCAAGTGGGCGTGATAGACGTACTTGTAAAGCTGGTCGAAGTTCTGGTGCGCGTACTTGCCGCACAGATAATGGCTGATGTCGAGCGTCAGTCCCAAGCCCGGAACGGCCTGACACAGCTCGGCGGCCGTCTGCGGATCTTCGGTGAGGTGGCCGTTCTGCGTCTTGAGGGAGAGCCGCATCCCCGCCGCGTTGGCGGTCACCAATCGAGTCCGCAGGCGATCGATCTCTTCGTTGAAGGGTGTTCCCAGTTGCCCGGCGGGGAGCGTGATCTGGGTGACGCGCATCACCTTGCCGAGCCGGCAGAGTCCCTCGAAGACCTCGGTGCCGGGATCGCGTTCGCAGTGGAAGGCGATCGTCGTCAGCCGGGTCAGTTCCTTGTAGGTGGTGAGAAATTTCTCGGGGTTGGCGGCGAGCTCGGACGGACGCAGCGGGCTGACGTCGTCGTCGAGCCAGAGCTCGATCTTGTCGTATTCGAGGTCGACGAGTTGAACACACGTCTCCGCGAACGGCTGCGCGCCGAAACAGTGAGTCGAGGCCGCAATGAACACGCCGGTCCCCTCCGTGGCGACAGGTATCTACAAGCAACGATCCGCCAACGACTTACGTCGAAAGCTTCGCCGCGAACATGGGCGTCTTGGGACTTTAACGGGGCTGGAGCGATTCTGCAACGGCGGGGAGGAATTCTGACGGCAACGATCGGGAAGATCATAGGATTCGTTCGTGTTGTGCCGCGTGAAGCGCCGATACCGTCTGTAACGGCAGAGGATAATCCGTGACGGGGCCCGGCCCGTGATCCGTACCGGTTGTGGAGAGGACTCGGTTATGAAC
>CAYRVS010000100.1:0-4419 GCA_964427725.1 uncultured Planctomycetaceae bacterium | reverse complement strand
CAACCGCATCGTCTGTTGGAGCTGGGCCGTCGTGGCTGGTCTCGGTGCCTCGCCCTTCGCCGCCGAACCGGGCGTCGTCACGATTCGTGGTCAGAACCCCGGTCCGGCCCCGGTGATGGCCGAAGTCAACGGCCCGCTGATCGGGTCGGCTCCCGGCTATGGCGAGTACAAGAAGCACAGCAAGCAAGACTTCAAGGCGGTCAATTCCTACCACGACAACAATTTCGGGTACGAAGGGGGCTATTACTCCGGTCCGGATGGCTACTACAGCACCCGTCACAACAAGATCTACACCTACGGCGACGCCGGCGGCGGTTACGGCGACCCCAGTTGCCCCCCGCACGGCAAAGACAAAGGCCCGAAGTACGGCGGGCCCAAGCACTACACCACCTACGAGTACAAGTGGCCGAACAACCTCGTCTACCCGCAGTACGGGGCCCCGGCCGGCATGGTGCAGTACCCCTACTACACCTTCCGCGGCCCGACCGACTTCTTCATGAAGTAACCGCGATCGCTCGAAAAGATCACACCGGAAGCCGAGGGGTCACATCCCCTCGGCTCTTTTTATTTCGCGACCCCCGCGATCAACTCCAAAATCCGATCCGCCGCGTCCGGATGAGCCAGCTCCCGAATCGCCGCCGACATCGCCCGGCGACGAGCGACATCGTGCAACAAGGGGGACATCGCGCGCCATAACCCCTCGGCGGTTTGTGGACTCGCCGCAGCTTGCGGGACCACCACCGCGGCGTCTTGTTGGGCGAACGCGGCCGCATTCGCCTGCTGATGATTGTCGGCGGCGTGCGGAAACGGCACCAGAATCACCGGCCGGCCGACACAGGCTAATTCCGCGAGGGTGGTCGCTCCCGCGCGGGAGATGACGATCGTCGCCGCGCGATAATGCGGGACGAGGTCATCGAGAAAGTCGGCGACGACGGCCGGCTGTCCCAGCTCGGTGTAGGTATGTCGGACCGAGTCGCGTTGCCGCGGTCCGGTCTGATGGACGATGTTCCAAGCCCGCAGTTCGGGATGCCGACGGACCAAATCCATCATCGCCGTATTGAGTCCATCGGCCCCCAGACTGCCCCCCAAGACGAGGATCGTTCCGGGTCCGGAGTGATCGGGCAGCGGCTCGCGCGCCAAGTCGCTGATCGCCCGCCGGACCGGGTTTCCACAAACGAGCGTCGGAATCTGGCGGGGCAACCAGTCGTGACTTTCCGCGAAGGTTGTGCAGACGACCCGCGCGAATCGCGACAGCCAACAGGTCGCCTTCCCCGGAATCGCGTTCTGTTCCAATAGCATCACCGGCACCCCCGCGCGATACGCGGCCCAGACGACCGGCGCGCTGGCGAAGCCTCCCAGCCCAAAGACGACTTCCGGCCGCAGCGCTTGAAGCAAAGTGGCCGCGTCACGCAGGGCTTGCCAATTCCGCCAGAGGAACTGGTCGGGCCGCCGACGGAAGTGCCCGAAGCTGGTGGTCGAGAGGGTGCGATGTTCGAGGCGTTGCGCCGAGACGATCCGCTGTTCGATGGGCCGATCGCTGCCGACGAACAGCGTCCGCGCGACGGGCCAGCGTTCATGGATTCGCTCGGCAAGCGCCACGCCGGGGAAGAGATGCCCCCCGGTCCCGCCGCCGGCAAGAAGAAAGACCCCGGGTTTGGCGGCCGGCGGTGTCCATGTCGGCGTCAGAGCGTCGCGCGACGGCAACGGCATGGAGGTCGTAGGCTCCAGCACGGCAGCCGACACCCCCTCAAGACGGTCCATTTCCGGAATCCTTCCGGCCCCTTGGGTGCGACGAAGTCGACCTTGGGGCAAGGTTGTACCCGGAGCCGAGGAAGTTGACCATCCCAAGTTGCGTGCTCGACAACGCTCGGCCCAGATACCCCGGGATGGCCTTCCCTGGGCATCCTACGATTCCCACGGTTGGGTCGGGTCGGCGAGCAAATTCGGTCTTGGGGCGTGGGGATAGCTCGACGGCTGATAGGCGATCTTCAATTCGGGGGTCTCGAGCACCGTCTGATCGCGGGACAGGGAAACCAGCGCGCGGTCGAGGATTCCGCTGGTAAGCAACGTTCGTTCAACCGGATAAGTCGGCCGGCCCGTGTGAATCATCCGCTCGACCCCCTTGAGCAGGTAGGCGAAATGGGGATACCGCGGGACCGGACGTTCCTCGAATTGGGTCGCGCGGGGCCGGGCTTCTCCCTTGATGCGAACCGCGAGGCCCGTCAGGTGCCCTGAAGAGCCGAGCATGACCAGCGCGCCGCGGAACCCGTCGACATAGTCGAAGAGAAACAACGCCGCTTGTGGATCGCGCCGCAGCTCAATCAGACTCCGATGGGGGACCGCCTCGAATGCCGCAAGGAACAATTCGCGATCGATCGCCCCGCCGTCAATCGCCGCCCACATCCGATCCCCTTGGAGCGCTTGCACCCGCCGAACGCCGGTCTCGCCGCCGCGCCGGCGTTCGACCACCGCCTGATAGCACTCGAGCGCGTGACTGCCGTAGATGTCGAGGGCGTCGTACCCGACGCCTACTGCCGCCGTGATGTCCGTTCCCATCGGGATCACGAGGTCGGGTTGGCGAAACGTCAGCGGCAACGACGACCCGGCCATGAACGGGATTCGCACCGCCTTCGCCCGTTCATACATCCACACGGCGTCGTCCCAAGCCGGGCCGAGATGTTTGTCGTTGAAGACCGGCACCGTCCGACCCGCGCGTTCCATCACGGCGGCGATCTCGGCGAAGAACCGCCGTCGCGGATAAAGGTGCTGCCCAAGGTCGTTCCACGGATAATCGCCATGCTCGCCGATGCTGATCACGCCATCGACCGCGAGTTGCGACGTCCCACAGGTGAGGGCCTCGGCGATGGTCGGATAGATCATGACGCCATGCTTGGCGGCGAGCTCACGAGCCACATCGTCGTCCGGGAACTGGTCGACATAGAGCGACTTGAGCGTGAGCGCCGGACCGGGGCCGCGATCATGCTCCCAGCCTTCGAGGATCTTGCCCAGGATCACGTCGGCGTGCGAACCGGGGTTGTAGATCGTGATGATCCCCGCCACCGTCTTCGGGGCGGGAGCCGCGCCGTGCGCGACGGACGAGAGTGCCGGGACAAGACCCGCTCCGAGCAGGCCCGCCGCCGCAGATTGCAGGCACTCCCGACGATTCATCCGTTCCCACGCCATGCTGTCGCTCCTTGAGCCTCAACGCCGCAGACCCATCAACGCACGCCAATATATGGCCGGGTGAGGCCTTCGCCCACCGAATCACGTCGCGCCATTCGTCATGACCCGCGAAGTCGACGCCTTAAGCCATCCGCATCCTGAGGGACCGGGATTCGGCGACAGTCTTCGGCGGTTTCTGCCGATGCCCGACGAGTAGCGCCGCGCGTGGTCATCTCGATAGCCACCGTGTGGCCGTTGATCAGTAGGTGGATGCCGCGAATTCCGTCTGTGCCACTGGCTCCGCCGGTGCGGATCCCGTTGTGACTCCGAGGATGGAGACCACGGGCCAAGCCCCAGGCATACACTGACGTAACGCGACGAAATTGATGTCGTCCTTGGCAGGGAGCAGCGACCCATGACCCGCGATCAGAAGATTGGTCTGGCTCTGGGCATTCTGCTGATCGGCGCCGTCGCGGCCTTCTTCTATCGCCACGAACCGGTCACGACCGCGAAGCTGCCCGAACTCAAATCGGTTCGCGAGCTCGATCAAGAGATCTCGCGCCGACCCCATGCCCCGTATCTCGCGCCGCAACCCGACCAGCCCGCCACCGATGAACATTCCGAGTCTCATGTCGAGGAACCCGGTGGACTGGTCCCGGAACCGATCGCCATGGGGGAGACCACAGGGTCGACGACGCGGCTGACCAGCACCACGACGCCGGTGTTGCCCGCCGAGTCGACGCCGCGCCCCGAGCGGTTTCACACCGTGCGTCGCGGCGATTCGTTGTCGTCGATCGCCGCCGAACATCTCGGCAGCGCCGCGCGGTTCGAGGAGCTATACGAAGCGAATCGCGATCTGCTGCGGAACCCGAACGATCTGCGGATCGGCCAGCAACTGCGGATTCCCGTGTCGTCTCGAACAAACGGCACACCCAGCGAAACCGCCCAGCCCAATGCACCGCCCGCCAATGCTGGAGCGGGGAGCGCGCCGACCGAAGAGGCGAAGCCGATGTTCGTGCCCCATCGTGGTCCCGGGATCCCGACGCGGACCGGTCCGACCGCGACCGCCCCGGCGGGGAAGCGGCTTTCCCAAGTCCCGCCGGATGACGCGATCATTCGCCGCTAGGGGGAGCGATCGCCCACGATCAAGCAGCGGCGCGGCGTCGCCCACGATCAAGCAGCGGCGCGGCGTCGCCCACGATCAAAGAGCGGCGCGGCGTCAGCCCGCCGTGTCGATCAAGCTGGATGCTCCCAGAC
>CAYRVS010000099.1:0-18518 GCA_964427725.1 uncultured Planctomycetaceae bacterium | reverse complement strand
CCCCCCCGCTGCGGACGTCGTTCAAAAAACCATCCCGCTCTCCGCGCGCGATACTGACGACACATCGCCGAGGCTTAACCCGGCAAGGTCCGAGACGCACGTCCAGCAGCGGATCTGATCGAGGATTTTCGAGGGCAGACAGGCGTGCCCTCGGTGGATTTGAAGTGTGCCGGGGCCGCGGGATGTGCTCCGGACGGGTGCCTGAAGGGTCTTCCCGGGAATGACGCGGAAGATCGTTTAGGGAACCAGGTTTGTCGTGGGTGTTTTCGACAAGACACGCCGGGTTGACCAGGACCATAGCCGGGCGACGTCGTCGAGCAGCGAGTAGATTACGGGAACCGCGATCAGCGTCAGCAGCAGCGACAGCGTCTGGCCGCCGCAGGCTAGCACCGCGATCGAACGGCGTTCCTCGGCTCCCGGGCCGGTCGCGATCAGCAGCGGCAGCATGCCCGCGACGAACGAGATGGTCGTCATCAGGATCGGCCGCAGCCGGTCGCGGTTGGCGGCCAGGATCGCGGTTTCCCGGTCCATGCCGTGTTGCCTGAGGAGGTTGGTGTGGTCGATCTGCAGAATCGACGCCTTCTTGACCACGCCGAACAGGACCAGGATTCCCAGCGCGGAATAAAGGTTCAGCGTCTCGCCTCCCCAATAAAGGCTGATCAGACCGAACGGCACCGCGAGCGGCAGCGACAGCAGGATCGTGATCGGGTGGATCAGATGTTCGTACTGCGCGGCGAGGACGATGTACATGAAGACGAACGACAGCGCGAAGGTCCACACGAACTCGTCGAGGGTCCGCTCCAGTTCGCGGCCGCGACCGAGCACGCGCGCCGAGAAGCCGGGCGGGACGCCCAATTCCGCGGTGACTTGCTGAATCGCCGCGATTCGGTCGCCGAGCGCGTACCCAGGCGCGACGTTGGCCCGCACCGCGACCATCCGTTGACGATCAAGTCGGTCGATCCGGGCGTAATCCTCCGAGACCTCGAACGTGACGAGGTTATCGAGCCGGGTGAGGACCGCGCCGTTGGCGGAACGCATCGTTTCGCCGTCGACCGCGCGCGCGATCCGTCCCGGGTAGGCGCGAACATAAAGCTGCGAGATCGATTCGACATCCCCCCGGTCGATTCCCACCAGCCGCAGCTCGACGTCGTAGGCGTCATCGGCCGAGCGGTCGCGATAACGGGAGACGCGGTCATCCCCCCCGACGGCGATCCGCAGCGTGTCGGCGACCTCCTGCACCGTCACCCCCAGCGACGCCATCCGTTCGCGATCGAGCTTCGCGAGGAGTTCGGGCTTGTCGAGTCGCAACGTGGTGTCGACATCGACGATGCCGGGGATCTCGGCGACCTTCTTGCGTAGGCGTTCGCTGAAGTCGACCAGGTCGTTCACATTGGGGCCGGTGATCGAATAGTCGATATCGACGGGGGCCCCTTGCCGCAGCGAGGTCAAATTGCGGACCGAAATGCGCGCCCCCGGCAACGTCGACAGCAGCCGGCGAATCTCGGTCATTTTCTGTTGCTGCGTGAAATTGCCGGCCCAGGCGGCGTCGAGGTCCCCTTGCCGGAGTCCGCGCCAGAAGCGATCGAAGGAAAACGTCCGCGTGGTGAGTTCCCGCAGCTGGACGTAGATTTCGCCGCGATTGACGCCGCCGCTGCCACGCGTGCCGACGGTCGAAAGGACCCGCTCGACGCCGTCGACCTGCTTGAGCCGGGTCTCGACGGTCGCCATCAGGTTCGACATCGCGATCAGGCTGGTCCCTTCGTTGGCGGTGACGCCGACCTCGAATTCCGATTCATCGACGTTGGTGGGGATGTAGTCCTGCTTGACCCACGTGTAGAGCCAGGCGTTCGAGGCGATGCAGGCGACCGACAACGTCAAGACGACGAACCGATGCCGCATCGACCAGCCCAGAATGGTCATATAAGCCGCTTCGACGTAGCGATAGAACCCGCGACGGGAATTGGCTCCGCTGCCTCCGGCCGCCTGGTTGGGCCGCAGCAGTTTCGCGCACATCATCGGCGTGAGGGTGAAGCTCACGAGCATCGAGATCATGATCGCCACGGTCGCGGTGATGCCGAATTCGTACAGCATGCGGCCCGTCACGCTCGACAAGAACGACACGGGCAGGAAGACGATCACCAGCGACAGCGTGGTGGCGAGGACCGCGAGGCCGATTTCCTTGGTCCCTTCGATCGCCGCGTCGTGCGGCGACATGCCCTTTTCCTCGATGAACCGGAAGACGTTCTCGAGGACTACGATCGCATCGTCGATCACCACCCCCACCATCAGCACCAACGCCAGCATCGTGACGTTGTTGAGGGTGAAGCCGAAGAACTTCATGAAGGCGAACGTCGCGACGATCGACGTCGGAATCGCGATCGCCGCGATGATCGTCGACCGCCAACTCCGCATGAAGATCAGCACGGTGATCGTCGCGAGCAGGCTGCCTGAAATCAGGTGACCCTGAATCTCGTGCAGCGCCGCTTCGATGTACCGCGATTGATCCTGAATCAGCGTCACCGAGACGTCTTGCGGCAACAGCTCGGACGACCGCGGCAGCCGTTCCTTCACCGCGCGAATCGTCTCGACGGTGTTCGCCCCCGATTGCCGCTGGACGTAGAGCACCACCGCCGGTTGTCCATCCAGCCGGGCCATCCGGCGTTCTTCCTTCGTGCCGTCGACGACTTCCCCCAAGTCGCCGAGCCGCACCGTCGACCCATTGACCGTCGACACGACGAGGTCGGGGAACGACCGGGCATGATCGACCCGGCCCATCGTCCGTAACGTCAACTCACGGAACCCGGCGTCGACGCGACCGCCGGGAATCTCGGCGTTCTGCCGCGCGAGCGCCTCGCGGACGTCCATGATCGAGACCCGATGCGCGGCGAGCCGTTTCGCGTCGAGATTCACCTGCACCGCGCGGTCGGAAGCCCCGGTGATTCCCACCTCCCCCACGCCCGGGGCCGATTCGATCACGTTTTTGACGTACCGCTCGGCCAGCACGTACAGCTCGCGACTCGAGCGGGGCCCGGAGACGGCGAGCGTCATGATCGGCGAGGAATCCAAATCCTGCTGTTGGACCACCGGAGGATCGAGCCCGCGCGGCAGCCGATTGGTCACGCTCGCCACGGCGTCGCGCACGTCCTGCACCGCCGCGTCGAGGTTGCGATCGAGCCCGAACGTCACCAGGACGAAGGACGAGCTTTCGCTCGAGATGCTCCGCAGCTCCTCGATCCCCGCGACGGTCGCGACGGCGTCCTCGATGATCTGGCTGACCTCGGACTCCACCTCTTCGGGGGCCGCCCCGGGATAGACCGTGCGGACGTAAATCGTCGGCAGATCGAGGTTCGGAAACCGGTCGACCCCGAGCAGCGGATAGCAGACGATCCCCGCCACCACCAGCGCGGTGATCAGCATCAGCGCGAAGACCGGCCGCTTGACGCAAACTTCCGCGAGCCATTGCATAAGCGTTCTTCCTGCGGGTCGTCAGTGAGCGATCGCGTTGTTCCGTAGGCTGCTGACTGTGTGCCACTGGCTTTGCCAGTGCGATCGCTCAATTCACCCAATTTCAGTCGCAGTGGCGAAGCCAGTGGCACACGAAAATTTGCCTTCACGGAGCACTACGACCCGCCCACATGCTCCGGCTCGGTCGCGGCGACCACCGGTCCCGCGCGGCCTTCACTGCCGCGGCGAATCACCTGATCCCCCGCCTCCAGCCCCGCGACGATTTCAATCACACCCGGCTCACGTCGGCCGGTCGTCACTTCGACCTCCATCGCCGTCCCCTCCCGGACCCGCCAGACCTTCTGCACGCCGGCGAATTCAAAGACGGATGTCGCCGGCACCGCCAGCCCCGGAGAATCGGCGTCGATCACCACCTCCGCCTCCGCGAACAGCCCCGAACGCAACCGCCCGTCGGCGTTCGGAATGTCCGCCTCGAACACCAGCGCGCGGCTCAGCTCATCGAGCGCGGGGCTGATCCGCGCCACCCGCGTCACCAACGGTTCGGCAACGCCATCCAGCTTGACGCGGACCTCCTGGCCGTTGCGCAGTTGAAGCGCCAGTCGTTCGGGAACCGTCCCCCGATACCGCAGCGGATCGATGCGGACCAACGTCACCACCGGATCGCCGACACGGAGGTACGATCCGGCGGCGGCTTGTCGCGCCTGGATCAAGCCATCGAACGGGGCGCGGATGACGGCGTGTTCGAGGTTCTCCCGCGCGAGTTGCCACTCCGCCCGACGCAGTCGGATCGTCGCCAGCTTCTCTTCGACCGCGTTGAGCGACGACGCATACCGCGCCTCGCTCACCGCCACGAGCGCCGCGGCGGCCTCCAGATCGGCCCGCGTCGCCGCCTTTTGTTCATCCAACAACTTCAGTCGCGCCAGGTTCGCTTTGGCCTCATCCCAAACGGCCCGCTCCTGCCGCACCACCGGCGAATTCTCGCGCTGCACCGTCTCTTCGCTCTGGTCACCCGTCAGTCCGACCCCGGCTCGTGCCTGTGCCAACTGCGCTTCGGCCTGCGCGACGAGGAGTTTCAGGTCGGCATCCTCCAGCCGCGCAAGGACGTCCCCTTCGCGGACGAAATCCCCCAAGTCGACTTCGGCCGTCGCCACCCGCCCCGCCACCTTCGCGCCGATGATCGTCGCCTCATCGGCCACTAACCCCCCCTGCGAGCGAACCACGGTCCGCCACGAACGCGACTCGACGGGGCTGAGCGGCGTCTCCAGCGGCGCGGCCGGCGCCTCAACCGACTTCGCGGTCCGCGGCACCGCGGCAGGGTGACAACCCAACAGCGCGGTGACGACGATCCAGCGCATCCATGGAACCGGGGGAGACATCAGGCAAGCCAATCAGGGGGGGACGTCGAATCGCAGATCGTTTATGGAACCATGCCGCGCGCCGGGATGTCAACCGCCCCGATCATCTTCTCCGGAGTCTTTCAGCAGGTAGAGCAGGCTCCCGCCTGCCGCCCCTGCTTGCCACCGTATGGATGGAACGCCTTGGGGTAGAACGCACGGCAGGCGGGAGCCTGCCCTACGAGTTGGCAACCCATGCATTACGCCGCGCGGCGTTGCGCGTCGAACGCCGGCACCGTGTGGCTCTCGAAATTCAAGGTGTATCGAATCGCATAGTTCGGCATCCCGCGGACCTCGAAGAAAATCCGCGAGCAGAGTTCCCCCAGCATCCCCAGGAACAGAAACTGGGCCGACAACATCGTCGAGAGACACGTCAACAGCAGCAGCGGGTTGCCGGTCATGTCGACTCCGCCCGCGAGCTTCATCCACAACGTCCCCGCCCCCGAGAGCATGCCGACGCCCAGGCATAATAGGCCGATCATCCCGAACAGCTTCATCGGACTGGCGGCATAGTGAATCAGATACTTCACGGTGAGCAGATCCAGAATCACCCGCGTGGTCCGCGACAGGCCGTAGTTCGATTTTCCGAACCGCCGGGCATGATGATTCGTGACGACCTCGACGCACTTCGCGCCGCGCCAATGGGCCAGGATGGTGATGAACCGATGCATCTCGCCGTAGAGCTGCAGCTCTTGGGCGATTTCGGTCCGAATCACCTTCAGCGCGCAGCCCAGGTCATGCACGGGGAACTTGGTGACGCGCGAGATGATCCAGTTGGCGATCCGCGACGGCAGCGTGCGGTCGAGGAACGAATCCTGCCGATGCTTCCGCCAGCCGTGGACCAGGTCGTACCCTTCTTCCAGCTTCGCGAGCATCATCGGAATGTCGTTCGGGTCGTTCTGCAGGTCGCCATCCATCAGGACGGTGACGTCGTACGAGGCGGCTTGAATCCCCGCCTGCATCGCCGCCGTTTGACCGTAGTTCTTGCGGAACTCGATGACCTTCACGTGCGGATCGCGGGCGGCGAGCTCCGCCAGCGCCCGATCCGAACCGTCCCGCGAGCCGTCGTTGACGAGGATCAACTCCCAGTCGCGACCCAGCGGCCGCAGCACTTTGGCGATCGCGTCATGGAGCAGGGGGATGTTCTGTTCTTCGTTGTAGACCGGCACCACAACCGACACGCTCATCGGGGCATCCCTGCCGAAACATCGACACCATCCGCCGCGCGACCTTGCGCCGCGGATTTCGCGCGGAAGTGTGGCACAACCCCCCGGCAGCGTAAAGAGCGTTTTTCGGCCTGGGAGACGGGGGGATCCGGGCGGACTCATGCCGGCCGACCGCCACGCCGCTCAGCGATTGGTCGCCGGGTTCGCGGGGAGCACCCAAGCCAGAACCGGAGCGGTCGTCGCCGTGGTCACCAGCGCCATCACCAACATCATCGCGAACAGCGTCGGACTGATCACCCCCAGATCGAGCCCCAGATTCAGGACGATCAGCTCCATCAGCCCGCGGGTGTTCATCAGCGCCCCCAGCGCCGCAGCCTGCCGCGGCGACATCCCCGTCAGCCGCGCGGCCACGAACGTTCCGCCGAACTTGCCCAGCGTCGCCACCAGAATGATCGCCGCACACCACAACCACGGTTCCCACCCGCTCAGCAACCCGATCTCGGTCCGCATGCCGGTGTAGGCGAAGAAGGCCGGCAGCAACAACACCGTGACGGGCGTTTTCAGCCGTAACGTCAACTCGCGGGCGATCCGCCCATCGTGCGGGATGACGGCTCCCAGCAGGAACGCGCCGAACACGGCATGAATCCCGATCGCCTCGGTCGTGAGCGCCGCAAGCAAAATCGCCAGGAAAATTCCGGAAATCGCCGAGGGGGGCAGGGGCTCGGTCCCGCGATCCCAGACGTCGACGAACCGGCCGAGCAGCGGCTGAACCACGGCGAACATCAAACCGATAAACATCACCGCCCCCGCGATCACCACGAAGGCCGTTGTCAGATCGGATTGGGCGACCCCCACGACCAACGCCAACAGGCACCACGCCGAGACGTCATCGGTCGCGGCGCAGCCTAACGCGACGCTCCCCAGGTCGGTCCGATCGAGTCCGCGATCGGCGAGAATCCGCGCCAAGACGGGGAACGCGGTGATCGCCATCGCCGCACCCTGAAACAACGCGAAACTGGTGAAGGGGACCCCGGCATGCGAAAACCGCGGGTAAAGCCCGATCGCCAGGATCAGCCCCAACGCGAACGGCGCGACGATGCTCGCATGCGACACCGCGATGGTCGCATGGGCGTGTCGCCGCAGCCGGCCGGCGTTCAATTCCAGGCCGACCAGAAACATGTACAGGATCACCCCCAGCTGGGCGACCCCTTTCAGCGCGGCGGGCACCAACCCATGCGGATCGGCGGTCGGCGGGGGGATCAGCAGCGCCATCCCACCGGGAGCCCACGCTCCCAAGACCGACGGTCCCAACACGATTCCCGCCAGCACTTCGCCGATGACCGCCGGCTGGCCGCACCATTGCATCACCCGCCCGAGAACCATCCCCAGGCCGATGACGGCCGCCAGCGTCGCGGTCACGTGGAGCACCACATCCACCCGTCCCGCCACCGCGCGACCGACCTCCACCGCATCCGCCGGCGGCGGGGGAGCGGTCAGTCCGCCCCCGATCCGATGCACCACCAGAAAGACCGCGAAGGCGCCGATCAACAAGGCGGCGTAGCCCGCCAATCCCCGCAGACCCGGACGCCCCTTCGAGCCTGTCGACACGGCAAGATTCCGCGGCTCGGAGAAGGCTACTTCATCCCCGGTGGGCGACGATGAGTCCATCACGCTCGTCCATACTCGTGCCGAATATCGCCGCTTACGGCTTGAAGGGAGGTGGTGGCGAGCGGATACGTCATTCCACGCCAACCAGTTGCTCGGAGGTTTCGGCGCGCATTTCGTCCATCAACGGCCACAGCACGTCGATGTCGTCCTTGAAGATGTCTCCGATCAGCACGTCGGTGACATAACCCTTGAGATTCGGGTGCTTACGGATGAATCGGCCGAAGCTGAACCCGTCGTAAAACTCACAGACCAGCCGTCGCATCCGATCCATCCCGGCGGTGTAGTCGGCCTCCCAACACCCGAGCTGCGCCGCGCTGGTGTCCCCCTTGTCGAAGCCGTCGGCGATGGCGTCCGCCGCCATTTGCCCCGATTTGAGCGCCAACAGGACGCCGGAGGAGTACAACGGATCCAGGAAGCCGAAGGCATCGCCCACCAGAACCCACCCTTCACCGGCGGCTTGCGTCGCCCGGTAGGAATACTCCTTCTGCGCCCTGAAAATGTCGCAGCGGGTCGCCCCCTCCAGCCGGGGTTGCAACCCCGGGCACTTCGAGACCTGCTCGAAATAAATCGCCTCGAATTCTTTGGATTCCCCCGGCGGGAAGAGATAGTCCTTGCCCGCGACAACCCCCACCGAAACGATGTCGTCGTGCAGCGGGATATACCAGAACCAGCCTTGTTTCCCCTGAATCTGCATCACGATCGTGGCCCCTTCGTCCCGGCCGACGTCCCGATACGCCCCTTTCCAGTACGTCCAGACCGCCACCTTCTTCAACACCGGATCCCACTCCCGCAGTCCGAGTTTGCCGATCATCATCGATTGCTGGCCACTCGCGTCGACGACCACTGTCGCCCGGAGTTCCCGCGGCTGATCTTCTCCCTCAAGGAGCACCAGCACGCCGACGGCCCGCGTCCCGTCCATCTGCATATCCAGCACGCGGGCCCCATCGTGGACCTGAACACCATGTTCCCGCGCGTTCTCGAGCAGCAGATGATCGAACTCGCTCCGCCGTACCTGCCACGTCTGTGACGATTCCTGCGGGCGGTGATCGCAGAAATAAAACGGTTCGGACAACCGCCCCCGCTCCGAGACAAACTGCACGCTGTACTTCTTGATGAAACGGCTCGCCTTCATCTTGGGGAGCATGTTCAGCCGCTTCAGCACGTCATACGTCTGCGGAATCAGAGATTCGCCGATGTGAAAGCGGGGAAAGTGCTCCCGCTCCAGCAAGGTCACCCGCAGCCCACGCTGGGCCAGCAGCGTCGCCGCCGTGGAGCCGGAAGGCCCGCCACCAATCACGATCACGTCCGTAGTCGCCGCCAACTGCACCATGATTCAGGCTCCTGATTCCGCACGCGGGGGCTGCCGAGATTCGAAACGTGTGTTTGAACAATAGTCGTCCGAACAGATAAATCCAAGCCAAGATTTCCCGGCCCCGCCGAAAAGTTTCTCCGTTCACGTCAGGTTGGGCGGAGCGCCGCAACCCATGCGGTCTAGAAATCAGAATCGCGCCTGCCGCTGCGACAGGTACTCGACCAGTGCGCGATCGAACGGCAGGCTGGTGTCGAGCGGGACGTAGTCGACCCCCAGCTTCCGACATTCGGTTCGATAACGGTCCCGCAACTCGCGCAGCGCGTCGAGATAGTCGGCCCGGATGCCGGGCGCGTCGAGGACCAGCGACGCTGCCGACTCCGGGTCGCGGAAATCGATCAGCCCCTGGAACGGGAACGCCACCTCGGCTTCGTCCAGCACATGGAACAAAATCACGTCGTGCCCGGCGAACCGCAGCAGCGCCAACGAATCGAGGACCGGCTGCTGGTCGCACAGCAAATCCGAAATCAGCATGATCAGGCTTTTGTGCCGGATCATCGCGGCAACGCGGCGCAGATTCCCCGCGACATCGGTCTCGCCCGCCGGCTGCGCGCGGGCCAACAGCGCGAGGATCGTCCCCAACTGCGTCCGCTTGCTCTTCGGAGCCAGGCTCGCGCGGAGCCGCGTGTCGAACGTGATCAGCCCGATCGGGTCCTGCTGGTGGATCATCAGGTAGCTGAGGGCCGCCGCGAGACACACGCCGTAGTCGAACTTCGTCAACTCCTGGCGGTAGGTGTAGGCCATGCTCGCCGAAAGGTCCATCAGCAGGTACCCCGAGATGTTCGTCTCGGCCTGATACTTCTTGATGTAGTAGCGGTCGGTCTTCGCGTACACGAGCCAGTCGATGTCGTTCGGATCATCCCCCTGCGTGTAGCGGCGGTGCTCGCTGAACTCGACCGAAAAGCCCTGAAACGGCGAGGCGTGCAATCCGCTGAGGAACCCCTCCACGATGAACCGCGCGCGCAGATCCAACCGCGCCACGCGGCGGATCACGTCGGGCTTCAGATACTGTTCCGCCGAGGAAGGCATGACGCCTCGCGATGGTCAATGATTCGCGGCACGACACCGAAAGGTCAGGAACGTTTGGGGGGTCAGGAACCTTTGGTCTTCGGCGGGGGATCGAGGGGTTGCACATCGACCGAGACCGTCATGCGATGCGTCCCCCCGCCGACGAAGACCCCCTTGATCGGACAGACGTCGCCGTAATCGCGGCCCCAAGCCACCGTGATGTGGTCGATCCCCACCAGACAGTTGTTCGTCGGATCGACGTCGACCCACCCCGCGTCGCCGCAGTAGAGCGACAACCAGGCATGGGACGCATCGGCCCCCACCAGCCGCGGACGACCCGGTGGCGGAATCGTCCGCAGGTACCCGCTGACATAGCGCGCGGGCAAGCCCAGCGACCGCAGCGCCGCGATCTCCAAATGGGCGAAGTCCTGACAGACGCCGCGTTTCAGCTCGAAGACCTCCTCCACCGGCGTGCTCACCGTTGTCGCGCGGGGGTCGTAACGAAAGTCGCGGTGGATCCGCTCCGTCAGGTCCAACAGCCCCGCGAGAATGGGACGGCCCGGCGGAAACGAGGCCTCCGCATACGGCCGCGCGGCGGCGGGGATCGTCACCGCCGGCGAATCGAAGGTGAACTGCAGCGCCTCGAGCGTTTGCGGCGTGGCGGCCGCCGCCACGTCATCCCGGATGCGCTCCCATGACGCCGTCGATTCGGGAGCGGGCCACGACGGGGGCCGCACGTCGACCCGACTGACGGCCCGCACCAAGAGCCGTTTATGCCCCTCCATGATCGAGAAGTGATGCGAGGGATTGGCGAAATAGTCGGTCCGTCGGAGCAGGGCATTCGGCCGGGGCTTGATCTGCAACCGATGACTCAGACAGTTCTGGCCGCGCCCGTCACGGGGGGTCAGTCGGATTTCGTTATGACAGATCGGCACCGTCTCGGTGTAATGATACGTGGTGAGGTGCGTGATCTTGTAACGCATGCCGTCTCCGACCAACGTCGTCCTTGACTGTCACATCCTCACCGATGATTCGGACTTGTGTGCCACTGGATTCGCCGGTGGTCTTTCGCCTGTCGACCCAACTCTCACCACGCGGACGGGGCCGGTGGCACACGTGAATCCGGTTGGAAGTTCGTCTACTTCCCGTTCCATTCCGCCAGCATCGCCGCGATCCGCGCCTTGTTGAAGTCGGCGGGGATCTCTTCGTCATGATGCCGCAGCAGGTCGTCGACGGTGACCACCCCCGCGGAGACGCCGTCGGCGGGGACGTCGAGCCCGCTCGTCCAAACGATGGCATTCAAAAAGAGCTTGCGGAACTGGTCGTTCCCCCAGTTCCAATGGACGTGCCCTCCCGAGCAGCCAAAGCCCCGTCCGCCCCCCGGCCGTTCCGTCGCCCACGCCATGTGCTGCGGTTCCTGGTCTTCGATCACCGCCTTCCGGGCGTGCGGATTGTTGTTGTGGGCGTTCTCCGGGCGGCTGAGCTTGTACGTCTTCTTCCCATCCTGCTCGATCATCACCGGTTTCCCCGCCGCGTCGACCTCCACCAGCGTCGTCAGCGGCGGCAGATCGGTCAGCACCGGCGTCACTCCCGCCATCTGTTCGCGAAACCGCATGTGGTAATACCATTCGTCGTGAATCTTGAACGGGGCGACCCCCGCCGTGATCGGATGCGTCGGCAGCTGCTTGTAATCGGCGGTCCAGTGCGGGTTGACCGAGTAATGGGCCTCGAAGTAGCCCCCGGTCCAATCGAGAAACGCATCCCCCGACTTCCCGACCGGAACCTCCACGCCGTAATGAATGCAGACCAGCCCCGTCCCCTTCGCGAACAGCGGCCGCAATTCGTCGATGTGGTCGTTGAACGGATGTCCGCCGCCGCCGTCCGCATAGATCACGATGCTATCCGCCTTCGCGAACTGCTCCGCCGTCGGCCAACCCTGCGTCTCCAAGGCGTGCATCTCGGCGGTGATCGGCAGCCCCGATTCATTCAGCAGCTTCGCGAGCAGCGCGCACCCTGCGGTGTGGTCGTGCGCCCCAAACCCGTGGCTCCGTCGACCCGCCAACAGCAACACGTGCTTCTTCCCCGCGGCGGCATTTCCTTCCGTCAGCGGCTTGATCCGGATGTTCTTGAATTGGACCGTCATCGGGGGACCGGCATGGAGCTGCAGCGCGAGCAGCCCCGTCGCCCGACGATCGGGATGCTCGTCGGTGCAGATCGACGTCACGACGCCATTGATCCGATGCTCGCACGTGAATCCCTTCACGATCACGTGGTAGCTGTTCCAGTCTTCCTTCTTGATCTTCGCTTGGATTTCCGCCGACTTCCCGACTTCGCCGATCACCTCGACTTGCACCTTCCCGTCGTCACCCTTCTTCACGACCGTCTTCTGGCCGCGATTGGCGAGGATTCCGCGGAACCGTTCGCCGTAGTTGATTCCCGAAAAGGTGTCGCCCGAATCGATGTCGGCCTGATACCCGCCGATCACCCATTTCTCGTTGGGGGCCTCGAAGCTGCGATACTGAATCCCCGAGTTGCCGCCGACGATCTTGTAGTCGAGTTGCAGCTCGAAATCGCCGAATTCCCCACCGCGATAGATCAGGAACGTATTCCCCTTGGTCGGCTTCTCGGCCGTCGTCTGGCCGGTGATGCAGCCATCCTCGACGCGCCAGAAGTCGGGATTGCCGTCCCAATTCTTCAGGGTCTTCCCGTCGAATAGCGATTGGTAACCGTCCTCGGCGAAGGCGTTGGGGGCGATCAGCCAGCCGGCCGCCACCAGCAGCCCGAACACGCGATGCAGCATGAGGTCCACTCCAGGAGAAACACAGGGGTTGGTAGATCACTCGACGGGCGCCATTGAATCAAATCCCCCCGCGCCGCGAAACCACGAGCCGCGCGCCACACCGTTTGGCCGCGACCCGCAGGGGAACGCGCCTCACGCCGATTCCCGCAACGCCCGCACCACCGCCTCACGCGCCTCCTCGGGAAACACCACCACCCACCGCGGCCCCTCCCCCGGCGGATCATTCGCCAACCCCACCAGCAACTCGAGATAGATCCGCCGCAGCGTCGTCGACCCTACCCCGAACGGAACGCCGTCATGCAGCAGCGTGACTTGACTCGTCCCCGCCGGCAGCCAAGAGAGATCACGCAACGCGTCGTTCAGCGCATCCCAGTTCCAGCCAAAATGACGTGGCAGACCGAGTCGCCGCTTGAGCGTCCCAAAGAGCGCCCGTTTTCGATCGATCTTTGCCGACATCCGGATCACCAGCCCGGGCGGCGGCGTCCACGTCGCGACATCGGGCACGAACAGGAATCCGTCTTGGTCCGACATCAGCGGAGTTTCTTGAAAGTGCGGTAATGATCGTGGGTGTAATACAGTTCCCCTTCCGCCCCCAGCACCACGCGTTGTGGCCCCGGTCCATCGAGCCCCTGCGTCGGATGGACATACTCTTTGTAGTAGCCGGTCGGCTTGCGCGGCAGACGACCCTCGAGATTCCGGAACGTCCCCCCGTCGTTACGATGCGGATGCCGTTCCCCGCGTTCAATCCGCTCGAGCGTGGGGGTCAGATCGACATCCCCCTGGTAGGCCACTTCGCCGTCGAGATCTTTGATGGTCACCTGCCGGACGATGAACCCCGACGCTTCCGAACTGTCGGCCGACTTCCGCGCCTCGGCGGCCCCTTTCTTAGGGAGATTGGGTTGAGCCGACGCGGTGGTCGACGACGTCGGGGCAGGGGCGGGCCGGGGGTTTTTCCTCGGATGTGTCGAACCGTCGTCATCGACCGAGCTGATCGCCTCGGAGTCACCACGGGGTGGTGACTCGGCCGATTCCTCCGTTTGGGCTCTCTCGCGCGTGGACTCCGTCGCAGCCGTAGATCCCTTCGGGATGGTCGACTTTTGCGACGGCTCTTTCGGACCGGCCGCCCCACCCCCGAAATCGGGAAGCCGTCCGGTCTGCCAGACGGAAAATCCGACCAGCACCAAAACGGCCACGGTCCCCCAGAACGGGCCGAGCAACCGAATTAACTGCCAGGGATGCACCTTGGGCGCCATGTTGCGGGGTCTCGCGAAGGTCGCATGGTGTCTCGGGCCGTCCCGCGATCACCACGGATGAGCATACCGTCCCGCAATGAAAGAAGCCCAGGGAACACATTCCCTGGGCTTCTATAAAGAGCTCGAATCACGACCGCAAACGAGGCTTAGTACATGTCGTCGTGATCGTGTCCGCCGGCGGCGGGCTTGTCGTCCTTCGGCTTCTCGGCGATCAGCGCTTCGCTGGTGAGGAGCAGGGTCGACACGCTCGCGGCGTTCTGCAGCGCGCTGCGGGTCACCTTCGCTGGGTCGATGATCCCCGCCTTGACGAGGTCTTCGTATTCCCCGGTCGCGGCGTTGTACCCTTCGTTCCCCTTCAGGTTCGAGACCTTTTCGCAGATCACGCTGCCGTCGACGCCGGCGTTGTTGGCGATCTGCGTCAAGGGAGCCCGGCAGGCCCGCACGATGATGTTGAAGCCGATCACTTCGTCGGCGTTCAGCCCATCGGGCTTGATCCCCATCGAGGACCGGAGCAGCGCGACGCCGCCGCCGGGGAGAATCCCTTCCTCGACCGCCGCGCGGGTCGCGTGCAGGGCGTCCTCGACGCGGGCCTTCTTCTCCTTCATTTCGCTTTCGGTCGCCGCCCCGACGTTCACCTGGGCGACCCCGCCCGACAGCTTCGCGATCCGCTCTTCAAGCTTCTCGCGATCGTAGTCGCTGGTGCTGTTGGCGACTTCGCGGCGAATCTGTTCGATTCGGGCCTTGATGTCGGCCGACTTGCCGAGCCCTTCGATGATCGTCGTGTTGTCCTTGTCGATCACGATCCGCTTGGCCCGGCCGAGGTCCGACAGTTGAACGTTTTCGAGCTGGATCCCGAGATCTTCGAAGATCGCCTGCCCGCCGACCATGATCGCGATGTCTTGCAACATCGCCTTGCGGCGGTCGCCGTAGCCGGGGGCCTTCACGGCGGCGATCTTGAACGTCCCGCGGAGCTTGTTGATCACGAGCGTCGCGAGGGCTTCCCCCTCGACTTCCTCGGCGATGATCAGCAGCGGCTTGCCCGAGTTGACGACCTTCTCGAGGACCGGCACCAGGTCCTTGATGTTGCTGATCTTCTTTTCGTGGATCAGGATGTAGGCGTCTTCGAGGACCGCCTCCATCGATTGCGGATCGGTCACGAAGTACGGCGAGAGATAGCCGCGGTCGAATTGCATCCCCTCGACGACTTCGAAGTTCGTCTCGAGCGACTTCCCTTCCTCGACGGTGATCACCCCGTCCTTGCCGACTTGTTCCATCGCGTTGGCGAGGATCTTGCCGATCTCGGTGTCGCCATTCGCGGCGACGGTCCCGACCTGGGCGATCGCGTCCTTCTTGTCGCACTTGGTCGACATCGCCTTCAGTTTGGCGGTGATCAGTTCGACCGCCTTGTCCATCCCCCGCTTCATGTCAATCGGGTTGACCCCGGCGACCACGGCCTTCAGGCCTTCGCAGTAGATCGCTTCCGCGAGCACGGTCGCGGTGGTGGTCCCGTCGCCGGCGATGTCGGAGGTCTTGCTCGCGACTTCGCGGACCATCCGGGCCCCCATGTCCTCGAACTTGTCCGGGAGCTCGATTTCCCGGGCGACGGTCACACCGTCCTTGGTCACGGTCGGCGAGCCGAAGCTCTTCTCGATGATCACGTTGCGACCGCGCGGCCCGAGGGTCACACGAACGGTCTTCGCGAGCTTGGACACGCCCCGGCGCATCGCTTCCTGGGCTTCTTGATCAAAGGCGAGCATCTTGGCCATGAAAAATCGACTCCGGTGGGAGAGGGTGTCAGTTGTCCATTGTCAGTGGTCCGTGGCGGAAAAGCGAAGGGGGTTTTCCCACGCTGTGATGGTTGTCGCGATTGGTCGTGTGGGCCACGGACCAAGGACAACGGACCACGGACAGTCAGCCTCAGCCATAGATCGCGAGAATGTCCGACTCGCGCATGAGCAGGTACGTCTCGTCGCCGACCTTGAATTCATCGCCGGCGTAGGAACTGAAGATTACGTGATTGCCCGGCTGCACCGTCAACGGGACGTGCATGCCGGTGTTCTTGACATGGCCTTCGCCGACGGCGAGGACTTCGCCTCGTTGCGGCTTATCGGTCGCCGAATCGGGCAGGACGATCCCCCCGGCGGTCTTGCTTTCCGAAGCGGCCCGCTTGATGACGACTCGATCCCCCAGGGGGACGAGCTTGAGATCGACCGACGCCTTGTCTGCTTTCTTCGCCATGCTGATTCCTCGACAATCACCTGCCCCCGGGCACCAGTGCCCATGGAGCGCATCCTCTTGGTGGCGGATTGAAGTCCGTGACATCACAACAATGCGAATTGCGCGCCAGACTCAACGGTTCGCTCTAAGTTGCCTTCCATCAAAATCTTAGGGATCATTCAAGCTTGCGGGTCGCTGTCAGGATGACGAATTCCGGTCCCCTGCAACCATACTGCCCTGCCAATCTGGCAGAATGCCTCGGACGACGGACGTCCGACATCTGACCACGAACCTCCGATGCCCGAACTCCCCGACATCGTCGTTTATCAAGAGGCCCTCCAACAGCGGGTCGTTGGGGCGACGCTCGATCGGATTACTCTCCACAACCCGTTCCTGGTCCGCTCGTTCGACCCCCCGCTCGAAGCCGCCCATGGCAAGCGGGTCCATGCGGTCGGTCGTTTGGGAAAGCGGCTCGTCCTCCACCTCGACGATGAACTCGCCCTCGTCCTGCATCTGATGATCGCCGGGCGGCTGCATTGGCGACCCCTTGCCGGAACGAAATCGATCGCTTCCAAGTCGGCAGCCGGGAAAGGGCGATCCAAAATCGATCAGGCCACCTTCGGCTTCTCCACCGGCGACCTCACCTTCACCGAAGCCGGCACCCAACGCCGCGCCTCGCTCTATCTTGTCGCCGGAGAAGAGGGACTCTGGCCGCATCGCCCCGGCGGGCTTGACCTCTTCACGACCGATCTGCCGACGTTTCAAGTCCGGCTGACGGCGACCAATCACACTCTCAAGCGGGCCCTCACCGATCCCCATCTCTTCAGCGGCATCGGGAACGCCTATTCCGACGAAATCCTCCACGCGGCCCGACTCTCGCCCCTGACGCTCACCCAACGGCTCACCGACGACGAGATCGCCCGCCTCTTCGAGACCGCCAAGACGGTCTTGACGACCTGGATTGACCGCCTGCGCGCAGAAACCGGGACCGGCTTCCCCGAGAAAGTGACGGCGTTTCGACCGGACATGGCGGTCCACGGCAAGTTCGGTCAACCTTGCCCCGTCTGCGGCGCCCCGGTGCAACGCATCCGTTACGCCGACAACGAAACCAACTATTGCGCCCGCTGCCAAACCGACGGTCAGGTCCTCGCCGACCGCTCGTTGTCGCGACTGCTCAAGGACGACTGGCCCCGGAACATCGATGACTGGTGGTGAATGGTCCGCGTCGCGAACCCGAGCCCTTCCGAGCCGCCGCGTGTCGCGGCGCAACTTGGATCATTGCCCGTTCACCATCCCTCCGACACGGCGGGCTCACGCCGCGCCGCTCATTGGATTACGATCTTGCGGTTAGCCGGTGGATTCCCCGCCGGTTTCGCGTTGCTGTTCCTTGGGTCGCTGCGATCCCTTGCCCATGCCGTCTCCGTCGTCCGATTCCGATGACGTGTATCGCCACCCGTGGGAGCTCCTCGCCTCGCGGTACCTGGACGGCTTGCGCGACGGCTCCACCCCCAACATCGAGGAACTGGTCGCCGCCTGTCCCGAAGACGGCCGCGAGCTGCAGGAGATGCTGCAGTTGGTCTCCGCCATGGAAAACTGGAAGACGCGGCGCGAGCTGTCGGCGATGCGACAGACGATGCCCGAGTCGTTCCGCTTCGAACGCCTCGGCGAATACCGCATCGTGCGGGAACTCGGCCGCGGCGGCATGGGGGTCGTCTTCGAGGCCGTGCAGGAGTCGTTGCAACGCCGGGTCGCCTTAAAGCTCCTTCCGTGGCGATTTCCCAAGGCGTCTCGACTGCGGGAACGCTTTCAGCACGAAGCCTGCCTCGCCGGCAAGCTGCGTCACAAGCACATCGTCCCCGTCTACGAATTCGGCGAGCAGGACGGCTGGTGTTACTACGTCATGCAACTGGTCCCCGGCGTGGGGCTCGACAAAGTGATTCCGCGGTTGGCGAAGCCCCCGCATGAGTTCCGCGCCGCCGACGTCACCGCCGTCTTCCCCACAAACTCACCGACCGCCCATAGCACCGAGCGACCCGCCGCGGTCACTCCCGCGACTTCCTGGTGGACCCGCTGGTTCCGTCGGCCCGCTCCCGCCGCGCCGGAATCGTCAGGGGGGTGGACCACTCGTCGCGAGGCTTGGGGCCAGATCGCGCGGTTCGGCCTGCAGGTCGCCGACGC
>CAYRVS010000098.1:0-18522 GCA_964427725.1 uncultured Planctomycetaceae bacterium | reverse complement strand
GGGGTGCTGGTCCGCGCGAACGAGACCGAGCGACAAATCTTCCTCACCGCCCGTCCGTGGGTGCCGAACTCCGTCCGCTGGATCCACGCGGTCGCCCAAGGCCAAGGCAACGTCGCCACCGCCGCGATCCCGCTGCACATCCGCGCGCCGCAACAAGTGGCCGGGGCAACGCGTTGATTGCCGAGTCTCTGTGACCAGCGGGTGTCGGGTGACGGCGGGAACTCGGGCGTTCGCCGGTTGGCCGCAGCCGCTCGCGGTGCCGGGGGCACACCTCCGCTGGCCGTCGGCACAACACACCAGTCGGACTTGCTCCGCCCGTCGGGGGGACTTGACGCCCCGATCCTCGTTCCCATCAACTCACCTCGGCGGTGGCTCCCGTCTCGGCGACGTCGTAGCCCGGCAGAGTGGCGAGCAACCGCCGATACCCGACCGACCGTACGACTTCCAGAAAGGCCTTCAGGCGTCGATCATCCGCCAGGCTCGCCGGATAACACACGTCATAGGCCTCTCGCTGTACGGGGAGAAACGCCAACCCCGCTTCGATGCACGACAATTGCACGCAGACTCCGGCGTCGGCCCACCCCGCGCGCACCGCTTCGACCACTCCGCGATGATCACCGGCCACACGCCGCGGCGTAGAGCGGTCCCCCAGCAGACGGTCGAGGCATTGGCGCGCCCCCGAACCAGACTCGCGGCCCACCCACGACATGGCGTGCAGGGCGCGGCCCGTCGTCGATTTCAACCGCCGGGCGGGCAGCGTCGCAATCCCTTCGTGCCAATCGGCGATCCGTGTGAGTCGATAGCCCGGCCCCAGGGTCTCCCGCACCACCCGCTGGTTGCGATCCGGTTCGTCCGCGGTCGATAGATGCAATCCCGCGAGATGCACCAGGCCCCGTCCCAGCAAATCCAGCGATTGTCGGCTGGAACGCGGCAGCACCAGCAACCGCCACCCGGTGGCTTGTGCGTAACGACTCGCGAGCAGGCCCGCCGCCGGATCGCAACCGGCCAGCACCAGCGTCTCGCGGGGCTTGTCCGGCGCCTCGATCAACGCGGGATCCGGGATCGGCGTGAGTTGCGGGAGCGACGCGGCAGGATACTGGATGGTGCGACCGGCGACCTCGGCCCGCCAACAGCCTCTGTGGTCCGCGGGTTCCCAAGCCCAGACCTCAGGGACCGTCTCCGGAACCCCGCTCCCGAACAAGGTCTCCACCGTCTCGCCGAGGGCGGTCGCCAAAGCGAGCGCGGCGGCGACCGAGGGGACCAGCCGCGCGCTTTCGATCGCCGTGACGGCCGTGCGGGAAATCCCCGCCCGCCGCGCGAGTTCTTCCTGCGTCCATCCGCGGGCCAGGCGATGATCGCGGACGCGGTTGCCGAACGGAGCGGCTTTCGTCATGATCGTGACATCGTGAGGCTATGTTCGTGACAGCGCAGGCGGAACCACTCCGCGCGGCGGCGGGCCGACCGACCTTTCGCGCCGGTGGTCCGCGACGAACAACGAGACTCCTCGCTCATCAGGGTACCACCATGCGGTCGATCCCGTCGCTGATCAGCCTTACGGTGATCGGTTTCGTCATGTCGAGCCTCGTTTCCGCCGCCGAACCCGATCCGCCCCGACCGATCGCGCCGGAAGAGGCCCGTCGGCATGTCGATCAACGCGTGCGGGTGGAATTCCTTGTGCGGCACGCCAAGCACTCGACGAAACGGCAACTGACGTATCTCGATTCCGAGACGGACTTCATGGATCCCCGCAATCTGGGTGTGGTACTCACGGAACAGGCGCGGGCCGACTTGCGGAAATCCCGTGGGATCACCGATCCGGTCGAGCATTACCGCGATCGGCGGATTCGCGTCGTCGGGGTCGTGATCCTCGAGTCCGACCGCCCTTACATCAAGGTCAACGCCGCAGAGGCGATCGAACTGCTTCCTGACCCACCCCGACCCTAATACGGATGTCCGCACTATTGATGTTCGGCGAGACCGGATCGGAGTTCACCATGTCGCGCGTCGCTCGGGGCTTCACGCTGATCGAATTGTTGGTGGTGATCGCGATCATCGCCGTGCTGATCGCGTTGCTGCTGCCCGCGGTCCAGCAGGCCCGCGAGGCGGCACGCCGCGCGCAGTGCAAAAGTCAATTGAAGCAGGTGGGACTGGCGATCCACAATTACGAAAGCACGCACGGCTGTCTCCCTCCGGGGCAGATTCGCCTGGGCTTCAGCGCCACGCCACGGGTGCGGGGCTGGTCCCTGTATGTGCAGTTGCTCCCCTATTTTGATCAAGCTCCCCTGTATCAGACTTGGGACTTCGCCAACCCGCTTGCGAATGAAACCAACGGCAACACTGCGGTGGTCCTGCCCGTCCTGGTCTGTCCCTCGGCGACGCTCCCTTCCAATCCGTTCACCAAACCCGGGGGTGCCCGTTACGCCCTGACCAGTTATTGCGGGAACGGCGGCACGCAATCCCATCCCCCCGCAGCCACCACCGGGGATGGCGTCTTCGCGGCGACCGGTCCGGCGATCACCACGCCCCCCACGATTCAACACGGCTTGATCCGACTGCGCGACCTGACCGATGGCACGTCCAACACGCTGTTGTTGGGGGAACGCAGCCATGTTGACCCGAACTACGACACGTTTTTCGCTGCGGGCTTCGCGACCAATCCGATGGCGGGCTGGGGGTATTGGTCACCCACGGGCGGCCAGTTCGGGCTGACCGATGTCACACTCAGCAGTTTCGCGGCGATCAACGACCGGCTCCCCTTCAATTTCACCAATCGACCCGGAAGCATCTCCAATGCGGCGACTTTCGACGCCTCGGCCGAGGCGATCCGCCGACTGAACGCCTTCGGCAGTCAGCATACCGGTGGCGCGCAGTTCACCCTCTCCGATGGGAGTTGTCGCTTCATCAGCGAAAACATCGATCGGACCGTGTTACGCGCCCTCTCGACCCGTGCCGGAGGAGAAGTGAACGGCGAATACTGATCCGGATCGGACCCACGGAATCGATCTTTTCGCCTCGCTGTCGTCATGATTGTTGACCCATTCCGAGCGGCGGCATAGAGTTCTGTACCCGCCTGATGGTCGGGCTCCAGCCTCGACGTCCGAAGCTACGACCGGATCACGAGTTGCGACCGCGCGGCTCGATCCCCTTCGCAGACTGAACCGCCGCATGTCGCAGTCCGATCCCCGCCCCCCCGCCGATGAAGGGGGTGACAATTCCGCACGGAAATCCCCCCCCGTCAAACGCCCGGAACGGGGGTCTTCCGGAAATCTCTTCTGGTATCTGATGCTGGGGATCGTCCTGGCGGTCGTGCTGTTCGGGTATGGCAGCCGGACGCGACGCGGCGAGACCCTGGAATTCAGCAAGTTCAAGGATCAACTCGAAGCGGGGGCGCTCAACACCGCGAACGTCCACGAGCTGAAGTTCGAGCTCAGCCGGTTGACCTACAAGGACGCCCCGACGCTGCAGTCCAATCAGCCGGGGGGCAAGACGCCGACCACATACACCGTTCCCCTGTTGGGCATTTCCCCCGGGAGCCGCGAAAAGCTCGAGGCGCTGCTCGAAGACAAGGGGATCACCTTCCGCGCCGATGACGAAGCCCCCGATTGGCTGCCGATCATTTATGTCGTGCTGATGGTCGGCCTGATGGTCGCCTTCATGGTCTTCATCTTCCGCCGGCTGGGTGGACCCGGGGCGGCGATGTCGTTCGGTCGCAGCCGCGGCAAGTTCTACGCGCAGGAGGATCTCGGCGTGACGTTCAACGACGTCGCGGGGATCGAAGAGGCGGTCGAGGAGCTGCGCGAGATCGTCGAGTTTCTCCGCAATCCCAGCAAATACCAAGCGCTTGGCGGCCGCATTCCGCGCGGCGTGCTGCTCGTCGGCCCGCCCGGCACCGGCAAGACCCTGCTCGCCAAGGCGGTGGCGGGGGAGGCCGGCGTCCCGTTCTTCGGCCTGTCGGGCTCCGATTTCGTCGAGATGTTCGTCGGCGTCGGAGCGGCCCGCGTCCGCGACATGTTCCAGCAAGCGGCCCAGAAATCCCCCGCGATCATCTTCATCGACGAACTCGACGCCCTCGGCAAGATTCGCGGCAGCGGGATGCCCGGCGGCCATGACGAGCGGGAGCAAACCCTCAACGCGCTCCTCGTCGAAATGGACGGCTTCTCGTCCGATCAAAGCGTCATCGTGATGGGGGCGACCAACCGCCCCGAGACGCTCGATCCCGCGCTCATGCGGCCCGGACGGTTCGATCGGCACGTGCTCGTCGATCGGCCCGACATCAACGGCCGCGAAGCGATCCTCAAAGTCCACGCCGGCAAGGTGAAGCTCGACGATTCGGTCGACCTCAAGCACATCGCGCGGTTGACGCCGGGCTTCGTGGGGGCCGACCTGGCGAATCTGGTCAACGAAGCGGCGCTCCTCGCCGCGCGCAACAACAAGACCAAAGTCAGCATGCACGAGTTCGAGGAGGGGATCGAACGGGTGGTCGCGGGGCTCGAAAAGGCCCGGATCATCAGCGAGGACGAGAAGATCCGGGTCGCTTATCACGAGATCGGCCACGCCCTCGTCGCCTGCACGCTGCCGCATGTCGATCCGGTCCACAAGGTGTCGATCATTCCGCGCGGGATGGGGGCCTTGGGTTATACGCTGCAGCGGCCCGAAGAGGACCGCATGCTGATCACCAAGACCGAGCTCCAAAACCGCATCTGCGTCCTGTTGGGGGGGATCGCCGCCGAGGAGATCGTGTTCGGCGAGAACAGCACCGGCGCGTCGAACGATCTGCAACGGGCCACCGATCTCGCCCGCCGGATGATCACCGAGTTCGGTATGAGCGCGTCGCTCGGCCGGGTCCATTACAGCGAAGGGACGCGGTCGCCGTTCCTGGGGACGATGGAGCGGACCGGCGATCATGTCCACAGCGAGGAGACCGTCCGCGAGATCGACGTCGAAATCAAACGGATCGTCGATCGGTCGTATCAGTCGGCGCATGAAATCCTGACGCAGCGCCGCCCCGCGATGGAGCATCTCACCAAGGAGCTCCTCGAAAAAGAGGTGATGGACGCGACGCAGATCAAGGACGTTCTCGACCAGTACAAGACCGGTCCGGAGCTGGCGACGTGGTCGGCGGCGACCTCGCGGCCCAAACCTCCCGCGTATGAAGCCCCCCCGCGCGAGGAAGCCGGCGGCGGAGCGTAAGCGAACCTCTCGCCCGCGGTGATCACGCTTGTCGGCGGGCATCGCCCCAGAGTCCGCTACTGTACAGGCCCGCGATTTTCAGGTGTTTCCACACAGATCGCTTGTATCCGGCAAGCGGAATCCCACAGAATCTCGCCTGCGATTTTCTCGGCCGACGCGGTCTGTCGGTCGCGGTCGTCCCGTGTGGGATACCGGTTGGATCGGAGGGTGCGACGAGGCACGTCCTCGCTTCGCCGGGCAGGTGACATACGGTGAGCCGCATCACGCCCCCGCCGCTGGATGACGCCGCGCTTCTCGACATCGAAGCACGCCTCGCTCGAGCTTCGCCCGGACCATGGATCCATCGGGACCAGTTCATCGAAACCGCCGAGGAACCTTCCCAACTCCTGGGGGTCACCATGCAACGCAACGAAGAGGGGCTGACCCCGCTTCCCGGCAACGACAACGCGCGGTTCATCGCCCATGCCCGCAGCGACATCGAGCGGTTGTTGTACGAAGTCCGGCGGCTGCGCGCGGCCCAAAACCCGACGTGAGCCGATGATGAGCCGGTTCATTCTCCCCGCCATGGATTATGGAAGAGTCTGTTTGTGAGCCTCGGGCGACCGCGCGATCCCTGGATCAAAATCTGCGGCGTGAAGGCCGTCGCGACGGCCGTCGCGATCGCCAAGCTGCGACCCGCCGCGATCGGGCTCAACTTCCATCCCCCGTCGGTACGATTTGTCACGGACGACGTGGCGCGCGACATCGTGGCGGCCGTGGGGACCACGGTCGAAGTCGTCGGGGTGTTCGTCAACGAACCGTTGGAGACGATCCTGCGGCGCGTCGCATCGTTCCCCCTGACCAGTGTGCAACTCCATGGCGATGAACCGGTGGAGTTCGTCGCCGCGCTCCAGAAAGCCGCGCCGCGGGTCAGGCTTTATCGGGCGTTCCGCTACGGTGTTGCGGGCATGATGCCGATCGCGGAGGAACTCGCCGCGCTCACGTCCGCGGGAGTCGACCTGGCGGGGCTCCTCATCGACGCCGCCGCCCCCGGCCAATATGGCGGCACGGGGCAAACCGTCGACTGGGACCGGCTGCGCGTCGAACTGCAAGGGCGGACACTTCCGCCGCTCATCCTTGCGGGGGGCTTGCGGCCGGAGAACGTTGGGCGGGCCTACGAAATGGTCGCGCCGTGGGGGGTGGATGTCGCCGGGGGCGTGGAAGCCGAACCGGGCGTCAAAGATCTCAACCGGGTCGCCGCGTTCATCACCGCGGCTCGGGGCCTTATCGCGGGCTGAGAGGCTCGGCGGGGAGTTGATCCCATCCAACCCCGGCGGAAGTCCCCAGTCCCGGAGTCACCGCTTGGCTGAGTGCGGCGCTTTGCGCTTCGGCGCGTAACGCCGCGATCGATTGGCTCGACCACGGTTGCTGACGGGCGCTCCGCAGCCAGGCCACCGGTTGATTGTGGATGCCGCTGAGGTCGGCGGACTTCCAGTAGTTCCGCCAGGCGTCGAAGTCCCACCGCTCCTCGACCGGCGGAGTATGAAACTTCGCGAGCCAGAAGGTCTCGATCCCGTCAAAGCGGTTGCCGTCGCCGGACCACGTCACCGCGCGGCGGAACTCCATCGACTCCATCGCGAGCTGTTGTTCGAGGAACGCCGCGCCGTAGCCGCAGGAAAAGACGTTGTTCCGGGCCGCGATCTCCAGCGGGGCCGATCGTTCGCCGCCATCCCCTCCACCGCGTGTCAGCAGGAACCCCTGACCCAAAAGACACGTGACGTGTTCGAGATCGAGTCCCACCCGCATGGTGGCGGCCATCATGTCGGTGGCGGGTTCGCCGAGGACCAGCCATTCCCCGATCGTGATCAGCGAGTGCCGGAACCGGCCGCGAATCGGCGCGGAATCGGTCAGCCACAATCCGTTCGTCTCGCCGCGAATCACGCTTTGTTCGCAGGCGATTTCCGTGGGGGCTTTGGGACCGCCCTCGGGCATGGCTCCCATCGCGGCGAACGCGCTCGAGGGGGCCGCCGATTCAAAGACCGCCGCCGCCGCGTGCGAGGGATTCCGGATCGTCACATGGGTCCGTTCCAGCCGCAGCCACTCGGCCCGCTCCAGCCGGAACAGGGCCCAGCGATCGACGTTCGAGCCGGGACGGACCTGAAACTCGAGCGCGACTCCCTGCACCGTCAACGCGCCGCCGACGACCGTGATCATCCGCGATTGGGCCGGATCGGTGATCGCTTCGGCGGGCGCGAACCGCAACATCGGCTGACGACCACGCGCCGCCTGCAGCGTAACCCGCTTGCCGACGATCCGCAGCGGTCGCTCGGGTTCGGCCCGCGGGCCATCGAAATGGAGCTCGATCACCCCTTGATCGCGAATGGCGGCGAAGGCCTCGTCGAGCGTGTCATGGCCGGTGGTCTGTCCGGCGATCAGGAAGGGCTTGGTCGCCGCGGGGAGCGGTTTGGGCTCGGAGGGCTCTCCCGTGACCCGCCGCTCTCCGGTTGCCGACGGGCTCGTTGTCTCGGGGAGACGCGGCGTTATGGCGGCGGTCGCGGTCTCCGGCGTAGGATTCGCCGTCCCAACCCGGAGGGATCCGGTGTCTGGCCCCAACAAATCGGGAATCTGCGTTCGCAACGTGAAGGGGAGTTCGACTCCCGAGAGGGCGTTCTCGGCGACCGGTGTCGGAAAGAGGCGATCCAACGCCTGATCGACATCGTTCGTTCGCGCCATCGCGCGATCATCGATCGGTGGGGAAGACTCGGCGACCGGTGTGGGGGGGCGCGTATCATTCGACGAACCCCCGCCCGTCGTCGAACCTTCCGAGGGAAGCGGCGTCGGCGTCTTGGCCTGCGAGCCATTCACGACACCCGAAAACGGCGGCAATGGACGGACATCGCGCGCGGCCAATCCCTCGGTAGGTCCGCGCGAAGGCGACGGATTCTCCGGAATCGACGGCGCGCGGGACTCGGCGGTCCCGGGCAAGACGCCGGTCGTGGCAATCCCGTCCCCATCCACCGGAAACGCCTGCCAGACCGCGGCGGCAAGGACCAACAACGCGGCCGTCGCCAACCACGGCAAATTTTGCGTCCAGCCGCCGCGACGGCCCGCCAGCAACTGATCGAGCGCCGCCGAACCTTCCGGCAAGGCGCGTAGCCCCAACGCCCCGCCGATCACCATCAGGTCGTGCAGCAGCGCTTCCGCCGAGAGATACCGCCGACGCGGATCGGGGGCCATCATCTTGCGGACCACGGCCGACAACGCGGGAGAGATCCGGCGATTCTTGAGCGCGGGATCGGGGGGCTCTTTGTCCTGATGATCGAGCAGCCGTTGCAGCACCGTTCCTTCGGGGAAGGGCGGCTCACCGGTCAAGGCGTGATAGAGCGTGCAACCCAGCGAGTAGATGTCGCTGCGAACATCGACGTTCCGGGGATCCTTCGCCTGCTCGGGCGAGATGTAATCGAATGTCCCCAGCGTGGTGCCCGCGACGGTGAGCTGCGCCGACTCTTCAAGACTTTCCTTGCGGGCGAGGCCCAGATCGACGAGTTTCGCCTTCCCCTGCTGGGTGATGATGATGTTCGAAGGTTTGATGTCCCGATGGACCACGCCCGACGCCGAGGTGTGACACAACGCCGACGCCAGCTGCACGGCATAGGCGACGACCTCCGCCGGATCAAGCCGGCCGCGGGCGCGAATCAGGTCGCGCAGGTTGCTCCCCTGCACGTACTCGTAGGCGATGTAATGCAGCCCCTGATCGTCCCCGTAAAAGAAGACGCGGGCGACGTGATCATGGTCGAGCCGGGCGGCGGAACGGGCCTCGTTTTGAAATCGTTGAACGGACGCGGGGTCGGCGGTCTGCTCCGGCGAAAGGACCTTGAGCGCGACCTGCCGTTGCAACTTTTCGTCATCGGCCAGGAAGACGGTTCCCATCCCCCCCGCGCCGATGCGGTACTTGATGACGAAGTGCCCCAGCGTTTCGCCGGTCACCTGATCGGCCTGGGGCTCGATCCGTTGTCCCGGGAAGAGTTTCATCGACGTCGGCGAGGGGACCACCAGTTCCGGTTGCGATCCCGGCGCGCGGATCGTCGTCGTGGTGTTGCTGGAACCTTCACGCGACGAACGCGGCGTGGAAATCACCGTCTGTTGTCGGTCGGCGGCGGTCAAGTCGATCCCTGGTGGCGGACTCCCGGTGAATGGGAACCGCGTCTGGCTGCTGGAGCCAGGCCGATCGATCGTCGGTTCCCCGGGTGGATTCACGTGAACGTTGCCCTAACTTCGGTCGGTCGTTCAACCGACCCTTCGAATTTTTGACCTACTGTGGAATTCGTCCACCTGAGGAGTTCGTCATGGTTCCCCCCTGGGACCCGACACCCCTGCCGTCAGACAGACGCCCTCCCTACTCGAATTGTGTGTGCCTTGTGGAAGGGAGACGCAAAAAACTTGCCAATTTCCCGAATTACGCAGGGTGAATGGGCATGGCAAGACCCGGGAAATCGTCCATATCGTTCACGACGCCGCCCCTGATGTCATCGCATCGGCATATTTGCATCTGTTAACGTTGCGGTCGCCGACGCGCTGTCGTCGGGCTTCGCCCGTCAAATCATCGTCGAGTCGGTTGCCGGTACGACGTCGAAAGGAACGCAAGGTTCGGAGAAAGGATCCGCCGAGATGGCAAAGTCCACGCGACCGGTGGACTGCTCCATGATCGCATGCCACGGCGAAAAGTCAATCACTAAGTTGTAATCAGCCATTCACTTATGAACGGCGGTTGATCCGGCCTACCTGTGGCGGATCAGCCCAGTCTCAACGCCGACCGCCGGGACGTTGGCTCCCGGCTTGAATATCCTCGGCGGATTCTACAATCGACCGGCCATAGGCCAGCAGTCGTTCGTTCAGCTCGCCGGCGAACCGCTCGCTTTCGAGCACCGCCGCCACATGACTGCGCACCGTCACGTCGGCCAGTTCGGGTTCGTTCGACGCCGGCTTCGCCCGCATCACGCCCAACAACTGCTGGGTCTTCGGTTCGACGGCTTGGGCCAGATGTTCGACGAGCGCCCGGCTCAACTGCGCGGCGTCGCGAATCTTGTCCCGCAGCGTCAGTGATTCGATGTTCCGCGCCGGAATCATGGCCAGATCCTCATCAAACGGATGCGTTTTGGCGGGGGGACCGGCGGCCAGCGCCGAACCGCACCAGCGATGCCGCCGAATTTAGTATGGTGATTCGGACAGATGGGGCCATATCCATGGTGTGCCACTGGCTCTGCCAGTGCCGTGTTTGCGTGCTCCCAGTCGCGATGGCGAAGCCGGTGGCACACGCATATCCCACAAACAATCTTCCGCAACTTCCGATCGTCACGTTAGCGCTTCGACGCGATCGTCTGCAACAGCTTCTTGAACGGGTCGGCGAATTTCGCCAACCCTTCCGCCATCAAGACCTCTTCCAGTTTGGCGAAGTCGACCTTCGCATCGATGTCGGCCAAGACCTCCGCCGGGGGTAACTGGTCGACCTTGCGCGAGTAGACTTTCCCTGCCAATTTCTGCACGGCGGCGTTGGTCGCCGGGGGATTGGTTTGAATGTCGGAACCGGCGAGGGCGGCGACGTATTTGTCGGGCGCGTCGGCCGGATCCTTCGTTCCCGTGCTCGCGAAGATGAATTCCTGCTTCAGCGGCAGGTGCTTGTCGGCCCAGAAGCGTTCGTTCTGCCGCCATAGCCGCTGGGCGTTGACGATGCCGACCTGTCCTTGAGCGACGGCGCTCAATTCGGGGACGCGTTGTTTGGTGTAAACGTCGATCCGGCTGACGAAGATGCTGAAGACCGACTTGAACTGGTCGCGCGAGGCCCGCCGCTGCGCCCCGCGCCACACGGCGTCACGGGCCAACTCATACTGCCGCTGCGAGAAGAGGAGCGTGACGTTCAGCGTCACCCCCGCGGCACACAATTCCTCGAGCGCCGCGAGACCCCCGGGGGTCGCGGGAACCTTGATCATCCGATTGACGTGCCCGGCGGCGTACTGTTTCCCCATGGCGATGTAGCGCTCGGCCTTTTCGGCGACCGAGAGGGTGCATGACGCATCCTCGAGCAGCGGGTCGAGTTCGAAGCTGACGTAGCCATCGTCGCCGCGCGTCGCCCGGTGCACCTCGGCGAAGACTTCTTGGGCCTGCTTGACCAGCCGATCGGTCATTTCCCAGGCGATTTCGACGTCCGAGCGACCCGCCGCCGCGAGGGCCTTGATCTGATCATCAAACCGGCCGGTTTGCAGGAGGTCGGAGATGATGATCGGATTGGAGGTCGCGCCGGTCGCCCCGAACTTGCGGTTCTCGACGACGAGGTCGGGATCGATGCTGTCGAGCCAGACCTTCGTGCCACAGGCCACCAGCGTTTCCAGGGGGGTCGGCATGATGCGATTCTCGCGCGATTGCGGAACGGTTGGAGGACGTCTTACCGAGCACGATATGGTATTCTTTGGCCGATGGGAATGCCGTGGTTGCGCTTGTCGCGATGGTGTCGTCCCGCGGAGTCCACCAGTGCATGCCGTCGTCCGGAGTCAGCCATGATTTTGACCGGAGTTGTGCGGGGACGCACGATCGAAATCACTTCCGAGGCGGTCCTACCCGAGGGGGCGATCGTGACCTTGGAGGCCCGCATCGAAGCGGCTTCGGCACCCAGTCCGGACGCCCCCGTTCCGCCGGCTGAAGCGACACCTTTGCAACGCGAGTTGGCGGCCTGGGCCGGCTCGGTCGATGATCTGCCGACGGATGCCGCCCACCAGCATGATCATTATCTGTATGGGCGTCCCAAGCGATGAACTCAATCTTCGCCGATACTAGCTTCTACATCGGACTTGCCGGCGCTCGTGATCAGTACCATCCGTCGGCGCGAAGAATCTTGTCCACGCATCTCGGCGGATACGTCACCACGACTGCCGTGTTGCTGGAAGTCGGGAATTTTCTCGCGGCTCGCCAATCACGAGCCGAGTTCACTCGCTTGATGCGGATTCTCACGTCAAGTGGGCAAGTCGAAATCGTGGCGATCGACGATGCGCTCTGGTCGCGGGGGCTTGAACTGTATGCCGCGCGTACCGACAAGGACTGGTCGCTCACCGATTGTTTGTCGTTCCTCGTGATGGATCGCAAGAAAATCCGAGAGGCCGCCACATCCGATCGCCATTTCCAACAGGCGGGATTCGAGGTCTTGATGTCTCCATGAAGAGTTTTCGGACGGCACCCATCGACGCCGTTCGGCGCTTGCGCCAGCGTTCACCGTACACAGTTGCCCCGCACGCCATTCGGAGCCTGTCTTGTCTCACGATGTCTACGACAACCCGTTGATTTCCCGCTACGCCTCCGCCGCGATGAGTCGACTCTGGTCGCCGCAGACGCGGCATGCGACGTGGCGGAAGCTGTGGGTCGTCCTCGCCGAAGCCGAACGCGAATTGGGGCTCGACATTTCGCAGGCCCAGCTCGACGAGCTGCGGGCGAACGTCGACCGGATCGACTTCGCCGCCGCCGCCGCGTACGAGCAGAAGCTGCGGCATGACGTCATGGCCCACGTGCATGCCTACGGCGACCTCTGCCCGCAGGCCCGCGGGATCATTCATCTCGGGGCGACCAGTTGCTACGTGACCGACAACGCCGATTTGCTGCTGATGCAGCAGGGACTGCGGATGCTGCGGTCCAAACTGGTGGTGGTGATCGATCGACTGGCGAACTTCGCGCGGGAACACCGCGCGCTGGCGTGCCTGGGCTTCACGCATCTTCAGCCGGCCCAACCGACCACCGTCGGGAAACGGGCCACGCTTTGGTGTTACGACCTGGTCCTCGACCTCGAGGAGCTCGAACATCGGCTCGCGACGTTGCGCTTGCGCGGGGCGAAAGGGACTACCGGCACGCAGGCGACATTCCTCACGTTGTTCCAAGGCGATCACGCCAAGGTCGAGGCGCTGGATCGGCTCGTTTGCCGCAAACTCGGGTTCGACCGGGCCTACGAAGTGACCGGGCAAACCTACAGCCGCAAGATCGACGCGCAGATCCTCGATGTCTTAAGCGGCCTCGCGCAGTCGCTGCATAAGTTCGGGACCGACATGCGGCTGCTGCAAAGCCGGAAGGAGCTCGAGGAACCGTTCGAGAAGCATCAGATCGGGTCGTCGGCGATGGCGTACAAGCGGAACCCGATGCGCGCCGAACGGCTCTGTTCGCTGGCCCGGTTCGTGATGAGCCTTCCCGCCTCGGCGGCCCAAACGATGGCGACCCAGTGGATGGAGCGGACGCTGGACGACAGCGCCAACCGCCGGTTGACGATTCCGCAGGCGTTCCTCGCCGCCGACGCCTGCCTGCTGATCGCCCGGAACATTCTCGAGGGGCTGGTGGTTTACCCCCGAGTGATCGCGAAACACCTCGCGGAAGAGCTGCCGTTCATGGCGACTGAAGAGGTCCTGATGGAAGGGGTCCGCGCGGGGGGCGATCGCCAGGAGCTGCACGAACGGGTGCGGGTTCATAGCCAGGAGGCGGCTCGGATGGTCAAGGAGCAGGGCCGACCAAACGATCTGATGGAACGTCTGCAGAGCGACCCGGCGTTCGCGACGGTCAATCTCTCGGCGACGCTCGACGCGTCGCGCTTCATCGGCCGGGCTCCGGAGCAAGTCGACCGGTTCCTCGCCGACGTGGTGGCCCCGATCCGCGCGCGTTACGCCGAGGCGTTGACGGAGTCGGCCGAAGAACTGCGTGTGTGATCGCCCGTCATCAGAGCCGCCGTGTGTCGCGGCGGTCTCCCGACACCCCACGGATTCTCCAGGGCGGTTGTCTCGCGGCGGGGCGTACCACGGCGGCATGCCGAACCAGGATGCGCCATCGGGGGCCGCGCGGAGTCCTTACCGCGGCCGGCGGGGGAGATCCCCCCGTTCCTCGTCCCGGCGGTTCATCTCGTCGAGCACGATGGGGTGCCAAGTCGCGTCGCGATCCCCGGCGGGGGCGTAGTGCCGCCGCGCCCAAGTGCGCAAGCGCATCTCCTCGACGGGGTCCACGAACACGACGTCATCCAGTTCGGCGGCCATCAGCGTTTGCACAATCCTTCCTCCACCGCGAGTCGGCACCGGTCTGCGAAAGAACGACATTCGCGAGGACGGGCGGCCCGACCTCTGTCAACAGGCTAGGGAGCGAAAAATTGGGATGCAAGCCGATTTTTCAAAAAATTGTCGGCCTCGGGGGATTTGCCTCGCCACCCCCCGCCAGGTTTTGTTGGCCCCTGCGGTCCGTGAACGCCTCATGGGGCTTGACCCGTCCAGTCGGGTGGTCGGAATGACGGAAAGGACCGACCCTGCCGAATTCGGGAAGTCTCGCGTCTGGGGTCTGGCGGCGTGTTATTCGGCGGGGGTAAAGTGAGGGGCCGATCCCCAAAGTGTCGACGCGGACGATTCGCGACCGACAAACCTCGTCAATCGTGACGCAAGGTCCGACGTCGTGCGGCATGCGCCGGGCGGCATGATAGGGTTACGTGTCTCCCGGCCACGGGATGGTGCGATCCTCGGGGAGACCAGCGTGATGTTCATCGTGGAAAGTGTCGTCATGTCTCACTTCACCCCGGGTCGATCAATGAATCTTCCCCGCGCGCTCTTTGGGCTGGTGTGTGGATTTGCGGCGTGGTTGGGGCCTGTCGACCAGGCCCACGCGCAGCGAGACACGCTCGGACGCGGGATCCCCGGTTCGGCGGAACTGGGTCGGTTCGGCCTTGAAATCGCCTGGACCGGTCAATCGGTCATCAACCCCTCGCGCGACAAGGTCGAGCACTTCACGTTGGATGAAGAAGTCGTCTTCTCGCTGGGGACCAACGGCGTGTTGACGGCCTTCGACGCCGAGACGGGCCGCCGGTTGTGGGCCCAGCGCCTGGGGAGCCACGACGAGCCCGGCTTCCCCCCCGCGACCAACGAAGAACTGGTCATCGTAACCGTCGGCTCGAAACTCTACGGGATCGACAAGCTCAGCGGCGACATCGCATGGCAAGTCCGTCTTCCCGGACCGGCCTCGACGGGCCCCTCCATCGACGAACAGAACGTCTACGTCGGGACGCTCGACGGCAGCATCTACGCGATCGGGCTGCGCAAAATTCGCGAGCTCTACCTCGAGCAACGACTGCCCGATTGGTCGCACGAAGCGGTCTTGTGGCGATATCAGGCGGGGTTGGAAGTCACCTCGTCACCGATTCCCACGCCGGGCGCGGTCAACTTCGCCAGCCGCGACGGCTCGTTCTACTCGGTCGCGATCGAACGGCGCAAACTCAACTACCAATTCGAGACCGACGCCCCGATCGTCGCGCCGATCAGTCTGGTCGGTCAGACGATGTTCATCGCCTCGGAAGACTTCACGTTCTACGCGATCAACGTGAACAACGGAACGGTCCTCTGGGAGTACGTGACCGGGTTGCCGATTCGCAAGGGACCGGTCGCGTTGGGGAGTTCGCTGTATCTCTCGCCCGATCGCGGCGGACTCTTCTCGTTGGACGTCGGCACCGGCGAACGCAAGTGGTGGCAACCCAAGCTGAAGGAGTTCGTCGCGCTGATGGGGAGCACCGTCGTCGCCCGCGACCTGAACGATGATCTCGCCTTACTCGAAGTGGAGAGTGGTCGGCTGATCGGCCGCCTGCCGGCGTCGTACTATCAGGTGCACGCCGTCAACAACCGCAGCGACCGGATCTACCTGTCGACGACCCGCGGGCAGATCCTCGCGCTGCGCGAGACCGGCCGGAACTACCCGCTGTTCCATCGCTACCCGGAACGCCGCCCGATCCTCCCGGAAATCGCCCCCGAGGAAGAACCGGCGATGGACGACGCGGCGGCGGCCCCCGCGAACGAGTAGCGTCGTCGGAGCGGTATCCATCAAACGAAGAAGCCCAGGGAAACGTTCCCTGGGCTTCGGTGTTTCTACGCGCGGTCGACCAATCTACTACGGCGTCGCGGGGCCCGCACAGCGAATCAGGTGATCGTGGTCGATGTAGACGACTTGGATCGACTCATCTTCATGACGGAACGGAACCGGCCAGTCGCTGCGGATGACCTTGTCGTAGTAGACCGTGCACTTATAGTGGCAGTGGTGCAACCGAGCCGGACCGACCATCGGATAGAACCGGCAATCGTCGATGCGGTCGACGATCGGCTCGACGACGATACGGACGTTGTTGCGGCTCGTCTCGGCGATGAACGGCCAGCCCCCGCCGGTTTCATCCGGCATCGCCCGCATGACTTCATCTTCCGACGGATCGTCCATGCAGAACAGCGGGGCGTGTTCCCCGTCGACCGGGTCGATGATCGGCACCTTCTCGTACCGCTCTTCGCGGATGTAGCGGTCTTCGATCAATTCGCTGTAGTACGGGCTGACGGGAATCAACGGCGTCGTGCCGAAGAAGTCCCCCAGGATGAAGCCGACTTCCAGGAAGTTGGCGAACAGGGTGCAACCGCTGGTGCTAAGGGTCATCACCCCGATCCCGACCAGGAGGGTGACGCGCTTCAGGAGCGAACCAGACGTGATCATCGTGCCTCTCCGGGGTCCACCACAGATCGATGGCGTGGGGTGCGGTGCGGAAGACGACCGACACCGCAGGGAATCTGGCTGGGCAGCCGACCACACCCAACATTCCGCGCGGTCCAACGGCCTGTACCACCTTTATCGATCGTAGGACTCATCCGACTTGGGGGATTTTTCGGGTTTTAACGGCGGTAGGGGGAATGTTTTCTGGAGGGACACCCGGGGAAAGTCTTCCCGGGGCGTCTGAAAACGCAAAATGCCTCCGAGAACATCCGTCCTCGGAGGCATCGTGCCATTCAGCCGATCGGCGAAGCGCAGATTCTGCCGACCGGGGGTCGCGAGTCACTGCGAGTCTTCGAGTCCCACGTCACATGGGTGCCATGGGGCGGGTCGTCCATCGGAGGGGCCGCTTGGTCCGCTCCGACCGCGCGACCCCGCCGATTACCAGTTCTTCGGGCTGAGGAACCACCACCACTTGTCGGTCCGTTGCCGGAACTGGAGGTTCCACTGTCCGTCATCCCACCGCAGGGTGGCGTCGCGCCAGCCGAGCGGCACCTGCGGGTAGGGATAGAACGGCCCGATGTAGGGGAAGGCCGACGCGCTGTACTGCTGCGGATAGGTGACCGCCGCCGAGTTGGGATACTGGGCGTAGGTCGGCCAGGCATGATCCGGCATGCTCGGGCTGTTGTAGACCGCGGGGGAGGCCCCCGGTCCGCCGTGCCCGTACATCGGCATCGGGCCCATCATTCCGGGGTTGAAGCCCGCGGGTTGAATCGGACCGTACGGCCCCATTTGCGGGCCCATCGGGCCGCCGGGCATTTGGGGACCACCGGCCATGTGTGGGCCTTGCGGCGCGAACGCCGGCCGGAGTTGGTTCTGGACCGACATCACGCCGGGAACCTGCGAGACGACCCGCTCGGCCGCTTCGCGTTCCGCCATGGTGCCGACCGACCCGCCGAGCATCGCGACGCCGTCCTGGTAGCGGACCTCGATGTCGTAGCCATCGAGCTGCGCCGCGGTGAGGGCGGCGGCGACCTGTTCGGCCATCGCCTGGTTGTCGGCGGTCGGGGCCGCGGCATAGTTGACTTGTTGGACCTTCGACGATTCGCCCGCGGCGGCCGCCAGCGAGGCTTGGGTGACCCCGCCCCGCGGCGCGCCGGCCGTCGCGGCCTTGGGCGTCGTCAGGACGAGTTGGTTGTCGACCCGGTCGATCCCGGGAAGCCGTTCGACGACTTTCGTCGCCTTCTCCTTCTGCTTGGGATCGACGACGCGACCCTTCAGCGTGGCGACTCCTTGCTTGTATTCGATTTCGATGTCGTACCCCTGCATCCGGGCGTCGCGCAGGGCGACGGCGATGCGGTCCGCCATCTGCTGGTTGTTCCCCTTCGCCGCGGGCGCGGGGGCCGCCGTCTTGTCGGCGGGGGCCTTCTCGGCCGCCGGATCCGCTGGTTTCTTGGCGGACCACGGAGCGGCCAAGCCGAGGTGAGGCGTCGCGGCCATCAAGCCGAGCGTCAACGCCCATGTCCCGTACTTGCGCATGAACTGGTCTCCCTTCCCTGAGCTCGCTGACCCTGTCTGGAACCGTTCGGCGATGATCCGACAGCGCGCCTCGCCGGGGAGAATGGCATCCCCTCGCAGACGCTGCATGCCGTGATTCGGCCAGGACCGCCGGTCCGACCGGTTCCACCGCCATTGTCTAGGGACGGTTCAGGCACTCTGGACCGTCGACGAGGCGCGCTGACACCTCGCTACGTCTATTCATCGGTCGGATCGTGCCGTTGGCACAGACTATTCCGGTTGTAACGGAAATTTGTGTCGGAACGGCCGTAGGGGAGTGTG
>CAYRVS010000097.1:14371-18665 GCA_964427725.1 uncultured Planctomycetaceae bacterium | reverse complement strand
GTTCCCGGCAGCGCGTCTCCCAGGCCGATCGTTCTTGCGCGAAGGCGGCTCGTTCCGCGTCCAACTCCTGACGTGACCGATTCCAATCATGACGGGCCTGTTCCAGCTCCCGCTGATCATCCGCCAAGGTCACGCGGTCGGCCCGCCATTGGGCTTGTCGGGTCTCGAGGTCGGCCGTCTGGGCGGCGAGTTCCGCGAGCAGCCGTTGTTGCGATTGACGACACTCCTCCCATGCGACGACCTGCTGATCGGTCTCCAACCGCAACTGGCGCTGCGTTTCCGCGGCGAGCGATTCGAGCCGATGTCGCTCGGCGATCAGCTCGCGCTGAAGTTCCTGCAATCGGAGTTCGGTTTGATGGAGTTCCCCGCCCCGCCGGGTCAGGCTCGATTGTTCGGCGTCGAGCTCCAACGTCCGCCGGTGGAGTTCGTGCTCGATCCGTTCGATCGCCGCCGCGCGCCGCGTGAGCTGCGTCGATTCCGCGACCAATTCGAGTTCGCGACGTTGGGTTTCCTCCCGCCAGGCGGCCCGGGCCCGCGCCAAATCGTGCCGGAGTCCTTGCAACTCGTCATGCAGCTTCAAGAGCTCATGGACCGAGGGAGTGCCGGCAGCCTGCGCGGTGTCGATCAGCAATCGCTGTTCGGCGAGGTTTGGGGGATGTTCTCCAGGAAGACCACTGGCGGAGCCAGTGGCACACGGCTGGTCGGGTTGGTCGGTGCAGGGGCCGACATCCGCGGGGGTACAACTTGCAAGGAGTCCCTCGGCTTGATCCAAGGTGACCAAGGGATCTCCGAGTGTCTCGAAGTCCTCTTGGCTGACTGACGTGGATTGCGCCGTCTCATCGACCGAGTCGACATCGTCTTCCGTGGTGTCGAGCGCGGACTCTTCCGACTCATCGCGAATCGCGGCCGATGGTTCGGTGAAGGCCGTTGATGCGGGACCGGGGACCACCGCCTGTGGTGCGTCGAAGGTCAACCGGTGGTTGGAATCGGTGGGGGGGGGGACCGCGACCGGGGCGGGCCAACCCGCGAGGAGGTCGTCGGTCTCCGCCGGGCGAACCGTCCAGGTGCAAGGGCCTAAGGTGACCCGGTCCCCCAGCCGCAGTTTGCTTCGTCGAACGACCCCCTCGTTGATCCATGTGCGCGGATCGCAGGCTTCCAGGGTCACGCCGTCTTCAGCCACATGGATGATGGCGTGGCACTCGGCCAGGCCGGCGGCCTCCAGCCGCACGGTCATCCCCGTTCCCGTCCCAATCGCATGGCCGCCCGGGGTCAACAACAGCCGAGGCCAGCGCGCATGCTTACTGGGGACCAACACCCACGGCGTGGCCTGAACGGACGTTGATGTGTTCGGATGACTCATACGGGGCATGGGTCAGCCTGAAAAACCTCCCGGCGGACGAAATCAAGCATCGTCCGGGGGTTTAGGAGGGGGTCGGCGTCTTTTGTTTCTTGGTCCCAAAAGTCCCTTAGGTCGGAGCAGCCTGCGGGTCAAACCGATTGCGATCGCAGGCCCGGAGATTCCGAGGATTTCGTCACAAGGCGTGGCTGCGAGACCGCCCTTCGCTAAAGTCCCCCCGTTCAGCCCAACCGTCAGCCGCTGATGGGGTTCTGACGGCTCGGACGATTTTTCGCGGAAGGGGGATGGTCCCGCCGACGCAACCGGCGCGGTATGCTGCGAGGTGCGAGACTGCTTCTTGCCGGGCCGACCAAACCCGGACGACGCGGTCTTGGAACGACATGACCCGATCCGTCCCATCGGTCCATCGAGTCCGTCTACCAGTCCGCCGATTGGCGTAAGTGGAACGATTTCGATCGCGACCGGTCGTGGAATAGCGCGCCCCATGACAGATTCCGCCGTGCCGACCCAGCCCGCCCCCTTGGCGATCGTGGGCCTGAGCTGTTTGTTTCCGCAGGCCGGTTCGGTCGCCGAGTTCTGGTCGAACATCCGCCGCGGCGTTGATGCGATCACCGAAGTCCCGGCGACCCACTGGCGACCCGACGACTATTTCGACCGCGACCCCAAATCGCCCGACATGACCTACGCCCGGCGGGGGGGCTTTCTGTCGCCGATCCCGTTCGATCCCTTCGAATTCGGCATCGCTCCCAGCAACCTCGAAGCGATCGATACTTCGCAACTGTTGGGCCTGGTGGCGGCGAAGCGGGCGTTGGAAGATGCTGGGTATGGGGCGAACGGCAAAGCCTGCGACCGCTCGCGGATCGGCTGCATCCTGGGGGTGACCGGTACCCTCGAGATGGTGATTCCCTTGGGGGCCCGGTTAGGGCATCCCAAGTGGCGCGAGGCGTTGCGCGCCGCGGGAGTCGCGGCAGACGTCGCCGAGGATGTCATCGCCCGGATCGGTGAGTCGTATGTCCCGTGGCAGGAGAACTCGTTCCCCGGGTTGCTGGGGAACGTGGTCGCCGGCCGGATCGCGAACCGGCTCGATCTGGGGGGAACCAACTGCGTCGTCGATGCCGCCTGCGCCAGCTCGCTCAGCGCGCTCCATCTCGCGGCGCTGGAACTGTGGTCGGGACGCTCGGACATGGTGTTGACCGGCGGGGTCGACACGTTCAACGACATCTTTATGTACATGTGTTTTAGCAAGACGCCGGCGCTGTCTCCAACGGGCGACGCCCGCCCGTTTGCCGACAACGCCGACGGCACGATTCTCGGCGAAGGGGTCGGCATCTTCGTGCTGAAACGGCTCGCCGACGCCGAGCGCGACGGCGACCACGTCTACGCCGTGCTGCGCGGGATCGGCACGTCGAGCGACGGCGCGGGGAACGCCGTTTATGCCCCCAAGAAGGAAGGGCAGATTCGCTGCCTCGAGAATGCGTACGCGGTCGCGGGGGTCGACCCCGGCACGATCGAACTCGTCGAAGCCCATGGCACCGGCACCAAAGTCGGGGACGCGACCGAAGTCGCGGCCCTCAACGAGGTCTATCGCCGATCGTCGCGCCCGGGCCCCTGGTGCGCGCTGGGCTCGGTCAAATCGCAGATCGGCCACACCAAGGCCGCGGCGGGTGCGGCGGGGGTACTGAAAGCGATTCTTGCGCTCACCCATCGCGTCTTGCCGCCGACGGCGAAGGTCCAACAGCCGCAAGATGTGTTGCTCGCCGAGGACGCGCCGCTTTATGTCAATGTGCAGGCCCGGCCGTGGTTGGCCTCGACCGAGCATCCACGCCGCGCCGCCGTCAGCGCGTTCGGCTTCGGCGGGAGCAACTTCCACGCGGTCTTGGAGGAGGCACCCCACGCCCGACCGGAGATCGATTGGGATGGCGACGTCGTGATCGCCGCCTGGTCGGCGGGCTCGCTGGACGAGCTGAAATCCAGGCTACGGACTTGGCCCACGACACCGAGTTGGGCCGCCGACCGTGTCGCGGCGGCGCGAGCGCGTCAGGCCTTTCAACCGACCGCCGAGCATCGCCTGGTGTGCGTGTGGGAGCGGGATAAGACCGACGTCGCCGCCGCGCTGCGGCAACTCGGGGGACTCCTCGACAAATACGCCGATCGCAGCACATGGTCGACCCCTGACGGCGCGGCGTATGCGCGAGGCGCGCGGCAAGGTCAGTTGGCGGTCCTCTTCCCGGGGCAAGGTTCGCAGTCCGTGGGGATGTTGCGGGAATTGGCCTGTCGCTTCCCTCGCATGCAAGACGTGCTGGCGGAAGCCGACGCCGCGTTCCTGGGACAAGCCGACGGTCCCGGCGTTCGGCTCAGTCGGTACATTTACCCGCCCCCGGCGTGGTCGACGGAAACTAAGGAGCGACAGGACCGGGCCCTCCGTGCGACCGACATCGCCCAACCGGCGATCGGCGCCGTCAGTCTGGGCGCGCTCGCGGTGCTGCAACAATTCGGCGTGACGGCCGAGCTGACCGCCGGCCATAGCTATGGCGAACTCACCGCGCTCTGCGCCTCGAAGCGGTACGAACCCGCGGCGCTCTACCGTCTGTCGACGCTGCGCGGTCGGTTGATGGCGGCGTCGCAAGAGGTCGACGGGGGAATGCTCGCCGTCGGCGCGTCACTCTCCCAAGTGGAAGCCGCCATCGCCGAGGCCGCGGTCGATCTCGTGATCGCCAATCGCAACGGCCCCAATCAGGTCGTCCTCTCGGGGCGGCTCCCCGACATCGATCGCGCCGCGGAACTCTTTTCCCGCAAGAACCTGCGTGGCAAAAAACTCCCCGTCGCGGCGGCGTTTCACAGCCCCCTCGTCGCGGCGGCCTCCGCCAAGTTCCGGCCGGTCCTCGACGAAATCGAGTTCGCTCCCGCCGAGGTGCCGGTCTACGCGAACTCGAGCGC
>CAYRVS010000097.1:0-14361 GCA_964427725.1 uncultured Planctomycetaceae bacterium | reverse complement strand
GAACGACCCCGCCGCCGCCCGCGAACTGCTCGCCGGGCAACTGGCGAAGCCGGTGGAGTTCGTCCGCCAAATCGAAAACATGTACGCCGCCGGCGCGCGGACGTTCGTCGAAGTCGGACCGGGGAGCGTCTTGACGGGGTTGGTCGGGTCGATCCTCGCCGGGAAAGAGTTCCGCGCCGTGGCGATCGATGCGACGGCGGGGCAACGTCCCGGGCTGTGGGATCTGGCGCTTGTCCTCGCGCAGGTCGCGGTGGGCGGACATGCCGTCGACTTGTCGCGGTGGGATCCCACTCCGCCCGAACTCCCGCCAACCACCGATCGACTGACGATTCCGCTGAGCGGCGCGAACTACGTCAAACCCCGCACACCCCGGCCGCCGCGTCCGCGTGCCGCCGCCGCACCGACCGCGGCGGCTTCGGTGGCGACAACTCCGTCTCCCACCGCACCAATGTTCGCGGCCGCTCCCGCCACTACGCCGCCCGCGAACAATCCTCCGTTACCGAGCCCCATGCCGACCGCGACTTCGCCTGCCCCCATGGCCCCCCCCGCAGTCGACTTGATGGTGGAACGCCGCGCGCCGGCTTCCCGCCAGATGGACGCGATCCCCGCATCCCTGGCCGTCTTGCAGAAGATGCAGGAAGAAACCGCGCGGCTTCATCGGCAGTTTCTGGAAGGTCAGGAAACGGCGCTGCGGACGCTCGCGGGCATGATCAGCGGCGGGTCCGTCGTAACGACGACCCTGCGGAGCGTGACGTCGTGGTCGCCTCCCGCGACGGCGATCGCCCTTGCGCCCGCCACGAATGGACACGCCCCCGCTCCCGCGCCGCTCCCCCCGCGTGAAGCTCCCGCTCTAAGGCCGATCCTTCCCGCCGCGACGATCGCGCCCGCCGTCACCCCACAGCCGGCGGCGATGGCAACACCCGCCGCGCAACATGACGGGTGGTCATCCGCCTCGTTGACCCCGCAGGTCTTGGCCGTCGTCTCGGAGAAAACGGGCTACCCCGTCGAGATGCTTAAGCCCGCGATGAGCCTCGATCACGACCTGGGAATCGACTCGATCAAACGCGTCGAAATTCTCTCCGCCCTGCAGGAACGGCTGCCACAACTCCCCACCGTGACGCCGGAACAACTGCAAACGCTCCATCGTCTGCAAGACGTCATCGAGTTGCTGGGAGCCACCGGGCCGGAATCTTCGCCATCCGTCTCTTCCAAGACTCCGGCGTCAGCTTCCCCCACCGTCGACCTGACGCCGCAGGTCATGGCGGTTGTCGCCGAGAAGACCGGCTACCCCGTCGAGATGCTTAAGCCCGCGATGAGCCTCGATCACGACCTGGGAATCGATTCGATCAAGCGCGTCGAGATCCTCTCCGCGCTGCAGGAGCGGCTGCCGCAACTCCCTTCCGTCACGCCGGAGCAACTCCAAACGCTCCACCGTCTGCAGGACGTGATCGAACTCCTCGGCTCAGCCGGACCGATCGTGACGACACCGATCAGCGCGGCGAGTTCGGTGACCCGCGCCTCTCAAGTCGATCTGACGCCGCAAGTCATGGAGGTCGTCGCCGAAAAGACGGGCTACCCCGTCGAGATGCTCAAGCCCGCGATGAGTCTCGATCACGATCTGGGGATCGACTCGATCAAGCGCGTCGAGATTCTCTCCGCCCTCCAGGAACGGCTGCCGGAACTCCCCAGCGTCACCCCCGAGCAGTTGCAAACGCTCCATCGCCTGCAGGACGTCATCGACTTGTTGGGGGCGACCACTCTGGTGGGTTCCACTCCGTACCAACCAAGGTCCGTGGTGAGCGTTCGTTCCGAAGATTTGACGCCGCAGGTGCTCGCCGTCGTCGCCGAGAAGACGGGCTACCCCGTCGAGATGCTCAAGCCCTCGATGAGCCTCGATCATGATCTGGGCATCGACTCGATCAAGCGTGTCGAGATCCTCTCGGCGCTGCAGGAACGATTGCCCCATCTGCCGTCGGTCACGCCCGAGCAATTGCAGACGCTCCATCGGTTGGAGGACGTGATCGCGCTCCTCGGGGGAACTGATTCCGCCACGGGGCCCCACGCGAACACCGCCACCATCGCCCCATCGAACGTCGCGATGCCCGACCACGCGGTGCCGCGGACCATCGCGGCGGCGGCCTCAACGATGCTGGAAACCGGCGCGGTCGTCGCCCGGTTCCTCCCCGAAGGGGCGCGGACCCCGCTGACGTTCCCCGCCGGCGGCGAATTCTGGATCACGGAAGACGGCTCGGAATTGACGTTGGCCCTCGCCGCGAAGTTCACGGCGGCCGGTTACCGCGCGCGTGTCGTCTCGTGGGATACACCTACCGCCCCGTCGTCCCCGCAGCCAATCGCGGGGCTGATCCTGATCGCCCCCCGCGCCGGGACCAATGACGCCCATTTGTGGCGGGCGCTCGAATGGACGCAGAAGGTCGGGCCCGCGCTCCGGCAAACCGCCCGCCAGGGCGCGACGGCGCTGTTCGCCACCGTCGCCCGGCTCGATGGTCAGTTCGGGCTCGCAGGGACCGCGGAGCTGAGCGATGTCGCGTCCGGGGGCTTCGCCGGACTGACCAAAACCGTCCGTCACGAATGGACCGAATTGACCTGCAAGGGACTTGATCTGGGGGCCGATCTCAACGCCGAAACCACCGTCGAACAGCTCTTCCTGGAACTGACTTCGGTCGGCCCGATGGAATGCGGCCTCTCCTCGCAAGGCCGCTGCGAACCGCGGGTCGAACCGGTGGGAATGGACTCCTCGACACCGACCGAGCCGCTCCCGCTGAGCCCCGGCGACCTGGTGTTGGTGACCGGCGGCGCGCGCGGCGTCACGGCCGCCGCCGCCCAGGCCGTCGCGGCGCGCTACCGGCCAACCATGGTCCTGGTGGGCCGAAACGCCCCGCCGCAGCCGGAGCCCGACTACCTGCGCGGCGTCGTCGAACCGACCCAGCTCAAGCAGGCCCTCGCCACCCATGGCGCCGCCGCGACCCCGCGCGCCTTGCAGCAACTCAGTCAGCAGATTCTCGCGCAGCGGGAAATCACCGCGACCTTGGAATCGCTTCGCGGCCTCGGCGTCACCGCCGAGTATCACAGTGTCGACGTCCGCGACATCTCGGCGGTCTGTCGGCTGATCGAAGATCTGCAACGTCGGCATGGCCCGCTGCGCGGGCTGATCCATGGCGCCGGCGTGCTCGCCGATCATCGGATCGAGGACAAAACCCGCGACCAGTTCGACAACGTCTTCACGACGAAAGTGACGGGTCTTCGGAACATCCTCGGGGCGGTCCATCCCGAGACCCTGCGGACGCTGCTTCTCTTTTCGAGCTTCACCGCGCGCTACGGCCGGACAGGTCAGGTCGACTACGCCATCGCGAACGAAGTCCTCAACAAGCTGGGCCAGCAATGGCGCAGGCGGCAGCCCGACTGCCGCGTCGTCGCCTTCAACTGGGGACCATGGGACGGCGGGATGGTGCAGGGGGGGCTGAAAGGGCTCTTCGCGAAGGAAGGGGTGGGACTGATCCCGCTCGACGCCGGGGCCGGCCTCGTCGCCGAGCAAATGACGCTACCGGCGACCTCCCCCGTGGAGCTCGTCGTCCTGGGCCCGGGCTCGACCACGCTGGGTTCGCTCGCCGTGAACGCCCCGTCCACCAACACGCCTGCCGACCAGGAACCGGCGGAACCCGCCGTCGCGTGGCTCCCCGCCGACGCCCGGCTGGCGTTTTCGCGGGTGCTCTCCGTCGGTACGGCCCCCTACCTGAAGTCCCACGTCCTCGCCGGGAAAGGGGTCTTGCCCGTCGCCGTGATCGTCGAGTCCCTGGCGCATGGCGTGCTCCATCGCAATCCGGGCCTCGACTTCCAAGGGCTCGACGGACTGAAAGTCCTCAAGGGGGTCAAACTCGAACTCGATGGCGCGGTCCCGCTCGAAGTCCATGTCGGCAAGCCGCGGCGGTCCAACGGACACTTCGTCGTGACGGCCTACCTATCGAGCCGCGACGGCGACCGTCACCAACTTCACGCCTCCGCCGACATCGTGCTGGGGACCGGTTATCCCGAGGAACCGGGGACGTCGTACGACATCGGATCGCGTGAACCGCGCGACATCGCCGAACCTTATCGACTGCTCTTCCATGGCCCGCTGTTCAAAGGCATCGAGCGGATTGATCGCTGCACCGCCGACGGGCTGCGACTCGAGGCCCGCACGGCGACCCCACCGGCAGACTGGGTGACGGAACCCTGGCGGACCCAATGGCTCGCGGACCCACTCGCGATCGACGTCGCCCTTCAAGGGCTCATCGTCTGGTGCCGGACCTATCGCGACATCCCCTGCCTGCCGACCGGGATGGGGCGCTATCGGCAGTATCGTCGTTCGTTCCCCAAGGGGGGCGTGACCGTGACGATCGCGCTTCGCGCCGTCAGCGAACATCGCGTGTTGGCCGACGTCACCTGGCACGACTCCGCCGGCCGCCTGATCGCGACCCTCGAACAGGCCGACAACGTCCTCGACCCCGCCCTCGCCAAAGCCTTCGCCGCACCCTGACCCCACCGCGCTTCACCAACAACGTTTCGCCGCGAGCCACAGACGACCGCGGCGGACCATGGTGGGGGCATCACGCCAAGATCGTCGGCACGGCATATCTCAAGATCGCGGGGTCGCGCGTCACCAGCGTCGCCCCTTCGATGAACGCTTGGGCGATCAACATTCGGTCAAACGGATCGCGATGGTGAGGCGGGAGATTTTCCGTGGCGAGCGCATGCGTCACGGAAATCGGCAGGGGTTGCAAACCGCAACCGAGAATGGCCTCGACGAAATCGTGTGGCGCGATGAGTTTTCCCAAGCCTCGCTTGATCGCGATCTCCCAAGCCGACGCGGCGCTGACAAGCACCAAATTCGTCGGCTCGGAGATCACTTCCCGCGCCGCGATCGACAGATAGGCGGGATCATCCAGCCACCATAAGACCGCATGGGTGTCCAGCAAGACCTTCATGATGGCGGCATGCCGAAGGCTTCGGCGATCTCTTGGGGCAACTCGTCAAAGTCGTCCGCGAGTTGCACCTGTCCCCGCCAGACGCCGCCGACCCGCGGGGTCTGGGCCGGCCCAGGCTTCAAGAACTCAACACGAACAGGGGCCCCCTCCGGCAGGTGCTCCCCATCGTCGAGCACCACAACCCCGTTCCGGACGTGGCCATACATCACCATACCGCTTCACTCCCGTTTCTTGTCGCGATGGTACCGTGCCCGCCGAGCGGCCGTGAAGGGCGTTTCATCAGGATTCGCACGTCGTCGGATGATCCATGGAGCCAGGTCCGGACTTCCATGCTCCCTCCCCATTGCCCTCCTCGAACCTTCCTGCGACGATGACGATCATTCCGCAACGCTTCCCGACCTCGTGATGTCGCCGACATGAAGTTGCCCGCCCGCAAAAGTACGTTGTTCCTGGCGCTCTTCCTGATGGCGCATGGCGGGTTGATCGTGCTGGAGCTCGATGGCCTCGGGACGCTGCAGGCGATCACCGGGCTCCTCGGCATCGCCGCCGGGCTCTTCACGTGGTTCGATCGTTAGCCGCCATTCCACCCGGCCGCGCCGTGACCCATCACCACTTCACGCCGACGCGTTATCACCTCACGCTGGGGCCGCATGCCCCCGTCCTGACGCTCAACCCGGGCGACACCTTGTCGACCACCACCGTCGACGCCCGCGGCTTCGACGCGCTGCGCCGCCCCATCACCCCCCGCGGCAATCCAATGACCGGCCCTTTCTTCATCACCGGGGCGGAACCGGGCGACACGCTGGTCGTCCGGCTCGACGAGATTCGACCCAATCGTCGATTCGGCTGGTGCGGCTCGCGGATCGCCGAACCGATCGTCGAACCGGCCGCCGTCCGTGCGATCCCCGAAGCCCCGTTCGCCGAGTGGGACGTCGATGTCGCGGCGGGGACGGCCACGCTCAAAGGGCCTCCCTCCAAGCTGGCAGAACTGGTAATCCCCCTCGAACCGATGCTCGGATGCTTCGGCGTCGCCCCGCCGCGCGGGCAGGCGATCTCGACGGCGACCTCCGGCGAATACGGCGGCAACACCGACTACCGCGGCTTCGTGGCCGGAACCACCGTCTACTTTCCCGTCTTCGAGCCCGGAGCCTTGTTCTTCCTGGGCGATGGGCACGCCGCCCAGGGCTGCGGGGAAATCGTCGGCAGCGGCATCGAAATCTCGATGGACGTGATCGTCACCTTCGCCCTCCTGAAAGGCCACGCCTGTGGCTGGCCGCGCGGTGAAAACGCCGAGTTCCTGTTCACGGTCGGCTGCGCCCGCCCCCTCGATCAATGCGTCCAACACGCGACCACAGAAATGCTTTGCTGGCTACAGCAAGACCACGGCCTCGACCCGCTGGGCGCCCACTTGCTCCTCGCCCAAGGGGTCCGCTACGACCTCGGCAACATCTATAACCCCGCCTACACGATGATCTGCAAGGTGCCGAAACGGTTGTTGCCGCGGCGGGACACTCCGGTGGCAGCTTCAGGACCATGAGGCTGTTCCTTGATGGTCGGTCTCATGCGAACTCGGGTGCGTGTTCGTGTGTCGAGCGATCAGGCCCGGTTGATTTTGACTCGGCTGACCACGGAATCCCTGGAAATATGGTTTGTTGTTGACCGATTTCTCGCCCCCCGAACATCCGACGCGCGACCAGCAGTGGGATGCGTTATGCAAAGGTTTGGGGCGCGCCGCGATTTGGGCCCGGTCCGGCCGACTGGATCCCGCGTTGCTGCTCAATGCCTGTTTGCACGACTTGCGTTATGACAGCCAGTCTGAAGAGAACCGTGGCTCATGGTTGTGGGGAATGCTGCGGACTATGGAGTTGGTCGACTCCTTTAGGGCTCCCATCCTGGATGGGCTGAAGACCGCCGCTGGGGATGCCACCGCGCGTCAGTTTTGCGAATTGGCCAGCTGCTACGCGGTGGCGGGCGACGCCGTATTTCTGCAAGAACTCCATGAGTTCGTCGGTCGGAGACTTGATTCCGAGGACCCGTACATCGGACTGGGACAGTTGCTGCGTGCCTGCGGGACCGAGGGCTTGCGGTTCGTCCTGCAGCGGTTGGGTAAGTTGCTGATCCAGCATGAATGGCAAGGTCGCGAAGATTTTCTCGTGGAGGAGGCGATCCGACTCCTTGGGAACGACGCGGTCGAATCGATTCTTCGGACATCCGACGATCCCGACATGCAACGATTCGTCGACCATTACGAGCGAAATGCTGACCAGCGATCCACTTGTCGCGCACCACTCCGTCCAGCCGGGGATGTCACGGTGGACGACATCCGGCGGGAGGCCGAGCAGAAGAACCCTGTTATCTCATTCACCGCTTGGGGCGACATCGCGTCCGAGAATGATTTGCGGTTGATTCTGGACCACCTTTGGCAACAGACGAATCCCGTTGTCATCCAGAATTTGCTGCAGCTTCTCCGACGTCGAGCGCTCCCCTGTTTCGACCCACGACTGATCGACTTGTGTCGGCATCCCGATGAGCTGGTCCAGTGTCGCGCCATCACGGCGCTCGCGATGAATCAGCATCCCCTGATTCGCGAGTTCGCGTTCGAGCGGTTGCAGGATGACGAGCCGTCGCAGTCCTACATGCCCCTTTGTCTTCGGAATTACGAGCCTGGCGACGAGCACCGCATCCTCGAGTTATTGCGATTGCCAGATGAGGATCATGTCAGGCATGACATCCTCTCCGATCTCAACCACGTGCTCGAGCGGCATCCCACGGCGGATGCTGAACAACTCGCATTGATCAGCTATTTTCACACGCCGTGCCAGTATTGTCGGTATTACGCCGCGCGTTTGCTGCTGACTCAGCGGGTCGCCCCGCAGTGGCTGCTCGACGAATGTCGCCATGACGCCGGAGAAGAGACGCGTCACCTGGAAACCGAGTGGGACCAATCCGTCTTGACGACGTGACTTGCTGATACGATCTCGCTGGTCGATCCACCGGACGCCGGAGTCGGCTGTCACGCCAGCGACGCACAGACGATCCACGTCAGCGACGTGATCCCGAAGGACAACGCCGTCATCGCTTGCTGTCGCCAAGGGAGTGACGACAGCTCCGCATCGGCGGCCGTCGCGGCATTCCGGCGATCAAGCTCCGCGCGGAGCTGCTCGTTGATCCAACTCAGGGTCAGTTCGGCCATCATCGAAGTCGTGGTCGCGGAGGTGGGCATGGCGGGTCTCGCGGGGGGGATGAATCGCGGAAGGACGACGCAGCCATCGTCCGAGCCGCGGACATTCCCCGAGCCAAAGCGGCCCTGGACTGCTCCGCCGGCGTCAACTCCGCCGATCACGCGAGGTTGAATGGTCATCACGATTGCGCCCCGCTTGACAGTCTTGCCGGGCCAACCGAAAATCCGGCCCGTAATGATCGGCTCGCCTCACGACGAGGCGGCCATTTGATCCTGAAGCACGGCGAACGGGAGTGTACGCGGCATGAGTGGACCGATTGTCCGAACGGGCACCAACCCCAAGTTCTGGTCAAACTGGGACAACATCTTCGGCGGCAAGTCGGCCAAGGGGAGCCCGGTGGCCAAGGGAGAGGCGAAGGCTCCCAAGAAAAAGGCCGCCAAGAAGGCGGCGAAAAAGAAGGCCGCGAAGAAGAAGTGAGCTTCCGTCCCCCCGGGAGTTGTCACGCGATGGAGTCTATTGGATGGGTCGGCGGGAGGGAGCGATGATGTCGCCAATCCCGCACCGACCCATCAAGGCCGCTTGGCAGACACGCGAGAGCGTGTTGATTGGCCTCTGGCTGATCGTCTATGGCTTCACCGCCGCGCCCCTTCCGGGGATCAACGAGACCCACTACCTCGCCAAGGCGAAGCATTTCTGGGATCCGACGTGGTGTGACGCGGATCTGTTTCTCGACTCCGCGAACGCTCACGCGGTCTTCTACGCGACGCTGGGAGCATTCACGCAGTGGCTGTCGTTTCCGACGGTCGCGGTGATCGGTCGGCTCTTGGCGTATGGATTGTTCGCCGTCGGTTGGTCCCGCTTGGGCCGCGCGTTGGGGCTGGTTCCCGGTATCGCTTTCTGTGCGACCCTCATCTTCACGGCCTTGCAGTCGATCGGGAACTGGTCGGGCGAGTGGGTCATCGGCGGCATCGAAAGCAAGGTCTTCGCCTACGGTCTGGTCCTCTGGGCGACGGTGTCGCTCCTCTCCGGGCAGCGCTGGCAAGCGGCGCTCCTGCAGGGGGGGGCGATCGCGATTCATCCACTCGTGGGGCTGTGGAGTCTCATCGCCGCCGCGGGCGGATTGCTCGCGACACGTGTCATGGACCGGTCGGGTACGGGTGATGCGCGGAGCCTGCCGAGCCGTTCGCTGGGCCCCGGCTGCCTGATGGGCCTTGTCGCCTTGCCGGGGCTGATCCCGGTGCTCCAACTCGTGATGAGTCCGGCCGCACCCGCGACGCGATACGCCGGGACCTATCTGCAAGTCTACTACCGTTTGGCGCATCATCTCGACCCGATGACCTTCCCTTGGAGGGCGCATGCGGGGTATCTCGCGCTCCTCGTCGTCTGGTGGCTCGGCTGGCGCGCCTCGAGCCAGACGACCGTGAAAGCGGCCGCCAGCGAACCGCGCGCGACAGCCGTCGAGTGGCTCCACTGGTCAATTGCGGCGGCCGTCGGGATCGCCCTCATCGGCGTGGTCTTAGGGGCCGGTCCCCGCCCCCCTAAGGAAATGCCCTGGTTCGACACCCGCATGCAGCTCCTGAAGTTCTATCCCTTCCGGCTGGCCGACGCGGTCTTGCCGATGATGGTCGCGTGGCAGCTTGCGGCGTGGAGCGTCCCGCGATTGTCGGCACGTCGAACATGGTGTCTCGCCACCACGCTCGTCGGCGTGTCGTTAAGTCTGGCGGTTTTCCAGGCGGGGAACGAGCGGATCGCGCGGACGCAATCGGCCGACTGGCAGGCCGCCTGCCGCTGGATCGAGGCCCATACGCCGATCGACGCCCTTGTCCAAACGCCGCAGCAAAGCGATTCCTTCAAATGGTTCGCCCAGCGGGCCGAGTACGTCACCTTCAAGGATTGCCCGCAAGATGTGACGGGGATCGTCGAATGGAATCGCCGGCTGCGGTTCCTCTCGCGCTGGTATCAAGACCACTTCGCCGACGGCGTCTATAGCGTCGCGGAGATGACGGAATTCACCCGCGCGACCGGAATCACCCATGTGCTCACCAACCGCCTGGGTCCGTTCGAGCAAGCCCCCGTCTACCAGAACGGAACCTATCGCGTGTACGATCTCCGCTCCAGCATCACGGCAGACAAGAAAGACGAGCCGCCGGCGGACCATGTCGGCGCGGGAAACCCGCGATGAGCCATCTCGAGACAACCCCTGGACGGACTCGCGGCATCGCCGGCCGGACTTCCTCACAAGCCGCGCGGGTGTGGCTGCTGTGGTGCCTCGTCGGCTGCGCCGATGGGACGACGACCCCGCCCCCCATCGTCCAAGCGGCGGAGGAACAGGCGCAGTCAAGCCCCTCCAAGGGCATCCTTGCATCGACCCGACCAGGGGACGATTGGCCTGTGTTTCTCGGGCCCACCGAGAACGGCGTCTCGAAGGAAACCGGCCTCCTCGAATCCTGGCCCGAAGCGGGGCCCCCCGTCCTGTGGAAGCATGAGCTCGGGGAAGGCTATGCCCCGCCGTCCGTCCGGGGTGAACGGCTCGTCGTGATGCACCGTCGCCGTGATCGCGAGTACGTGGCATGCTTCCACGCCGAAACGGGCGAATCGCTCTGGACCTACGATTACGAGACCGATTTCTCCGATCCCTACGGCTACAACGGCGGCTCGCGCTGCGCCCCCGTCCTGAGCGAAACCCGCTGTTTTACCTTCGGACCGCAAGGGAAGCTCCTCTGCCTCGACTTGGCGACCGGACGAAAAATCTGGGAGCACGACACCGCCACCAAGTGGAACATTCCCGACCACTTCTTCGGCGCGGGGTGCACGCCGATTCTGGAAGGCAAACTCCTGATCGTGCTAGTCGGCGGGCAACCCAACGCCGGAGTCGTCGCGTTTGACGCCGAAACCGGCGCGGTCGTTTGGGAAGCGGTCGGCCAGGCCACTTGGGACAACGCCGTCACCGATGAACCCGGCGGCAAACCCTATCGCTGGACCGGCCGCGAAATGAGCGTCAGCTACTCATCCCCCGTCTGCGCGACGATTCATGGGCAGCGTCATCTCCTGTGCCTGATGCGCCAAGGACTCGTGTCGCTCGACCCCATGAACGGTGAGCTCCGCTTCAAGTATTGGTTCCGTTCGCGGCTCCATGAGTCGGTCAACGCCGCGCGCCCCGTGGTCCAAGCCGATCTCATCTTCCTCACTGCCGCGTACGACACCGGCGCGGCGCTGCTGAAGGTCCAACCCGATGGCGCGAACTACGACGTCGTCTGGCGCGACAAACGCGGCCTCTCGGCCCACTGGTCGACCCCCATCATTTGGAAAGACCACGTCTTCGGCTTCTCCGGTCGGCATGAAAACGAAGCCCAGTTCCAATGCGTCGAGCTGTCATCCGGCAACCTCAAGTGGGAAACCAACGGTTACGCGGGCGACCTTTCGCTCCTGGAACAGGACAGTCAGACGGGAAAAATCGTCGAGAAAACGACCCGTAAGCCGGTCCCGTTCCCGTTCTACGGTCGGGGCTCGAAGATCCTCGCCGACGGCAAATTCCTCGTCCTCGCCGAACGGGGGACGCTCGCTTTGGTGGAACCGAGCGTGGAAGGCTTCCGCGAACTCGGCCGCGTGCAATACCCGGAAATGGGCTACCCCAGTTGGGCCGCCCCAGTCCTCTCGCGCGGCCGCTTGTTCCTGCGTTCCGAAACCCACCTGTTGGCCCTCGACCTGAAACGCCCGCAGCGGTGAACGGAACAACATCGATAACCGGCTCGAGCGACCTCGATGACCTGCACCGGCACACAGACAATCGCATGCAGGAAGACCGATCCAATGACCTGCCTGATCGCGAATCGAGATGCCGGTGACACCGCGATCCTGAAGCCCCAACGGGGCGAAAGAATGTCGCCCCACGCGTGAGCGTGGGGTTGGAAGCCAATCACGAATCAAGCCCCGCAAGGGCGACACACTCCGCGGCAACCAACCAGCGCCCAAGCCTGACCCGATGTCAACGATAACCCGAGCATGCCGCAGACCGACTCGCACCTCCTCGCCCATCTCGTGTTCGGCACGAAAGCCCGATCTCCGTGGATCCACGCTGACATCGCCCCTCGCTTGTACGCGTATCTGGCGGGAATTCTCCGGAATGTGGTGCCCCTCCCGTTGGCGATCGGCGGCATGCCCGACCATGTCCATCTCCTCATCCGTTATCTCCCGAAACACGCGATCGCCGACCTGGTGCGAACCCTCAAATCAAACTCCTCGACATGGATGCATGAGCATCTCCCGCGCAGCCCCTTCCTATGGCAAGCCGGGTACGCCGCATTCTCGGTCAGCGAATCGAGCCGTGACGAGGTGGTCCGCTACATCGAGACCCAGGCGGAACACCATCGCTCGCGGACCTTTCAGGACGAGTTGCGTCTGCTGCTCGAGAAACATGGGGTGGACTTCAACCCGCTCTGGGTTGACGACTGATCCGGAACGAGTGTCGCCCCTCCGGGGCTCGGGGTTGACGTCATCCGCCTACCCCACGCTCACGCGTGGGGCTACACTCTGCCGCCCCTCCGGGGCTGCCCCACGTCAACCCTACACGTGACCACCACGGATCAACGCTTCCCTGGTTCTGACCCTCAACCCTCAACCTTCGACCATCAACCTCCCCCATGTCCTACACCGCCGACGATATCGAAGTCATGGAAGGGCTCGAAGCCGTGCGGCTGCGGCCCGCCATGTATATTGGAGGGGTCGACATTCGCGGCCTCCATCACCTCTTGTGGGAGATCGTCGACAACTCCGTCGACGAGTTCCTGGCCGGGGAGGCGAACGAAATCCGCGTCGTCCTCCACAAGGATGGCGGCTCCATCACCGTGCAGGACAACGGCCGCGGCATCCCCGTCGACACCCACTCGAAAACCAAGAAGTCGGCCCTCGAAACGATCCTCACCACGCTCCACTCCGGCGGGAAGTTCTCGCACAAAGCCTATGCCCGCAGCGGCGGGCTGCACGGCGTCGGGTCATCGGTCGTCAACGCCTTGTCGGTCGAGATGGAAGCCGTCATCCACCGCGACGGCTTCGAATGGTCGCAGCGGTTCAAACGCGGCAAGCCCACGACCCCCGTCCGCAAGGTGAAGCCCTTCCGCGGCCATGGGACCAGCATCTACTTCCGGCCCGACGAGACGATCTTCTCCAAGACGACCTTCCACCCCGACACCATCCGCCAGCATCTCGAAGACATCTCCTACATCCACGGCGGCTTGAAACTCGTCTTCGTCGATGAAGGGAAGAAGGAGACCACCGAGTTTCACCACCCCGAAGGGATCGCGGCCTATCTCGACAAACTCATCGGCGAGAGCCAGAAAAAGCCGACTCACGAGCAGAACTTCTTCGTCTCCAAAGACGACGGCCAAGTGAAGATCGAGGCGGTCCTCCGCTGGACCGAAGCGACCGACGAGCAGGTCCGCAGCTACGTCAACGGCATCCGCACCCATGCCGGCGGGACGCATGAATCGGGCCTGCGAAGCGCCATCGGCAAGGCGGTCCGCAATTACATCGAAGTCCACGACATCAAACTCAAAGGGGTCACCATCGAGAACGGCGACATCCGCGAAGGGGTGTCGGCGATCCTCTCGGTCTTCCTCGGCGATCCGATGTTCCAAGGGCAGACGAAGGAAAAACTCAACAATCCCGAAATGACCGCCGCCGTCGAAGGCCTCGTGCGGCCGGCGCTCGAGACCTGGCTCAACAACAACGCCTCCGTCGCCGATGCGATCATCGGCCGCATCGTCCTCGCGGCCCGGGCTCGGCTCGCCAGTCGCGAAGCGGCCAGCGAAGTCCGCCGCAAAAGCCCGGTCAATCGCCGCGTCAGCCTGCCGGGCAAACTCCTCGACTGCCGCTCGACCAACCCGGCCGAGTCGGAGCTGTTCATCGTCGAAGGTCAATCGGCCGGCGGCACGGCGGGGATGGGCCGCGACAGCCGCACGCAAGCGATTCTGCCGCTGCGTGGCAAGATCCTGAACACCGAGGCCCTTTCCACCAGCAAGATTCTCGAAAGTCAGGAGATCAAGGATCTCGTCGAAACTCTCGGGACCGGCATCGGCCCCAACTTCGACCTCCATCGGCTTCGCTACGACCGCGTCATTCTGATGATGGACGCCGATTCCGACGGCTACCACATCAGCACGCTGCTGCTGGTCTTCTTCTTCCGGCACATGCGCGACCTG
>CAYRVS010000096.1:0-18937 GCA_964427725.1 uncultured Planctomycetaceae bacterium | reverse complement strand
GAAGTCGACGGCGTCGTACCAGTTCGTCGAGTCCACCGGCCAGTGGTCGGTGACCAACCCCTCCCGCGCCCCGTCACCCATCGGTCCGAAAAAGGCCGGATTATCGCCCATCACTTGGAGGTATTGCTGCTGGGTGACTTCATGCTTTCCCAGGTACATCGGCGACGTCAGGATGACACGGTGCTGGGGAACGGAGCTTCGGAGGTTGCCGATAATCCGTTCCTGGGTGATCCCTTCGACCGGAAGGTCAAGAACTTGTTGCAGTTCCTCCGGCGTACAACCCATCAGAAATTCGCCCGGCGGGATCAGCACGACCTGCATCCCGATCGTGTTCGTGTACTCGACCGGCACTTTGAGATAGGCGGCACATTCTTCCTGATGCTGCTTCGCCCGCGCGGCGTCGAACGGGGCGATGACGGGTTTGGGGGCGTCGGCCGGCCAACCCTGCCAACCGGCGTCGGCGGGCTTCGTTTCGGGGGTGGTCATCCCCGGTGGCGAGGTGGATCCTTCCTGCCGGATGGTCACCTTGGAACCGGGGGCCGCCGCGACTTCAATCTTGGTCCCTTCCGGGACGCGCAGCACGGTCTCTTGGCCGTCCTTGTTCCGGATCGTGATGACGATGAGCCCCAACAGCAGCAGGCCGGCTCCCCCCGCCGCGGCCAAGCCGATGGCGCGGGGCCGCTGCGGGGGACGGGGGCCGGACGGGGCGATTTCGAGCGTGGGGACCGACAGCTCGACGCGGGTCGGTGCCGCGACCGACGGCGCGGGGGGCGCTTTGTTCGAGGCGAACGGGGCGAGGGCTTCGGCGAGTTCGGCGGCGGTCTGGAAGCGCTCGGCCGGGGCCTTCGCCATCAACCGCTCATAAATCGCGACCAGGCCCTCGGGGAGATCGGGCCGCGCGGCCCGCAGGTCGGGAATCGGCGCGGTGATGTGGGCCTTCATCTTGGCGACCGGGGTCCGAAGCTGGTCCTTGCCACCGTACGGCGCGTGGCCGACCAGCAGGAAATACAACGTGCAGCCGAGGGCGTAGAGATCGGTGCGGGCGTCGGCGGCGTGGGCGTCTTCCCATTGTTCGGGGGCCATGTAATCGGCGGTGCCGAACGTCTGACCGGCGGAGGTGAGGCCGGTCTGGTCGTCGGCTTCGTCGCTCAGCAGCGCGAGCCCCAGATCGAGGAGTTTGACCTGCCCGTTCTTGCCGACCAGCAGATTGGACGGCTTGAGATCGCGATGGACGAGTCCGGCGGCATGGGCGGCGACGAGGGCGAGCGCCGCCTGCCGGACCGCCTTGCAGGCGTTGACGACGGAGAAGACGCCGTGCTCGCGCACCAGAACCTGCAGGTCGCTGCCCTCGATGTACTCCATGGCGAGGTAGTGGTGGCCATCGATTTCCCCGGCGTCGAAGGCCTGCACGATATGGGGATGGCTGAGCTTGCCGACGGCGCGCATTTCGCGTTCAAACCGGGCGACGGCGCTGCCGCGATGAGACCATCTCCGCGCGAGGAGTTTCAAGGCGACGGTCTTTTGCAACTTCACGTGGGTCGCCAGGTAGACCGCGCCCATCCCGCCTTGGCCGAGCGTGCGTTCGATGCGATAGGGGCCGAGTTGCGTGTTCGGCGGCAGGAGACTCGGGGGCAACGGTTCCGTGACCGGATTGACGCCGGGGCTAACCGTCGGCGATTCCACATCCTGGGCGGTGACGGTGAGCGGGGCCGGCTGCGCGAGGGCCTGACGGTTCATGAGTCGCTCCATCAGGCGCTTCACGACCGGGGATTCCGGGGCGGGGAGTCCGCGGGACCGCCCCGCTTGCAAGGCGGCGACGACGGTGTCGGCGTGGTGGAAGACGCGGGTCCGTTCGAGGCACGCCTCGCAGCCCAGCAAATGCGCCTCCCACGGGGCGGCGTCCGCATCGGAGAGGATTCCGCCGGCCAGCAACGACAATTGTTCGTCCGACAAACATGCGGAGGGTGGCATCAGGCAAACTCCCGTGGGTCTGCGGCCGGGTCAGGGTCTGCGGCGGCCATGGAGGCGAGGCATCGCCTAGTATGCGCGCCGCCGGGAATTCCTTACATCGAATCCGCCCAGCGGGCGACGAACGGGGCGCGCGTCAGTCGAGCAGCCCGCTGAGCTCGCCGCGTAACCGTCGAAGCACGCGAAACTTGGCGATGTACACCGCGCTTTCGGAGAGCCCCAGCAGTTGCGAAACGTCCTTGGCCGACCGGCCATTCACCGCCGTTTCCCAGCAGGCCCGCCAAGTGGTCGGCTCGAACTGGCCGCGCATCACCTCCAGCGCGCGGTGCACCAGCCATTCCCGATACTCCCGCTCCCAGAACTCGGCGGTCTCCGCGGCGGGGAGGCGGTCGACGACCTGCTCATCGCCCCCCTGACCTTGGCCGATCCGGCGGCGACGTTGTCGTTCGCGGCACTTGTTGAGGGTGACGGTTCTTAACCAGCCCCGAAAGCTGCCCGACGCGGGGTTGTAACGGAACTCGGGGAGTTCCCGCACCAGAATCACGAAGACTTCCTGAATGAGATCGGCCGCGTCCTGCTCCGCCAACCCTGCGAGCGTCGTCCAGCGATGCAAGAGGGGGGTGTAGAGCATGACGAACCGATCCCAAGCGGCCTGATCCTCGCGCCGCCGCACCCGTTCAAGGAGTGTGACCGAAGTCGTCGTCATAATGGCTTCATGGGCATAATGGCTGCATGGGCGATGCGACACCCCGACCGACGTGGGAAACTCCCGAGCGCGGGGAAAGAACCACGGAGCATGGTTGAGAAGCGTTAGGCACCGCATGAAACGATGGGGTGGCGTTGGTGAACAAGCATACCGACCCGACGACCCAAGGCAACCGTCCGGCGGCGGTCACAACAAGCACCTCGTCGCGGCCTCGCGGCGGGTTGCGGGAGGCGTGCTGCACGTCCGCGTCATCCGCCCAGGGACTTCAGAACGTTCCGTGATGACCGTGCGGCCGTGGGCATCACGCCAGCGGCGGCGCTGTCAGCGGGCGATCGAACAACCGTCGGAGGCCGGACCGTCACGGTGCGGGTTTCTTCGTGTTGGTCTTTGCCGGTCACCACGCGGAGGATCGCGGGGCGGTGGACGCTGCAAACTCGTCGGACGTCCTTGTTACAGGGCGTGCTCAGGGCAAGCTGTGCCTTATTCCGCGATCGTGAGTCGACCATACCCGCTGGAGGTTTTTCCGCCGAGACCGGTCGTCTGCACCGCTTGGCTCAAAATGGAACCGGCCAGTTCCAGCCAACGCGGGGCGTCGTTCGGAGACTGCCGAGCCAACGCGCGGCACGTCAGTCGCACATGAAAGGTCGCGTTTGCCGCGGCGAGGAACGGGATGGGGATCGGATCATCAAAATCGGTCGGGGCGAGCTGATCATCCTCCTTCAGTTCCGTAGCCAGACCACCAGTTTTCCCAACGATTTACGGGAAAATGGCTTAGAGCACGGCGAAAAAGACTGTGCAACGGATTGGGAGTGCGCCCGCGGCGAAGCCTGTCAGCAATCCTCATCGAATGGCACAAACCTGATGGCCGCCATTGAACGCATCGCGCGAGCTTGTCCGCTTCTCTCTCCTCACGTACGCGATGCGATCTTTACCTTGATCGATGCTGACTCTTGTGTCCTACAGGGGCCCTAAACGAGATGCGGAATTGGCCTGACTCTTTAAGCCGGAATCCATCCGGAGGACGAGGCGGTAGTTTGCCGTGCCGTTGAGGGCGGTCGCCGTACCCCTTCGCGAGTCGCAAGAAAGTTTTCTCTCTCAACGCGCCGAAGCCGTGAGGATCTAGGCTTTGTTTTGAAACCGGTTAAACCAACTCTGCGAGGTAGTAACGAATGCACGCCACATGAATCATGCCGAGATAGTTGACGGCGGTCTTTTCAAAGCGGCTGAAGATGCGACGCGACTCTTTGAGCCAACCAATCAGACGTTCCACGACGTTGCGGCGGCGGTAAGTGTCGCGATCAAAGTTCGGATGATCCTGATCGTTGGCTCGGTCCCGTTTTTCTGGAATCACGGCTTGAACCTCGTCCGACTCCAATCGTTCCACGATGTTCGCAGAGCGGTAGGCCTTGTCGCCGGCCAGCGCCTCCGGCTGGACCAGGGACTTCAATGTCTGGTCGGACACTTCGGTCGTGTCCCACAACTCCTCGAACAACTGCGTCTCGTGCGTTTGTCCCGGACTGAGCTCGATGTTCAGCGGCGATCCTTAGGCGTCGCAGATCACATGGACTTTCGTCGAAAAACCCCCGCGGGAACGGCCGAGAGCGTGATCGTCGGGTTCCTGCGGATCCCCCTTTTTCCGCCCCCACCGGCACAGCGATGGGCGCGGACGATCGTGCCGTCGATCGACCACAAGCTGTGGTCGAAACGGCCATCCGCGCTCAACCGCTCCTTCAACCGCTGCAGAACCCGCGCCAACGTGCCGTCCGAACTCCAGCGATTGAAATGCGCGTATACCGTCTCCCACGGTCCGAGCTCCTCCGGCAAATCGCGCCACGGCGCGCCGGCGCGCACGATCCAACAAATCCCGTCGAACGCCTTCCGCGCCGGCATGGGCGGCCGGCCGGTCGGCTTGGGTTTCGGAAACAGCTCCTCGATCTCCGCCCATTCCTCATCCGACAATCCGTGCCGTGCCATCGTCGCGCCTCCTTGCACTGGGAGCACGAATCATCGCCGATTGCCGAATTTCGTCCAAGACCGGTTTCAAAACAAAGCCTAGGCACACAGCGCGTTGTCCATTCCGTTGGCCGCGTGCTAGCCGAATGTGACGGGCGCGTTTTGGCCGTCAAAGAAGTACACCCCGCTGGATTCGAACCAGCAACCTTCGGTTCCGTAGACCGATGCTCTATCCAGTTGAGCTAGGGGTGCGCGGTCGACGAGCTTCGTCGTGTCCTCTAATCACGCGGCCGGGGGGTAGCTCGGCCACCGTATGGGAATCCCAATGGTTGCACATTAGGGGCCGGGTTGCAAGGGTCGGCGCGAACGCGTGGGTGGCCACACGGCGGTGTCCCGCCGCGACTCGGTCCGATTGGGATCAACCTGGTGACATCCGTCGTGATGCAGAGGTTCGTGCGTTTGGCCGTGGGCGATGAAAGGATGGTTGTTCCGGTGCGGGGGATGTTTACAATGCGGGGACCGGACCGGAGGTGCTCTGGTTTGGGCCGCTTGAACCGATCGGAATCTAGGAGTCACCCCCCGATGGCCTACACGCTGCCGGCGCTGCCTTATCCGCAGACCGCCCTCGAACCGCATATCGACGCCCGGACGATGGAGATCCATCATACCAAGCATCATCAAGCCTACATCAACAACGCGAACAACGCGCTGAAAGACCATCCGGCGCTCGAGGCGTTGCCGGTCGAGCAGTTGATCGCCGATCTGTCGCAGGTGCCGGAAGGGATTCGGAACGTCATCCGGAACAACGCCGGGGGGCATGCCAATCACTCCCTTTTCTGGACGGTGATGGCGCCGAACGCCGGGGGGGAACCGACCGGGGAGTTGGCCGCCGCGATCAACACGACCTTCGGGTCGTTCGCGGCGTTCAAGGAGAAGTTCGCGCAGGCCGCCACCACGCGGTTCGGCAGTGGTTGGGCGTGGCTGGTGGTCTCGAAGGGGGCGCTCGAAGTAACGAGCACGCCGAACCAGGACAGCCCGATCATGGAGGGGAAGACCCCAATTCTGGGGCTCGACGTCTGGGAACACGCGTATTACCTGAATTACCAAAATCGCCGCCCCGATTACATCACAGCCTTCTGGAACGTCGTGAACTGGGCGGAAGTCGCGCGGCGGTATGCCGCGGCGAAGTGAGTTCTTGGCACGCTGTTACGCGCTGAGGCCCAGGGAACGCCTTCCCTGGGCTTCTTTCCTGGGAGGGGATTGAGGGAAGCGGGCGGGTGGCGGAGGTCGATAACTGCATCACGGAGAATAGCGCACACGGTAAGGTGGGCACTCCGTAGGATTCCTCGCGTGATGCCTCGTCTCGCTTCCATGATCGTGTTTCGGCCGATTCTGCTGCTGGGCGGCGTAAGTCTTGCGGGCAGCAGTCTCATGGTCGGTTGCGCCCTGCCCGATTCCCATCTGCCGCAGGGGTTCAGCAGCAGTTATTACCGGCATCTGCAAGGAGTCGTGGGGCAACCGACCAGCGGCCCGGTCCCCGTGATGGCCGCGCCGTCGATCCATGGCCCCCAAGTCGAATCGCTGCCGCCCGCGCCGGGTGTGGAATAGTGGGCCACGGCAGAGCGAGGACGATGCCCACTGGCGGAGCCAGTGGCACACGTTTTGAATCGCTTCGTTGACGCCGTGCTACGCGGCGATCGATTGCACGAGCTCTTCCGCGTTGACGGCGACCATCGCGATGCCGAGGCGATCGGCGAGGTCAACCACCTCGGCCTGATCCAGAATGATCGTGCGGCCGGCTTCGACCGCGAGGACTCGTCCGCCGGCGGCGTGCAGCGATTGGATCGTTTGCGTGCCGATCGTCGGGACGTCGAACCGCATATCTTGCTGGGGTTTCGCGACCTTCACGACGGTGAAGCCGCCGCGCCGACAAAGTTCGCCCGCGCGCCGGATGCAGCGATCGGTCCCTTCGATGGCTTCGACCGCCAGCACCGCGAGGTCGTTGACCGCGACCGATTGACCGACGTCGAGTCGGCCCATTTCTTTGGCGAGCTCCCAGCCGAAACGGATGTCCTTCCATTGCGTTTCGGTGGGCCGCCGCCGGGTAAGGAAGCCGTGCTTCACGAGTAGCTCCGGGCAGAAATCGAGGGCGGAATCGAAGAGGATCTGATCGCGTTCAAATTCGCGGATTACGGCGAGGAGCAGTGTGTCGTCCTTGCGATCGCGGGCGGCGTACCGCAGCCACATATGGATCGTACGGAGATCGGGGAGCAGCCGGAGAATCCGCCAAGGCTGGAAGAGGACGGTCTTTTCGATCTTGCCCGCCATCACCGCGCGGCGGACGCCGGCCCGTTTGAAGAGCCGAATCGCCCGTCCCAATCGCGCAAGCGGAGTCTCGAAGTAGGCATGGCATAGTGGGGCCAGCTCGGGCGAGACCATCCCCATCACGCCGACGCCGACGACATGCAGGCCTTGCCGGCGAGCGGCTTCCGCGAAGGCGATGGGAAAGCGCCCCGCGCCGGCGAGCACGCCGACCCGTTTCGGGGGGAAGGTCAAGGTTGTCGGATGTCCGTCCATGGACAGGCGACCTCATGGGGATCAACGGCCTCGTCCAACGAGGGAACGAGGTTTCCGGGGGCTCATGCCGCCCGAATCGAACTCTCGTCGGATCCGTCCGACAAGAGTCGATTGAGTTTGGTGGTCAGTTCGGTCACGCGGGCTTCCATCGCCTTCAGCTGATCGCGCATTTCGGGAACGCGTTTCAGCGAGAAGACGAGGCGTTTTTGTTCCGCTTCGGGGGTCGCGGGATAGCCGATCCAGGTTTCGCCGGCGGGAATGTCCTTATGAACCCCCCCCTTGGCCCCGATTGAGCAACCGCTGTTGAGGGTCACATGGTCCTTGACGCCGACCTGTCCGCCGATCCGGACGTAATCGCCGGTGACGCACGAGCCCGCCAAGCCCACCTGCGACGCGAAGATATTGTGCTTCCCGATCTGGCAGTTGTGGGCGATCTGCACCATGTTGTCGAGCTTGGTGCCGCGACCGATCACGGTCGGCCCGATCATCCCGCGATCGACCATGGTCCCCGCGCCGATTTCGCAGTCGGCTTCGATGTGGACCCACCCGAGCTGCGGGATCTTTTCAAAGGCCCCTTGGACGAACTTGTAGCCGAAGCCGTCGGCCCCCAGAACCGCGCCGGCGTGAATGATCGCGCGGTCGTCGACGATGGTCTCGGCGTAGAGGACCGCATGGGGGTAGAGCGTGACGTCGTTCCCCAGCTTCGAGCCCGCGCCGATCACGACGCCGGGATGAATCTCGCAGCGCGCGCCGACGACGACGTCGTCACCGATCACCGCGCCCGGACCGATCCAGCAGTCGGGCCCGATGGTCGCGGTGGGGCTGATTATCGCCTGCGGCGCGATGCCGGGTTTGGGCCGTGAACGGGGGGGGCGGAGGTGTTGGGCGATCGCGAGGAACGCCCCTTGCGGTTCGGTGATGACGAGCCGAGGGAACTTCGCGAGGCGGGGGTCGGCGGCGATTTGCGGGTCGACCACGATCGCCGAGGCTTGGCAGCCTTCCAGGCGATTGAGATGGGTGCGGTCGGCGACAAACGAAATGTCACCGCTGCGAGCCGCTTCGAGCGCCGCGGCCCCGGTGATCAGCGTCTCACCCAGTCCCTGCACAGTCCCCCCGACGTGGGTGGCCAACGACTCGAGCGTGAGACTCATCCCGGAATCCTTTCCGACGCGGTGATCATCCAGTGGCCCGCACGGAAGTCGCATCGTCCCGGCCGTAACTGCAGCCTTGGGCGACACGTCCCCCATGATCGCGGGGAAGTTGTAGCCCAGACCGGCCCGGGAAGGCAAGAGGGGGTCGGCCGCGACATCGGGCGACATAACCCCATGCCCCATCGTACCTAAGTTCGACTTCGGCCCTCCGAAGAGGAGTTTCATCCTCGGGTCACGGATCGGGCCTACACCGAGCCCACCAGTGGGGTTTTTCCGGATGGGAGATCGCCGTAAGTCATTGTCGCCGGTGGGACTCGAACCCACACGCCCCTTGCGGAGCAGCAGATTTTAAGTCTGCTGTGTCTGCCTATTCCACCACGGCGACGCTTGGTTGACGGGGGTCGTGGATGAGGCTGGGATGGGCTTCAGCCAGCTTCCAAGACGTCATGTTCCCAGTCTAGCCGACGAGGATTCCGCGCACCAAGCCTGGTCGCGTTGATGCCCTTGTGGTCGCGATTGTGACCGTAGCCGGCGGGGTGATGCTGCGCCCATACCGCCTACTTGAGCGCTGCATCAGCGCAGGCATGGTCGATGACAAGAATGTCGCGGGCTGCGATTGTGTCGCGATGATCGGTCACCTACAGTCGCCCGGCGATGACGGCCGACATCACGCTGGGGATCGATCCGGGACTCAATCGCACCGGTTATGCGGTGATCGAGCGGGTCGGGACTCGACCGAGGTTGCGGGAAGGGGGCGTGCTGCGATCCTCGCGGAGCGATCCCCTGGCCAAGCGATTGATCGAGTTGGGAACCGGGATTCGCGAGTTGCTCACCGAGTTCGCGCCGCGGACGCTCGCGGTCGAGCAGGTCTTCTCGCACGCGAGTTATCCCAAGACGGCGATCTTGATGGCGCATGCCCGCGGGACCTTTCTGTATCAGGCCGCGCTCGCCGGGATCGCGGTGGTTCATTACACGCCGACGCAGATCAAGCGGCTGCTGACCGGCAGCGGGAAAGCCTCGAAGGAACAGATTCAGCTCGCGATTCAACGGGAGCTGAACCTGCCCGAGGTGCTCGAGCCGAACGACGTGGCCGACGCCGCCGCCGTCGCGCTCTGTCATGTCTACAGTTCGCGGTTGATCGCCTGAGGATCAGACCGTCTTCACCCGGCGGCCCGTCACGCGCAACCGGCCGGCGGCGTAACGCCGAATCGCTTCGGGGAGCAGCCGGCATTCCTCGACGAAGACCCGCGCGGCGAGGGTCTCGGGCGTATCGTCCGCCGCGACGGGGACCACGGCTTGCAGAATGATCGGCCCGTGATCGTATTCGTCATCGACGAAGTGGACCGTACAGCCGCTGAACTGACAGCCCCGATCGAGGACCGCCGTGTGAACATGCGCGCCGTGATAGCCCTGGCCGGCGAAGGCGGGGATGAGCGACGGGTGAATGTTCATTACGCGGAGCTGGAAATCGGCGGGGATCGTCAGCATCGCGAGAAACCCGCCGCAGATCACAAGGTCGATCCGCTGGGCGCGACAGCGTGTGAAGATCGCCTCACTGAATTCGGCGGTGCTGGTGAAGGACTTACGGGTGACGATCTCGCAGGGGAGACCCGCGGCGCGGGCGCGGTCGACTCCCGCGACGGTCGCGCGGCTCGAAATGACCTGCACGATCTCGGCGTCGAGGTCTCCCCGCTCGATCTCCGTAAGGAGGTTGACCATCGTCGTCCCCCCGCCGGAGATGAGGACGGCGAGGCGGATGGGGCGTCCGAGCGGCGAGGTGGGAGGAGTGGACGGCGGCATGTGAGTGGTCACTGGGGTGAGAGATGGGAAGATGCCCAGGGAAGGCCTTCCCTGGGCATCATGCGGGTTGATCGACAACCTCCTCGACCACACCCCACCGGCGGAGTTGTTCCGCGCGGAACTCGGTCGCGCGTTGCTCGCGAATCGCCGCGCGGAGGTCGCGCAGTAGTCGCTGATAATACGCGAGATTGTGCCACGAGACCAAAATCGGGCCGAGCATCTCCTCGGCGATGAAGAGATGCCGGAGATAGCCGAGGCTGAAGCGGGCGCAAACCGGGCAGTCGCATTCAGGATCGAGGGGGCCCGGATCGGTACGGTATTGGGCGTTGCGGAGTTTGACCGTGCCGCGGCTGGTGAAGGCGGTCGCGTTGCGGCCGTTGCGGGTCGGCATCACGCAGTCGAACAGATCGATCCCGCGCAGGACCGACTCCAACAGATCGATCGGCCGACCGACCCCCATAAGATAGCGCGGCCGGTCGATGGGGAGTCGCGGCGTCGTGAACTCCAGCGTCTGGTACATCAAATTCGGGGCTTCGCCGACGCTTAAGCCGCCCACCGCGTACGCGGGGAAGTCGAGCGGCAACAGGCCCGCCGCCGACCGTTCGCGCAAGGCCCGATCGGTCCCTCCCTGCACGATGCCGAAGAGCGCCTGATCGGCCCGCTGGTGGGCGTCGCGACAGCGCGCGGCCCAAAGCGTGGTCCGGTCGACCGCCGCCCGCACATGCTCGACCGAGACATCGTGCGGCGGGCATTCATCGAGGCACATGATGCAGTCGGCCCCGAGTTGTTCCTGAATCCGCATCGCCCGCTCGGGGGAGAGTTCGAGCAGCTTGCCGTCGATATGGGAACGGAAGACGACTTGCTGGTCGTTGATCTTCGAGAGTTTCGCGAGGCTAAAGACCTGAAATCCGCCGCTGTCGGTGAGGATCGGGCCGTCCCATTGCATGAAACGATGCAGGCCGCCGAGTTCGGCGACGACTTCGGGCCCCGGCCGCAGCGCGAGATGATAGGTGTTGGCGAGGACCTGCTGCGCGCCGGTGGCGCGGAGTTGTTCGGGGGTGAGTCCTTTCACGGTCCCCAACGTCCCGACGGGCATGAAGGCGGGGGTGTCGACGACGCCGTGCGGCGTCACCCAGCGGCCGACGCGGGCCCCGGTGCGCTGGTCGGTGGTCTCCAGTTCAAACCGAAACATCCGCGGTCTCATCATGTCATCGACGATCTCCATGCGGCGTGATGGTAACGTCGCCGCCGTTGAGCCGCGACCCGCGGGGGAGCGCGCCGCGTCCACCACGAGCGCGGATCACATCGCCTGATTGAGGGCGTCGTTCAAAATGCCGACGTAGAACAGCATGACGCGGAAGATCAGGAAGATGATCAGCATCGCGACGAGGCCCCAGACGAGGTAGCTCAAGGCGACGGTCATGCCATGGAGCGCACGGCGGGCGTCCTCCTCGAACTGCGGGCTCAGCCGTTCGAGCGTTTCCGGGACGGTCCCCGAGCGTTCTCCCACGCGGACCATCTCGACGAACTGGCGGGGGAACAGGGCGGTCTCCTCGAGCGCCGTCGTCAATTCCTCGCCCGCCATCACGGTCGCGACGATCCGCGGCGTCGCGGCTTGGAACGCGCCGTTGTTGGTCGCCTTCAGGCTCGCTTCGAGGCTCGGTTGAATCTCCATTCCGGCCTGCTGCGTCAGGGCGAAGGCCCACGAAAACCGCGCGACGGCGAACGACCGCATGCAGTGCCCCACGACGGGAACGGCAAGGAGCAGCGTGTGAATCATCTTCGCCTGACGGAAACCGCGCGTGGCGAGGAAATACCCCCCGACGATCGCCGCGAGCGCGCCGAAGCAGTAGGTCAGCCAGAGCGCCGCCCCCGTCGCGCCTTTCAGGCCGAAACCGAGCGGATCGATCGACTCGGCCCCGGGATTTGATTCGGCGATCAACCCCAGCACCCAGATCAGGAGCGCGATGATGAGGATCGCCGCGAGGAGCTGAATCACCGGCCAGGTGATCGCCCCGAGAAACGTCCGCCGCAGACGAATCAGGCTGTCGTAATGATCAGCGAGGGACTTGAGGACTTCGGGAAGCGAGCCCGTCTGATCGGCGACGGCGAGCATGTCGACCAGCAGTTCGGGAAAGTACGACCCGTGCTCGCGAAAAGCGGCGGCGAGATCCGACCCTTTGCGAATGTCGGCGGAGATCTGTTTGAGGACCCGTCCGGCCAACCCCCGCTGCTGCTGCTCGACGACCTTGAGCGCCTCGAGCAAGCGAACGCCCGAATCGAGCATCGTGCCGAGGGACCGACACAACATGGCGAGTTGCGACAAGGCGATACGCGGCGCGAACACGGAACGGCATCCCGGAGGTGAGTCATCCGATAACCCCCAGCATACGACATGGAGGGTCGGGAAGCGTACCGGGGGGGCATCACGCCACGCGCGGTGTGCGCGGCATGGGGAGGATGTGGCGTTCGAGCGGTTCCGCGGGAACCGATTCCAAGGACGAGCCGGGCTCGATGATCGACGCCGGTTCCGCCGGTTCGTCGGGCGCGACTCCCCCGCCCCGATAGTGCGCCACCAGCGCCAACACCGCCGGCAACGTCACGAGCGCGAGGAGGACGCAACTGGCGACGCCGATCGACAGGACCGCCCCCAAACTGTAGAGCCCGCGATGGGCCGAGATCATCATGCTGCCGAACCCGACGATGCTGGTGCTGGTGGTCATCGAGATGGCGTTGACGAGGCTGGGCGACGGACGGTATTCGCGGCCGCGGCGATGATGGAAGTCGTGCAGGACGTGAACGCCGTTGTCGACGCCGATGCCGATGATCAGCGGGAGAATGATCAGGTTCGCCGGATTGAGGGGCATGTCGAGGCAGGCGAGAATCCCGAACGTCAGAAGCAATCCGAGCAGCGGCGGGACGATGCCCACGAAGGTTTCGACTGCGCTTTCCCGATCCCAATAGGCGGCCATCAGAAACGTGCCCGCCGCGTAGGTGAGCAGGACGACGGTGACCGGCGGCTGGTAATTCAGGCTCCACGCCAGTCCGTACAAGGCGGCGGAGGCGACCGCCGGCGGCAGAAAGGTCCGCGGGATGAGGGGATTGGGCAGGAAGTCGAGCAGCAGCACCAGCAGAATCACGACGAGGGAATAGACCGCGCAGACTTCGTACGACTGTTTGATCTGCTGCGCGGCTTCGAAGTTTTGCAGCGGCGTGCCGGTGATTTCGGGGTCGACGCCGCGGACGTCGGTGACGAAGCGTTCGAGGGGCGCCATGTCCCAGACTTGGTCTTTGGGGAAGACCTGCAACAGCCATTCGCCGCGCGGGCTGACATAGCGGGCGGTCAATTCGGGAGGGAGATCGGTGACCGCGACGGGGGTGGGATCGGAAGCGTCTCCCAAGGCCTGAAACTGAGCGAGGAGCGAGTAGGCGAGCCGATACTGAAACTCGCCCAGCAACCGCATCTGCTCTTCCAGACCGAGCTGATCGAGGGTCGCGAGGAACTGATCGAGGTTTTCGGCGACGCGTCGCGCTTCGGGAGCCGAGGACTGCTTCAGGAAATGATAGAAACTGTCGAGCGACTGCCCGACCTGCCCGGGGATCGTCGGGGCGGGCGGCGGCGGCTGGGCGGGGAGCCGCGTCAAATAGGCGTGAAATGCCTGAACGAACAATTGCGTTTGACCGGGGGGATGGCTCGGCAGCCGGGTGGCGAGTTCTTCGACATGCCGCACCGTCGGGAGGGCCTCGAACTTGGCCTTCATCGCGCGGGCTTCTTCCGCCGAGTTCGCGAGCGAGATGCCGTAGAGCAACGAGTTGTTCGAGGCGTCGAAGATCCGCTTCTGGGCCTCGACCGATTCGAGCCCTTCCGCCTGGAGATGAAGCAGATTGTGGTCGTAGCTCAACTTGGCGACGGGCTTGCCGGTCCGCCAATCGAAGGCCCCGATGCCGACCGCGAGGAACAACACGATCGACCCCGCGACCACGGTGCGGGGGTAGCCGCCGGTCAACCGACAGAGGAACTTTCCCTGAAACGGGACGGGCAAAGCCTTCTCTTCGGACCGCCGATCGGCGATCGCCACGAGCGCCGGCAGACAGGTGAAGGTCGCGACCGTGCAGAGGAGGAGTCCGCCCCCGGCGATGATCCCCAGTTCGGCGACTCCTAGGAACGACGTAAACGCCGCGCAGAAAAACGCGAGCGAGGTCGTGATCGATCCGGTGACGATGCCGGGGCCGATGGTCCCCGCCGCTTCGACAATCGCATGCCGGACATCGCGACCGTGATGCCGCAGGTCGAGATACCGCGACAGGAGATGGACCGCGAAGTCGTTTCCCAGCCCGATGACGATCGACGCGAAGGCGGCCGACAGGATGTTGAGATGGCCGATGACCAGCGTCGTCCAGCCGAACGACCACGCCATGCCGACCGCCAGAACGATCATTCCCAGCGCGGGGTGCCGCAGTCCGCGGAAGCCCAGAAAGAAGAGGGCCGCGACGCCGACGAACGAGATCAACGATGCTTGCGTGCTGTCTTCCTGCGAGCGCCGCATTTCGTCGTTTTCGAGGACCGGAATCCCCGTCAACGAAATCTCGGCGGCCGGCAGTTCGCTTTCGGTCTCGGCGATGAGTTGCCTTAAGCGATCGATTGCGGCGGTCGCCCCCTCGAAACTGTCCCCCGTTTTCACCGGGGCGGCCATCAAGTAGCCCATCGTCCCTTGGTCATTGAGCATGTAGACCGTTTGATTGGCCTGCTCGCGCAGCGAAGGATCGACCGGGAGGATGTCGGGCCAAGGGTTGACGAAGTCGTTCCGATCGCGGGCGAACCGCCGCAGCGATTCGGTCAACCGTTCGGCGTGGGTCCACAACAACGCGTCGGCGTTCGGTTCCGTTTGCCGCAGATCACGCAATTGGTACTGCAACAGCAGGATCAAATTTTCGAGTCGGACGAGATCCCACCGCCCTTGCAGGATCGGCCGGTACTCTTCCAGCCGTTCGAGCCCCACCGCGAGGAGTTCCGGCGGGAGGTATTGCAGCCCCTTGTGGCGCAGACTCTCCGCGTCGACTTTGTACAAGACGTTGCCAAAGAGGGACGGTTCCTTGCGGAGCTTGGTCCCCAGCGAATCGAGGGTCTGCTTGATCGTTTCGGGAGTGCCGGCCTCGACGACGACGACCATGTCGGACGATTCACCGAAGCTTTCGGTGTAGCGGAGCCAGCGTTTGTGGAACGACGCCGACGGGTCGATGAGATCGCTGCGGTCGGTCTTGAATTTGAGCCGGGCGGCGGAGTAGCCGATGGAGCCCAGGGTGGCGACGGCGACGATCAGCAGCGTCGTCCACGGCCGCCGGGCGCAGGCATGGGTGATGCCGCGCAACGCTTCCGCGAGGAACGAAGGACTGGGATCCGTGACTGGCGTGGCACTCATGCCGACCGACTCATCTCGCCGCGGTGGTGATGGTCATCCCGACGCGGACTCGGGCGAAATCCAAACCATCGTTGTAAGTGATGCCCGCCGCGCGGACCAGTCCAGAATCGCCCGTGTGTTGGGCGAGAGCTGGTACGCCAGTTCGCCTGACGAAGTCGTCAGCCGAGCGGCGCTACCGCTGCGTCACCTTGCCGGACAGCACGGCGCGTTGCATCTGCTCGAAGGGGGTTTGTCGGACCCGGCCTTTGGTGAGATCCCCTTCCCAATTGGCGATGTATTGGCGTTCGAGTTCCGACAGCGACCACCGCCATTCATGCTCGGCGGTCAGTTCGATCATCATCGGGCCGGGAAGCGTTCGCCGGACCTGGACGGGGAGGACATGCCGGCGGCGGAGCTCTTCGTTCATCGCCTGCCGCGGTCCCGGCAGCAGTGATTGCGGATGGAGCACCGCGTTGAGTTCGGCCATCGCATCGGCGTAGCGGAGATAGGCGTCGACGATCGGGGGTTGCGGGGCCGCGGCGCAGGTGACGTCGTAGATCAGAAGGGGCGACTGCAACCGCAGTCGCTTCGTCGCTTCGTCGTACCGGGCGTCGAACACGGGTTCGAGCTGGAACTCGATGAACTCGAGCGCCGGCTTCTGCTGCGGATCGGGCGACCGGAGCAGGTCGGTCACCACCTGCCGGGCCCCCTCTTCGGCGAGGGACAGGAACCGGCGAACTTCGTCCCGCGAGACGATCGCGAAGGTTCCCGAGTCGCGATTGAGGATCGTGAACCGATGATGGGCCGGCTCGAAGATCGTCACTTCGCCCAGCGCGTCGATGTAATCGTAGACCTTGCCCGCGTGGAACAACGTCAGACTGCGGGCGACCACTTCGGGGCGTTCCGCGCCGGGGGCCAATTGCGAGGTCTTCGTGTAAACCCGCAGTTCCTGCGCGTGGATCGCCGTGGCGATCAGGGACCAGCCCCACGCGCAGCACACCAGCACCGCCCCAAGCCATCGCACCATTGGCCAGCCTCCTCGAGCCCGCCGCCGACGGCATCGTCGCGGCTGAGCGTCGTGTAGCCGAGGAGCGAAGTTCGCCTCAACGCGAGGGGCCCCGTTTCACGCCGCGATTGACCTGGCCCGGCACGGCTTCGTCCGATGATCGGCAGTCGCGGCCTCTCGACCGGTCGCGAGCGGCAAGATTTGCCGCACAGGTCCGCGCCTCTCATCGACTCATGGCGGCCGGTGCGATCAGGGAGCCGCGCGGCGTCAGCCCGCGGTGCGACGCGCAACAGCGTGACCCGCGAAGCCAGACGATGACTCGCGGCTTCGTTGGAGGCCTGTCGCATCGGGATGGTTCCGACTGCGATCGATTGAGCCCGATTCGGTCTTGGATCATTCGCCGCGCGTGACACGGCGGGCTGACGCCGCGCCGCTCACTGGGGACACGTCGGCGGGGCGCGACAGCAGCGTCAGTTGCGTGACCGCACCGGGTGACCAGGTGACCTGGCATGCGGTGGGAGACTCCGCAGCCCCCCTTGGTAGCCGGACATACGCCGTCGCGGTTCCCTGAAGGGTGATGGTCCATTCGGCCTGGGGGCTTGGCGTGTCCCACCGCAGTTCGATCGCCCCCGGCAGTTGGTCGGCGGGGTCGCTTGCCGCGAGGCTGACTGTCCAAGCACGATAAGTCTCCGCGAAAGATTGGCCGGTGAGGTTGATCCAGGGGTCGTCATGCTCGGCATGGGCCCGAGCCAGTTCCGGCCACGACCATTGCGGATGGGACCGCGTGAACCAATCGCAGAACGCGGCCGATGCGCCCCGCTGGCCGGGGTGTCGCCAGTAACCGCTCGCGCCGGCGTCAACCACCACCAAGGGTGCGGCATGGGGTTGCCGTGCGAAGGCGAGGAGCCGGGTCCGCACGTTGCCCAGGTCCTCGCAAGTCCGTAATTCGGCGGCGTGCGCCAACCCTTCGGTGAGCCAATCGGGAATCGGCCACGGTTGACCGAGAAACATGGCCCGGCACCAGGAGAATTGGGCGACATGAGTCAATTCGTGGATCAGGATGGGGCGGAGTGACTCGAGGGATGCTCCGGGTTGGAGGTAGACGACATCCCAATTCTGACCCCAGGGTCGAGCGACCTCCGGTTGAAAGTCGACCCGCCGGACATACGCGGTGACATCGGCCGCCGTCCTTGCGACCCGCGACGTGATCAGCACGTTGACAATGTTGTCGCCATCGAGATCAGGCCAGCGGCCCTGATCGGCGACGACCTTCGGCAAGGCTTCCTCTGCGAGCAGCAATCGGACCTCCTCCGCCCAGGACTGCAAGGGGCCGTCCCACGGTTCATCGGTCGGCCGCCATAAACGGCAGCCCGGTCCCGCGGCGACCATCGTGCAGGTCACGGAATGGTGCGGGGTCGATCGGCCCGCCCGGGCGGGAAAGTCGACGACGCGCGTCGGCATATGGAAGCCCTCGGAGCATGGGTTTGGAGGGATCGACGACAACCACGCCTTCGCGGAGCCATCGGCTGCGTGGGGTGACCACGCCGCATGTTGAATCGGCCCCTCAAGGAGCGCTTCGGTGGCGGGGGAGAATCCGGCTGCACGACGTGGCGCGGACGGCGGAACCACACGCCAAACGCATGATGGGGAAAAGCGCGCGGCGTGATCATCGTCCGTGCGTGTCGAAGTGAGCCGAACCTCGGTTCGAGTCTGCGGCGGGGCGAGCGCCGTCACCAGGAGGAGACGCTCCGTGGCGGGGTCGGCGGACGGGGAAATCCAGTAGGCTCCGGCCGAGGTGTCGAGAGGGGCCCAGAGTGTCTGGGATCTGGGCGCTGCTTGAACGGGGATCGTCGCGGAGGAGACGAATGCCGGCGCGATCGGTCCTGGCGGCGCGTTCAGTAGAATCAGCCAGGTGGCGGCGAGTAAGAGACTCGCCATGCAGGACCGCGCCTTCCGTGTCTGGGCGTACCACGTCGGTGATGTGGGCATTGCCAAATTCCCCCCAACCGACAAACTCGGCCCCATCCGCACCATCCATCGGTCTATCCTTCATCCGGAATCGAGCAAAGTTCCCTGATTGGTCACGCCCCTGCCGTGAGGGAACATCAGCACGCCCCAACTTCTGTCGCCATAAATTGTTTGATGGGTTGCGGTTAGCGCCATCACGCCCGGCTGTTGATCGAACGGTTCCGTTCGCGTGGAGTTTTGCGGTCACCCAAACCCTGCATGGAAGGTCCATCGACCGACTTGTGCCGTCGGAACGTCTTGGCGCGCTTGCGCCAGCGTCCGAGGAAGGGGTCACACACCGTCGACCGAACGTCGACAACAGGAGAGACGACATCGCGTCCGGGGGACCGGCGTGACGTTGTGGCCCCGA
>CAYRVS010000095.1:0-19476 GCA_964427725.1 uncultured Planctomycetaceae bacterium | reverse complement strand
GCGTCAGCCCGCCGTGTCGATCAAGCTGGATGCTCCCAGACCAGCCAGAACCCCCTCAGCGCTCACGACGCCGCGCCACCACATCGTGTGAGAACGACCGCGTTGACTACGACATCGTCGCCGGACGACATCGATGTTGCGGTGGATCGCAACCGGGGTTCGCTCACGCCGTGATCCGTCGCACGGCGGACTGACGCCGCGCCGTTCTTCAGGGGGTGGGCGCTGGGCGACCGCCGTTCGTGGTGATGGCTTGGCGGGACTTCGATGGGCCATCCTGAGTCCCGAATCGGGCGTTCCGAACCGCTTCTCCGCAGTGACTAAGGACGAGTTTCTATGAGAAACGTGAAAAATCGCGGGGTGTTGCTGGACACACACCACATGCAGACTTAGCATCTTCGGCAGATTGCGCAATCCGTAAATCCTACCTATTGCATTCAATCTACAAGCTGCCGATCGCGGCTCGCGGGGAGTTCCGCGGCTCAGCCGCGACAGTCGATTCAGTGAGAGGGGGGGTCCAGGTCCATGAAGTCGTTGGTTTGGTTGGCCGGTTTGTTCTGTTTGGCGGGTGCCACCGCCGAGGCGGGACATCGTTGTCATGGCACATGCACGCCGTGTGCGGCGACCTGCGCGCCCGCGCCGACGTGTGCCGCGCCCTGTGCGCCCGCCTGCGCCCCGGCGGCCTGCGCGCCCGCTCCCGCGCCGGCGATGGTCGAGCAGACCGTCATGGTGCAGGAAATGGTCACCGAAACGCGCAAGGTGCAGGTGACCGAGTACAAGACCGAGATGCAGGAAAAAGTCTCGCACGTTCAGCGGATGGTCCCGAAGACCGAGAAGGTCATCCGGGAAGTCACCTACAACGAAGTCCAAGCCGTCGTGAAGGACGTTCAGGTCACGGTCAAGAAGCCGTCGATGAAGACCATCGACGTGACCTACACCGTCTGCACTCCTGAAACGATCACCAAGACCGGCAAGCGGACCGTCCACAAGCCCGTCTGGGTCGATCAGGTTCAGGAAGTCACCGTCATGGTCCCCCACATGGAGACCAAGACGGGGACCCGCAAGGTGATGCAGTGCGTGCCGGTCGTGAAGACCTCGACCGTCTGCGAAGACAAGGGCCAATGGGTCCAGCAGGCCGCGCCGGCTCCGGCGTGCGCCCCGGCCGCTCCCGCCTGCGGCGGTTGCGGTTCGTGCGGCGGTTGTGCGCCGGCTTGCGGGTGCGCCGCTCCGGCGGTCGCCTGCGGTTGCGCCTCGCCCTGCAACTCGGCGTGCGGCAGCACCTGCGCCCCGGCGGTGCAGATGGTCTGGGTTCCGAACATCGTCCAACGCGAAGTTCAGGTGACCGTCCATGAGATGCAATGCGTCGATCAGCCCTACACCTGGCAAGAAACGACCTGCAAGCCCGAAACCCGCTCGCACACCGTCAAGGTCTGTAAGCTGGAAGCCTCGGAAGAGGAATACAGCTGGTGCGAAACGGTCATGAAGCAAGAGCAGAAGACCTGCCAGAAGCAGGTCTGTGAATGGGTCGACGTCGTCGAAACCCGCCAAGTGACCGAACACGTCTGCGTCCCGAAGACGAAGACCGTCGAGTACGAAGTCTGCACCATGGAATGTGTGACCGAAGAGGTCAAGCACCAGGTCGCCGTCTGCGTCCCCGTCACTGTCGAGAAGGAAGTCGCCGTTCAGGTCTGCAAGCTGGTCGAAAAGAAGATCATGGTGCCGGCGCCGGCGACCTGCGCCCCGGCCGCTCCGGCTTGTGGCGGGTGCGCCCCGGCGGCCCCGTGCAACACCTGCGCTCCCGCGACGAGCTGCTGCCACTAAGCGTTGACCCCGCATCGCCGCAACGCGATGCCTGCTGTACGACAGGCCCCGGCCGAGGAGCGATCCTCGACCGGGGCCTGTGTCATTTCTGTCGCCGCTGCGTTGGCCAGGAGCGGGGGGACGTCAGTCCCCCCGGTGATCCCAGATCGGCGAGTCGATCATCACCACGGGAAATTGGTGTCGCGGTTGTAGACCGCCCGACCCGGGTAGTACCACGGGGCCCGGTAGTTGTAGTACGGGAAGCGGTAGTGCCCGTGCAGCGACTCCCGATGGAAGCCCGGCCCGAAGTGGTCGTAGTAGGGATTCCCGGTCACCACGAATTGCCCGCCATTCGGGTCGTGATGGTGATATGGCGACCCGATCCGCGCTTCGTACCCGCCCGGGGCCCAGTAGGGTCCATACCCGGCGGCGGGCCCCGCGCCGCGGGTTCCCTGGACCACGCCCGCGCTCCCCCAGGCCGGGGGAACGGCGTAAGGACTGGGCATGCCGAGCGGAGCCGCGGGGGCCGGCATCACGGGGGGCTGGCCGGCAATGGCCCCCGGTCTCCACGGTTGCGCCAGCGCAGGATCGGGGACCGGCGCGATCGGTTGCGTCAGGGTGTTCGGATCCGGTGGCACCGGGGGCGGGCCCAACAAGGCGTCGGCGGGACCATCGGCCCAACCGACGGTCGCCGTCGTCACGAGCCATACGGCCGTCGCCCAGGATCGAAATCGCATCATCGTCTTGCCGCCTTGAGCTCGATTCCTGCCGAGAACCGAGAGTGCCAATCATTCGCCCGGTGACCGGAACCCGGCCGCGGGGCAACTTCACGAGGTCCGTACGCAAACCTACCCGATGGATGCCGCCTAAGCCGGCGCGCGGTCGGCCGGAGCGGCGGATTTCGCCGGAGACTTTGCGGGCTGACCTCAAGAAATCAGTCACGGCCCTCTGCTCTCCGAGGCAAGAACTGTCGGAAAAGACTCAGGTGCCGACCGATACAAGAACAGGAATCATGCCGCGCGCGCCCGACCAGCGCGCGGCGTCGAGTCGGATGGCGGCCATCCGGCGACAGCTCGGGGGGAGAGGACGCGATGCCTGCTGGAATGTGGACGGTCGCCTTGGGGTTGGCGATGCAAGTGGGGCAGCCCGCCCCGTCGGAAACTCCCAACTACCCCGCCCTCCAGAACGCTTACACCCATTACGGTCACGAAGGGCAGTACGAACAACGTTACCCCTTCGATACTCAGCAAAACTGGGTCCACGGCTACTTCCAAGAGATCCCCGCCTACGGCGGCCATGCCTTCTTCCGGCCCTACAACTATAAGGACGTCTTGTCGCAATCGCAGACGTCCGCCGGTTGGGGTTCGTCGCCGGTTCTGCCTTACTCACAGCAGTTCTGGCATCGCTATCACGATCAGGCGACGATGCTGCGGTTGTCGCAAACCCCCGCGCGAGCTCCGGTGAACCCCTACGCCACGCTGCCGTTGCCGCCGCAGACCCAACCGGTCTTGCCCGCCGGCAATTGGAGTCCCGCGCCGGTGACCCAAGGCGTCCTGCCGCAAGGGGCGATCTACCCACCGCAGGGAGGGGTCTACCAACCGCAAGGTGCGGTCTTCTTGCCGCAAGGCTACGCCCCGGTCCAAGGGGCCTACGTCGCGCCGCCAAGTTACCCGATCGCTCCGGTAATGCCCGCGAGCGGCATGCCCGTCATCACGGGACCGGCCCTCGTCCCGTAACGCTTCGCGACGGAAGTACGACACGTCAGAGCCGCCGCGTGTCGCGGTGGTGATCGCACGTGCCCCGTTCGATGATCATCGGGTTTTCAGCATGTTGTCCGCCGCGACACGCGACGGCTCTTTGGGGCGTGCAGTTCATTCCCTCGTGATGCCGATTCGACGCCGTCAATTTGGCGAGGCTGCGGGAACTGTGCCTCGCGTATCGAAGAGACCGCCTCGTTCCACGGTCTTCCCGCTTGTGCGGCAGAGTCACCCCGACCGAAAGACTTTGACACGGCCGCGTGTCGAGTCGCCCCCTACGGGATGACGGTCCGGACGCCGCCGCGAGGGGGGATTCCAACGTGCATCATACCGACGTGACTCGGCGGCTTTTCGATCGCATCCGTGCCGGCTGGTGGCCCGGTTGTTTGCTCGCGACGGCGGCTTGGTCGTTCACCACGAACCCGGTCGAGGCGCAAACGACCCGACGGTGGTTCGGCGGCCCCGCTACACCGGTGACCGCGCCGGCTCCCGCGAACGGCTTTGCGACCTCCATCGAACGGTTGCTGGAACAGTCGCGACACCACGCCGCGGCGGGCGAGCTCGATCGCGCCCGGCACGCCGCGCAGCGCGCCTACAAGTTGGCGGTGGCGGCGGAGAGTTCGCTCACCGAACATCCGCAAGCCGGCCCCGCGGCGGTTGATGCGTGGTTGCGTCAGCTTGACGCAAGACAAGGGCTCACACGGACGACGATACCGAGCACGCCGAACGCTCCCCTCGCGGGATCGGTCCCATCCGCACCACCCCCGGTGCAATCTTTGAGCACGGATGTGGTGGTCAGCCCCACCCGCCCGCGCGTCGCGGACCCCGCGTTTGCTCCGATCGCATCGCCGACGGTCACCTCCCCGTCGCGCGCGGCGTGGCTGAATCAGCTCGCCGCGAACCCCGCTCCGCCCACCACCGCGCCGACGTTGTCTGAAACCATCGCGCGGGCCACTCAATCGCCGACGCAAACCATCACCCACGTCCCGGTTCAACAGCCCACCACAGCCTCGCGACCGGCAGTGTCCACAACATTGGCCGTCACGCAAGACCTGCCGTCTCCCGCGGAACAAGGGACGACTCCGCGACATCCATCGTCTTTACCACAGACCGACAACGGGCCGATGTTCACACGAGGGACCTTCGCGATCCTGGGAAGCGAACCGGAACCTCAAACGGTCCTCGATCCGGTGATCGCTCGGGTCGATGAGGCGGGGAAGCCGTCCGAAGTGACGCTCTCATTGACTCCGGCAGTCACAAGCCCTACTCCGCCCATGCCGGTCGCCGTCTCCGGCACGATCGAATCGTTCTCATTGGGAGGCTTCTTCTCGTTCGACTCGGCGGCGGACCGCATCGAGCAAACTGCGGAAATCGCGGAAACGGACAGCGCGGCCCTCCTGGAACACTACCCCGCAGCTCCCCCGATGTCCGCCTCGTCCGCGCGGCCGCCGATTGTCGTGCGTAGTCGATCGTTCCCACGGCCGATCACCGCGCGGCATCCCCAGCCGTCGCCGTCACCACAGGGCACGCCGGAAGCCACGACGAGTTCGTCCGCGGTCGAGACGGCGCTGCTTGAGACGCGCACGGATGCGCCGGCCTTGCGCGTTAATCGCGGGATGCCCGTGGCGGAGAGCCTTCCGGAGTCTTCGGTGCCCGTCTCGCGTCCCAATCAGCCCTCGCCCGCCGTCCCCTCCGCGGTGGTGGCCGAGTCGGATCCGTCGCTGCTGATCGGCGAGGAGTCGACCGCGCTCCTTCAGGAGGCCATGACCAAGACCACGCCCACGGCCGAGGCGACAAGTGGTATGTTCACCACGGAATGGACCGCGACGGGCAGCTGGCGGTCGACCCCGCGTCGCGACATCAATTCCGTGATCGACGCCGCATGGAGTCCGACGGGATCGACGCGTGCCGAGGTCACCCCGGTTGTTCCGGAGACCAATCAGGAAGTCGCAGCCGAGATCATTCCGCTGGCGGCGAGTCAGGAGGGCGGCCCGTCACCGGTGACATTGCCGCTGATCGCGACCGAATTCGCGACGGAGCCCGCGATCGCTCCGCCGCCCCCGGCCGAGCGCGCCTCGACATCGGAGTCCTTGGTGGCACACGAGATTGTCGGACCGACGGTCTGGGTGCGCGAGGGCCGGACCGAACATCCGACCACGAACGCCGCGTCCGAGGCGTCGGCGTCGACCTCGGCCTTGCCCGATATCGTGCAGGTCTGTGCGCGCTGGTGGGGGCTTCCGGCGCGGCAAGTCGCGCTGATTCTGGCGGGCACGGGACTCATGCTGCTGGCGACGGGGCTGATGCTGTTCCGCGCGGCGGGACGGAGCGAAGGAGCGTGAACCGGACGAGTCTTAGACCAGACCATTCCCCGCGACAACGACCTGATTGCGGCCCCCCGCTTTGGCCCGATAGAGGGCTTCGTCGGCCGCTTGGATGAGCTGTTCGCCGGAGGATGCGTGGAGCGGCGTCGCGGCGACGCCGATACTCGCGGTGACGTGGAGCACGCCGTTGGGGACCCGGACGGCATGCCGTTCGATCGCCGCGCGAATGCTCTCGGCGATGCGGACCGCCCCGCTGATGCCGATGCCCGGTAACAGCAGCGCCATTTCTTCGCCGCCGTAACGGGCGGGGAGCGCGCGATCGGTCGACCGGATCTTGTCGACCTGATCCAAAAGCTTCGCCGCCGCGTCCTTCAAGACCTGGTCGCCGACCTGGTGGCCGTGCACGTCGTTGACCGACTTGAAGCGGTCAAGATCAAGCAGCAACAGCGAGCAATCGACGAACTGGCCCGATCGTTGATCGGTCATCGCCAACGCGAGTTGTTCATCAAACGTGCGGCGGTTCGCGAGCCCCGTCAGTCCGTCTTGTTTGGCTTGTCGTTCGATCGCGACGAAGCTCAGCGTCCGTTCGATCGTATGGGTCAACGACTCGGCGGCCCAACTGAGCAATTGCCGTTGGGTGACCGAAAAACCTTGCGGGGAACGCCGCGTCAGGCAGACCACCCCCAGCATGCGCTCGGCCTCATGCAGCGGCATCACCACCGCCGAACCGATCAGCGTGTCGATGCCCAAACGGCACAGGTGCGGCGTATCGAAAATGGCGAGTTGATCGTGGTGCGTCCCTTGCTGCGCCAACCGCTCTTCGTGTTCGTTCCAGCGCTGCTGGATGCCCCCCTGCAGCTGCATGCCGCAACGGATCGAAGCGCGGAGCGGCGCGCCGGGCTCCCCGGGAGACAAGTACAGGACAACCCGCTCGGCGTCGACCATTTGGCCAAGCCGCGTCAGGAATTTTTCGAGCATCACCGCGGGCTGTGAGACCTTGCCGTCGGTGATCGAACGAAGCTCCAGCATCTCGCGCGTGCAGCGCAGTTGGACCGATTGCCGTTCCAGTTCCAGCGTCTGCCGCAGATTGGGGGCGACGCTCGACATCAGCCGCGTCGTCAGGTCGACCTGTTCGGTCCGGGTTCCGGCGATCGGCAGCAGCGACGACGCCAGGAGGACGCCCAGAATTCCGTCGCCGTCGCCCACACCGATCAAGAACAGGTGCCGGGCCTTGCGCCGGTCGGCGGGGGCCAGCATCCCGTAGATCGGACAGTTGTGAATGTTCGGCGTCTCCCAGACGACCGCCCCATGCTCGCGGAGCTGCTGCAGCAGGTCGTGATCGAGCGTGATCTGCTTGACGGAATCTTCGGTGAGCCCCCGCGTGAGCGGTGACATGTCACTCGCGGGATCGAGCGGCATGAACATCCCGAACGCGTCTTCGGGATTGACGATGAACCGCCGCAGCATATGTCCGATCGCCCGCTGGCAATCGGGCTGCGTCAGGACTTCGCGGAGAATTTGATTCTCGAGCCGTTGCAGCCCCCGTTCGCGGCTGAGCTGCAGAACTTCCAGGGACAGCCCTTCGACTTCGCGTTTGTATTGGTCGGCGGAGACTTTCGTCCGGGTGCGGGAGGCCAATCCATGGACGTATTGCAGCAGCACGACCAAGGCCAGCGCCATCGCGTAGCCATTGGCGATCGTGTTGTCGGTCAGCATCGATAAGGGTGCCGTGATCCCCGGCATGCTGGTCGCGCCCTTCGTGTTGGCCCACGTGTTCGCCCCGCTCCGCGCCCGCCGCGCGGGAGTTCTCGTGAGGAAACCTAGCTCAAAATTTCCTCCCTGAACGGAAAGCCCTGTGCCTGACCGGAAATTCGCTTCTCAACGGCCACATTGGTGGCTCACGGCGAGGGCGGACGCTGTGCGGTGTCAAAGTGGGGGGACTGACCGGGGTTTGCCGCGTTTTCCGACTGTGTCGCGCATGCCGATCGCACCGGCGGAATCGCTGGCAGAACCGCTAGGCATCGTACAACCGGTAAGGTCGCCACGACGATGAATGACCGCAGCCGACCATGTGGGCCGCAAACTCACCGGGTCGGACGGGCCGCCGTGTTCGAGCTGATCGTCCCGTCGATCGCTCGACCGTCCGCCATCTCGCCATTTCGCCGCCTGCGGAGCGGGTCGAGCCCATCGGCTCTCGGCGGCCACGACAGGAGTTCCGGGCAATGCGTTGGATGAAATTCGCCCCCCTGCCCTTGAGTCTGCTGACCGCCGCGACCACGGTGTCGTTGTGGAGCCCCGAGCCGGCTTGGGCTCAAGGAAGCCCTGCGCGTCCGCAGACCCTCGCCCAGGCGAACCAAACGGACGTCCAAAAAGAACTGCAACGGCTCTACGAAGAGAGCGGCCGCGAGATGCCGGAATTGCAACAGCAGTTCCAGCAACCGCTGAAGATGCAGAAACCGGGCACCCCGGCGAACAATACCAGCGCGACCGTTCCGCCATCGCCGGCCAACGCCGCTCCGATGACCGCGCCCCCGCAGCACACGGCTCCGCAAGTCGTCCCCAATCAGGGGGCCCAAGCCGGACCGGGAGGGGCCGCCCCCGCCGCGAGCGCCCCGAAACCCGGCTCGAAGAATCCCGTCGTGTCGTTCTTCAAGCGACTCGTGCCGGGATCACAAAAGCCGAAACCGACGCAAGCCCCCGAGGCAACAACTCGGCCGACCACTCCGCAGGTCGCCTCCCCGCAGCGTCCCAACGCGCCGGCTTACACGCCCTACGGCGGGCAACAACCGCGGCGACTCCCCGGAGGACCGGCGACGAACAACGTCGCGCAACAACCCGCGCGGACCCAGCCGCAAGCACCGTCGGTGAACGACACGGCGGCTCCTCCCAGCTTGCTGCCCCCCGCGCCCGTCGACTATTCGCCGACGGTCGCGCAGACCGCACCCGTCAACACCCCGACCGCGCCGATCCTCACGCCGCCGGTTGAACAGCCGGTGTTCGAGGAACCCGACGTTCCCGCCCCGGCGAAAACCGTCGCCCGGCCGCAACCCGCCCTTGACGACTTCAACCCGTTCGAGGAAGGGGAACCCAGCGAACAGGAACTCGCCGCGAACGAGGCGCCGCTCGATCTCCCCAAGTCGGAACCCGCAGAGGTCGCTCAGGACGAATTCGCCCCGCCGCTCATGGCGGATGACTTGCCGACGATCGACCGGTCGCAGGCGGTCGAAGTCGGCGCGCCCCCCTTGCCGGTGCAAGACGCACCGGCGGTGGCTGCGATGACGGGGGACTTCCCGGATCCGTTCCCCGAGATGTCGGAAGGGGAAGCCGACGATGAACTCGACTCCGACCTGGCCTCCCCGTTCGTCGGCTTGAAACTTGACGAAGAACCCGACTTCGGCGAACCGGCCGCGGAAATCCCCGCCAAGGAGACCCCGGTCGCGAAGACCCCGGAACCCGCCGCCGAGATGGAGGATCCGTTTGCCGACCTGCCTTCGCTGCCGGCGAAGACGACACCGGAGGTCGCCGCCGCGCCGGCCGCTCCCGAGTTGCCGTTGCTCGAACCGCCGTTGGCTCCCGCCGACAGCGGCGTCACGGAAACCACGCCCGCCGAACCGATGCTCGAACTGCCCATCCCCGGAGACGTCGCCAAGACCACGACGGATCAACCCTTGCAGGAGCCGAACCTGGAAGGACCGCCCGCCGGCCCGACCACGGAGACTCCCGTGGCGACGGCGAACCCGGCCCCGGCGACGACCCCCGCCGCCGAACTAGCCGATCCCGCCACCGAAGCCAAGATGGCCTTGATCCGTGAACGTGGCGGTATGAAGGGGCTGAAAGGCTTCTGCCCCGTCACATTGCGGGATGAACGCGAACTGAAGGACGCCGTCGGCGACTTCTACGCCTCGTTCCGCGGGCAGAAGTTCCACTTCGCGACGCAGGGGGCGAAAGAGAAGTTCGAGGCCGATCCGACCCGCTACGTCCCCGCCGCGTATGGGGCCGACGTGGTGGTGCTGATCCGCGACAAGGATGTCGCCGAGGGGTCGCTCGACTACGCCGCGTGGTTCAAGGGGAAGCTTTACCTCTTCTCGACCGAGCAAACCCACGAGGTCTTCCTGGAAGACCCCGCGAAGTACGCCACGCCCGCCGGTCTGGAATAAGCGATCTGCCAACACATGAAGCACACGGGCCCGGGAACGATGCTCCCGGGCCCGTGTCATTGTCCTGCGACCAACCTTGCCTGATCGATCGAGACGCGACGAACAGCCTCGCCAAAGAGCGGCGCGGCGTCAGCCCGCCGTGGCTGGTATGCGTGACGGGCGATGAGCAGAGGTGATCGCGACTCACAGACGTCGGGATCCATCAACGTGAATCGCATGCGATGGCTGATCGAGCGATTCCTGGCAATCGACCATCAACTCTCGGCCACTCTCGCACGGCGGGCTGACGCCGCGCCGTTCTTTGTTTTAGGCGTGACGTTCGCTACCGTCTCGGCGGCGTCTCGCGACCGCGGGCCGTGTTCGCGAACGGGTTTTCGATCGGTCGTCGCGAGATTTCCTGCCAGTGGCGGATGTCGATCTCGTAGGGCCCCAGCGGCCGTTCAAAGGTGCCGAACTCCGCGAGGTACTTGTCGAGTCGGCCGAGCTTCTGCGTCGCCGTCAGTTCTCCCGGATGACGACTCCCCGGCGCGCGCCCCCACACGATCCGCGAGCCCCCCGTGGTGTGGAGTTCGTACAGCACGTCCGCCGGATTCGCGAGTTGCTCGGTGGTGGGGACGTGAATCTCTTTCAGCCCCATTTGTGACCAGCGGACGCCCAGGAACTCGGCAAGTTGGGCCGCTCCCGTCACGACCGGATCACCCCAAGCCCGGCCGGCCGCCCCTTGGGGCATGGTCCGAATCCCCGTCACCGGCAGGAATTTCGCCGCGACCTCGGCGGTGAAATCGGCGGGGGGGAGCAAGATGCCGTTTCGATCGACGACATAGAACCCGTCGGGGACTTCGATGAGCGCCGTCGGCTGACGATAGGTCAACTCGACCGTCACCAGCGCGGGGTAGACATTCCGCACCGACACGACCTCGTCGACCCAGGGATGCCGCTCGAACGCCTCGGCCAACTGGCGGGGGAGTTCGTCATCGAGCAACGACAACTCGGGCTCGAAATTCCCCCGCAATCGCACCTGTTCGAGGAACTCGGCGGGCAGTTCGCTCGGCGGGGGGGGCGTCAACTGCAGCTGCGCGAACGGGAGCCGATATTCCGGGCGCGACTTCAAATCGGGAAGCTGCGTCCTAACCCATGGCCCGAACACGGGAGCCGCGGCGATCAGCGCCCCCAGAACCAACCAACGCGGGCGAAAGATCCGCTCGAACCATGTCGGTCCGGTGGTCGCTTCGCTCGTCGGTTTCGCAGGGCCCGCGGACTTCGGCATCGGACCGGTCGCTCGGTGACTCGAGGTGACAGTGCGGGGTGCGCGCCACGCGACCCCGCCCGGATCACGATCGGTCGCCGCTCACACCGGAGTCTATCCCGGCCTTACGTCGGGCGACGCTTCACGCCGACGGTCGGCGGATGAACCTGTTCTGCAGGGCATGCGGCCGGGGAACGGGGCCCTGCAAGACCATCCGAATGGTCCGTTCGCACAAATCGGCAAACTCGATACCAAGGTGCGCCGCGGCCTTCGGGACGAGGCTATGGTCGGTCAATCCGGGGATCGTGTTGACTTCGAGCACCCACGGGGTTCCCGTCTCATCGACCCGCAAATCGACCCGCACCAATCCACTGGTCCCCAACGCGCGGCAGGTCGCCCGCGCCGTCTCTTCGATCCGTTCGATCAGCGCCGCCGAACGATCGGCCGGGAAGCGATACTCGGTGGCGTCGTCTTCATACTTCGCGCGGTAGTCGAAGAACGCCCGCGGCGTCTCGATGTGAATCGGCGGCAGCACCAACTCATTCAGCAGACCGACCGTCCATTCCGCGCCCGGCACGAACCGCTCGACAAGGCCGAAACTGTCGTACTCGAAACAGTTGCGGAAGGCGGCGTCGATTTGACCGGGCTCTTGCACGATCGTCACCCCCAGGCTGCTCCCTTGGGTGTCGGGCTTGACCACGACCGGAAGGCCCATTTGCTCCACCGTCCCCAACAACCGTTCGAGCGGATCGTCCTCGTGGACCAGGATGTACACGGGGGTCGGGACGCCGTATTGCAGCAGCCGCTCTTTTGCCGCCGATTTGCTGAAGCAGAGCCGAGAGGTGGCGGCGTCGCTGCCGGTGTAGGGGATGCCGATCCGTTCTAGGAGTTCCTGGACCTGCCCGTCTTCGCCGAAGCGCCCATGCAGCGCGAGGAAGGCGACATCGAACGGTCGCCAGTCGATGCCGCGAAGATCAATCAGCGCCGGATCCAGCGGCACCACGGTGTGTCCGCGGCTGGTGAGAGCCTGCTGCACGGCGGCTCCGCTGCGACGACTGATCACCGCTTCGTCCGACTCGCCTCCGGCCAAGAGCGCGATCGTCCACGGGCCGACACCACCATCGAGACTATGTGTGATCGACATCCTTGACGCCTTTCCGCCCCGCGTCCCACGCCGGGCGAGCTTCTCGACCTCGAATGAGGCATGACGGCGATGTCGAAGGACCACCGCCGTCATGCTCGGATCAATTCCCTTTCGTCGCCTCTTGGCGACAGGCCTCCAGCAGCTTCGCGATCGCGGCGTGTCCGGCGGCGTCCTGACGGATCACCAGCGACTCGGTCGATTGAAACACGCGGATCGATCCTTCCCCCCCGGCCTTGGCCCAGGACTTCGGGGCGACCTCGCGTTCCAGCCGCGCGATGAGTCTCTCGAAATCGGGTTTGCCGTCCGGCGTGTTGCCGACGAGATCGGCCACGGGGTAGACCTGAATTTGCCATCGGGCCGGAGTCGGCGTCGGCGTCGCGGGAGTGACCGGCTTGCCGCCGGGCTGTCCGTCGTCATGCGGGCGGTTCAACCCGATCAGAACCAGGTCGTGCCGGACCGAGAATTCGGCCTCCAACGGCGCGACGAGTTGCCGCAGCGTCTCTTCGAGCGGGGCGTTGTCGACTTCAAAGGTGATGGGAGCCGCGAGTTGCTCCGCGGCGGCCGCCGCCGTCTCGGGTTCAACCGCGACCGAGAGGCCCGCTTGCCGGGCGACGTTGCGCAACACGTCCTTGCGAGGTTGCCGCACCGCCTTGATCGTGACTTTTTGTTCGAGGGTCGGCGTCGCGTCGGGCTTGGTCGACGGCAGTTTCGCCGTGACCTCGTCCTGCGAGATCAAGACCGGCAGCGGAGTCGGCGCGCCGGGTTCGGCCACGGTGAAATGGAACTCAAAGCGCCTTCCCGATTCGGCGTCGATCGTGACCCCCGCCGCGGCCCCCTGGGTCTGCAAGATGGGCTTCGCGATGATCGTCTGTTTCCCCAGCTCATCGACTTCGACGATCTGGACTTGGACGAGGTAATGTCGCGACCCGCCCACCGGGGGCGCGGTCGGTTTGGTGATCGTGACCGTCCCGGGTTCCGCGCCCAGCCAGACAAGGCCCAGCCAAAAGAGATTCCAAGCCTGCACCGTCACTCCTCCTTGAGTGAGTTCGCCGGTTTGCTCAAACCATCACGCGCTGGGGGGCCGGAATGCTCGGGTGCCGGCCCCACCCTGACGCGCGAGAAACTTACCAGATACGGACTTCCGGCTCCAGATGGACTCCGAACTGGCCGGCGACCTTCGATTTCACCAGGTCCATCAGCCGCAAGACATCGGCGGAAGTCGCCCCCGGATGAGTCACCAAGAAATTCGCGTGGCGATCACTCACCTCCGCCCCGCCGACCTTGGTCCCTTTCAGACCCGCCTTTTCGATCAGTTCCCCGGCCGACGACCCCCGCGGATTCTTGAAAATGCACCCGACCGACTGCGAGGCAAGGGGCTGCGACGCCTTCTTGGTGATCCACAATTTTCGTAAGCGCTCGGTGATTTCTTCGGTGTTCTGGGCCATGAGGGTAAACGTGGCGTCGAGCAGAATCTGATCTTGGAGCTCGCAGCCGCGATAACTGAACGCCAGCGACTCTCCGCCGCGGGTGCTGACGTTCCCCCCCAGATCCATCACGGTGACCGACGTGACCAAGCTGCCGATATCGCCGTGCCGGCCGCCGGCGTTCCCCGCGATCGCGCCGCCGATCGTGCCGGGAATCCCCGCGAGGGTCTCGAAACCCGCCAGCCCCGCGCGGATCGTTTCCGAAATCACATGCGACAACAGTGCCCCCGCCCCGGCGGTGCAGGTGGTCCCCTCGACGCGAACCTCGGCGAACGGCGGCGCGGTCAAGCGAATCACCGCCCCGGGGATCCCTTCGTCCCGGACCAGGAGATTCGAGCCACTCCCTAACAGTCGGACGGCGATCTGCCCGGCCTGACAGGCGGCGAGGAGTCGCGCGAGCTCCGCCGGATCACGCGGAGTGAGAAAGTATTGGGCCGGCCCCCCCACCTTCAGCCAGGTGTACGGGGCCAGCGGTTCGTCCCGCTGAAGGATCGCGGAAAACTCGTCGAGTGAATGCATGGTGAATCCGGTCGATGTCGCCCGCCCCCATGGTGAGGACGACGTCCCCGGGGCGAAGCTCATCCTCTAAGACCGACGTCGCATGGTCAAGTGAGGTGACGGCTTGCGCGGAAACTCCCAACTGACGGATCGCCCCCGCCAACCGCTCGGAAAGTTCCCATGGCTCCGTAGTCACTCGCTCCCGGGCCGCATAGACCGGGGTCACCACCACCTCGTCGGCCCAGTAAAACGCCTGGGCGAATTCCGTCAGCAGCCGCTCGGTCCGCAGCACTTGATGGGGTTGAAAAGCGATGCGGATCGTCCGATCGCCGAAGACTTCCCGTGCCGTCTGCAACGTGGCTTCGACGGCCGTTGGATGGTGGGCATAGTCGTCGAGCAAGGTGACGCCACGGTAGGAGCCGCGCGGTTCGAAACGCCGCTGGAGCCCCGGAAACTCGGCGAGGCTCGCCCGGATTTCGCGGGTCGAGACCCCCAGTTCGACGCCGATCGCCGCCGCCACCAGCGCGTTGGAGACGTTGTGTCGTCCGGGAAGGGGTAGCTGCCATTCGGTGACGAATTGCCCGCGCCGAAAGAGCCGGCCGCGCGAACCCCACGCGGTCCGTCGCACATCGCAGACCCACCAATCGGCGTCGGGCTGGGTGCCGAACGTCATCACGGCCGCGCGGGCCTGTCGCGTCGCCTCGAGCGCGGCATGATCGTCATGTCGCACCAGCAGAAAACCCGCCGGATCGACCTTAGCCGCGAACGCCCCGAACGCCGCGACCAGCGATTCCATGTCCGGGTAGCAATCGAAATGATCGGGCTCGACGTTGAGAATCGCGGCGTACTTGGGGGTCAGGTCGAGAAAACTGCCGCGAAACTCGCAACTTTCGACGACGAAGAATTCCCCCGCCCCGGCCCAACTGTTGGTCCCCAACCGCGCAAGGTTCGCGCCGAAGATCGCCGAGGGATTCCGGCCCCCTTCCGACAAAACCCCCGCGGTCAGCGCGGTGGTCGTGCTTTTCCCGTGCGTCCCCGCGATGCAGACCCCGCTGCGTACAGCCATCAGCGCGCCCAGCACCTGGCTGTACGTGAATTGCGGAAGACCGCGCTCAGAGGCGGCTTGTCGTTCGGGATTCTCCAGCCCCACGGCCAAGCTATAAACGACCGCGACGGCGTCGGGCGGAAGCTGCTCGGCCGCATGACCACGATGAAAGACGAATCCGCGACGCATCCAGCTTCGCAAACTTTCGGGGGCTTCCTGGGCATCACTCCCTGAGAGGGTGTAGCCCAGCCCCCCCAAGAGTTCGACGAGGCCCTTCATCCCCGAACCGCAGCACCCAATCAGATGAATCCGGCCCGTCGTCGGAAACGACCGGGCTGGTGATTCACCTGCCAGCGAGGACGTGCCGCGCGCCGTCATCCGTGACTGCACCTTCTTGGGGCCGGACCGTAGCTGTGGAGACCGTCGTCAGAGCGGCGATCTGGGCGTACCGTCGGTTATCGTGTTGCGTCGACCGTCGGCTCCTTCCGACCGGGGTCCGCCTCGTCGACTTTGCCGCAAGGTCCGATCGATCGGGCAAAGGGGGGCAAGTCTCCGGGCGGATTATGAGAACGGTCGCGATAGTCACCAACCCCAAATCGGCGGATTCCGCCGGTGGGCAGGCACAATAAGGAGCGGCGCGGCATCAGCCGCGCGGATGGAACTTTTCGTGGATCGCCTTGATGCGGCTGTGGTCGACCTGGGTGTAGATCTGCGTCGTACGGATGTTGGCGTGCCCGAGCAGCTCCTGCAGCGCCCGAATCTCCGCCCCGCCCGCCAGCATGTGGGTCGCGAAGCTGTGCCGCAGCGTGTGCGGGCTGACGTCGCGGCTGACGCCGATGCGGGCGGCGTACCGTTTGACCAGTTTCCAGACCGTGATGCGTGTCATGCCGGCCCCCCGGCGTGACAGAAAGAGGGGCCCCTCGGTGTCGAGCGATGTCAGCGCGGGGCGTTCCTTCGCGAGCCAAGCCTCGACCGCCGCCCGGGCGACCGGGTTGAGCGACACCATCCGTTGCTTGTTCCCCTTGCCCGTGCAGCGGCAGAACCCTTCCTCCAATTGAATGTCCCGCATCGACAGATGACAGACTTCCGACGCGCGGCACCCCGTCGCGTACAACATCGCCAGGAGTGCCCGATCCCGCAGCGGCCAGCGATCCTCCCGCGACGGCGCGGCGAGTAACCGATCAACCATCTCGGGACTCAGCACCTTAGGCAACTGCTGCCACAGCTTCGGCGAGTTGACCAAGTCGACCAGACTCTCGGCGACCACCCCTTCCAGCATCAGGTAGCGGAAGAACATCTTGATCGAGACGAGATGCCGGGCGATGGAGGACGGGGCCAGTCCCGCTTCGGAAAGATGAAGCAGATACGCGGAAAACGTGCTGACGGCGAGCTCGCCGAACGTCGCGGGACCGTGCTCGGCGTACCATTCGCCGAACCGGCGGAGATCGCGCGAGTACGCGGTGACGCTATTCTCCGCGAGGCCGCATTCCGCCTGCAGATAATGAGTGAATCCCGCCAGGAACGCGGCGGGTAGCATGCGCGGCGTCAGACGTCGTGACCGGCGCGGTGGTGCTCGGCGGGCGTTTGCGGGGGGGCATGGGTTTTTGGGCGCTTCGGCGGTTTGCGCGCGGTTCTTGAGCCGATTCACGCCGCGAGACGAATCGGCCGGCCCCCAAAGGAGACCGACCGATCGTCTCGCATGGCATGACCCCACGATGTCTGCTGAATCACCCCGGAAGCCGAGGGGCGACGTCCCCTCGGTGATTTTCTCATTCCCCCAAAATCCCTTGCGCCAGGCGCCGCAGCGCCTCCGACTCGATCTGCCGCACCCGCTCCCGCGTCAGCCCGAGTTCCTCGCCGATTTCCTTCAGCGTCTTGGGCTCGGAATCGTCGAGGCCGAACCGCATCCGCAGGATCGTCGCCTCGCGGGGGTCCATCGTGTCGAGCATCCGGAAGACGTGCTTCAGGTTGTCGTGATCGAGGAGCTCGTCCTCGGGCCCCTTCATCCGCATGTCGGCGACCATGTCGCTCATCGACCAGCCGCCGTCGTCGTCATCCCCTTGCGGCGTCGTGTTGTAGAGCTGGATCGCCTTGCGGACGATGCTGAGCTTCTTCTTGTTGAGGCCGAGCTCCTTGGCGACCTCTTCCTGCGTGGGGGGCCGGCCGAGCTCGTCTTCGAGCTTCGCCGTCGCCCGTCGCCATTTCGTCAACAGTTCGACCATGTACGCGGGGATGCGGATCGTCTTGCCGGAGTTGATCAGCGCCCGTTTGATCGACTGTTTGATCCAGTAGCTGGCGTAGGTGCTGAAGCGGGTGTTCATGTCGGGGTCGAAGCCCTCGACCGCCCGCAGCAACCCCAAGTTCCCCTCTTCGATGAGATCCTGCAGGGGGAGCCCCTTGCCGGTATAGGCCCGGGCGATGTTCACGACCAGCCGCAGGTTGGCCCGGACCATCCGATCGCGGGCCTCCTTCTCGCCGTTGTTGATGCGATGCGAGAGCTCCTTCTCTTCCTCGGCGGTCAACAGGGCGGTTTCATTGATTTCGCGGAGATAAGTCTCCAGCGGCGTCTGCGCGGCGTCAGACGTCGTGCGTGGACGGAGAGTCTTGCGCATGCGAGTTCTAACCGATCCCGAATGGGTTGACCGATCCGCGGTCGCGTAAGCCGTTGCCTCGGGCCAGACCCGGCAAAAACAGCTGATCCTCAGGAGTCCTATCGGCGACATCGGCGACGCGAGCGGAGCGGCGATCGGTGGTTTTCAGAGATCGCAAGGAACGACTGGGCAAGGAGCGCAAGAATAACGGCCGTCCGGGTTGAGCCGGACGGCCGTTCGAGTTTCACCAGTTTTCCCGGTCCCCGCCCTTGACAGGTCCGTGAACCTGAAAAAGACGACAGACGATGGGATGATCACGCCGGTCCCGCGCGTTGGATGGAACGTGCGGGACCCGCCGCGGAACTAATTTTCGGTGTCCCCGGCGTTTTCGCCCCCACCCATGCTGAAGAGCGGACCGGACGCCCCTTCCATCCCACCCTTCAGTTCGGTGCGGGCCTTGGGCTGCGGCGCGCTCGCCGCCTCTTTGGCTTCCATCGCCGCGATTTCGGCGGCCGACTTCCGGCTGAGCCCGATCTTCCGATCGGCCGGATCGATCCGCAGGATCCGCACTTCCAGATCCTGGCCCACCTTCACGAAGCTCTCGGGATTGTCGACCTTGTGGTCGGCCAGTTCCGAGACGTGCAGCAGGCCTTCGAGTTCCGGTTCGAGTTCGACGAAGACGCCGAAGTTGGTGATTTTGGTCACCTTCCCGGTCAGCAGTTCGCCCGGCTGATACTTGTTGGGGATGTGCGTGTCCCACGGGTCTTCGGCGAGTTGCTTCAGACCCAACGCGATCCGCTTCCGCTCCTGGTCGACGCTGATCACCTGGCAGGTGATCTCGTCCCCCTTCTTCAGCATTTCGTTGGCGTGCGAAATCTTGCGGGTCCACGACATATCACTGACGTGCAGCAGCCCGTCGACCCCCTCTTCGAGTTCGATGAACGCCCCGTAGTTCGTGAGGTTCCGCACCGACCCGGTGACCGTCGCCCCGGGAGGATACTTCTCGGCGACCTTGTCCCACGGATTGGGCTGGGCCTGCTTCATCCCCAAGGAGATTTCCTGTTTCTCCTTGTTGATGCCCAAGACCACCACGTCGACTTCGTCGCCGGGGTTGACCAGTTCCGACGGGTGATTGACCCGCTTGGTCCACGACATTTCGCTGATGTGGACGAGCCCTTCGATCCCGTCCTCCAGCTTGACGAATGCCCCGTACGACATGACGTTCACGACTTCCCCGCGGACCTTCGTCCCCGGCGGGTACTTGCTTTCGACGTCGGTCCAGGGGCTCCGTTCCTTCTGCTTGAGGCCGAGCGCGATCTTCTCGCGATCGCGGTCGACGTGCAGGATCATCACCTCCAGCTCGTCGTCGATCTTCACCATCTCGGTCGGGTGACCGATGCGGCCCCAGCTCATGTCGGTGATGTGCAGCAGCCCGT
>CAYRVS010000094.1:17487-19805 GCA_964427725.1 uncultured Planctomycetaceae bacterium | reverse complement strand
CGCGCTGCGGACCGCGCTGTCTTCCAACGCCCCCGCCGCCGACCGTGTCGCCGCGCTCCGAGTCGTGGCGTGTCAGTCCTGGGAACGACTCGCGGAACCGTTGTTCCAACTGCTCGACCCGCGCGTACACCAAGAGATCCAGATCGCCGCCGTCAAAACCATCGCCGGCTTTCATGATGACCAACTCGCCGCGCGGCTGCTCGAGACGTTCCCCCACGCGACCCCCGCGGTGCAATACGAGCTGATCGAGGCCCTCGCGAATCATCCGGCCCGGTTGCCGAAGCTGCTCGATGCGATCGCGACCGGTGCGATCCCCGCCGGCCAGCTCACGCCGATCCGCAAATTGCTGCTGTTCAATCATGCCGATCCGGAAGTCCGGCGTCGGGCGACCGAACTCCTCGGACCCGATCGGTCGACGCCCCGGGCCGACGTCGTCCGCGCGTATCAGCCGGCGCTCGAACAACCCGGTGACGGTCCGCGCGGCATGGCGATCTTTCGCCGCGAGTGCGCGGTCTGTCATCGGCTGGGCGATCACGGCCACGACGTCGGCCCGAACCTCGCGACGGTCCGCCATCGTCGGGGAGATGAGCTGCTCGTCGCGATTCTTGATCCCCATCGCGAGGTCGGGCCGAACTTCCTGCAGTTCGCGGTCACGCTCGATGACGGCCGCGTTCTGGCGGGGATGATCGCCGAGGAAACCCCCGTCAGCCTGACCCTGCGGCAGGCCGAGGACAAACGGGACGTGGTGCTGCGGGCGAACATCGACGAGCTGCGCGGCACGGGCCTCAGCCTGATGCCCGAGGGGCTGGAGAAGAAGGTCACCGTCGCCGAGATGGCCGATCTGCTGGCGTATCTGCGGGGTCGCTAAGGGATTGCCGCCCGCGTTGCGAAGGTCGACGCCGATGATCTGGGATCTGCATTGTCATCTGTCGGGGGTCGAAGGCCGCACGCCGCACGAGCGGATGGCGCGGTTGATCGACGTCGCGGATCGCATGGGGATCGACAAGCTGATCGTCTTCATGGGGCAAACGTTTCTCACCGACCCCACCCCCGACGAATTCCGCCGCCAAAACGACGAGGTGCTCGAGGCCTTGAGCCATTGGCATCATCGGGCCTTCGGCTTCGTCTACCTCAATCCCAAACACGAAGCGGAATCGCTCGCCGAATTGGAACGCTGCGTCGCCGCCGGACCAATGGTCGGCGTGAAGCTGTGGGTCGCCGTCCGCTGCTCCGATCCGCGGGTCGACGCGATCGTCCGCCGGGCGACCGAGTTGCAGGCGGTCGTCTTTCAGCACACGTGGCTCAAATCGACCGGCAATCTGCCGGGGGAAAGCACCCCGCAGGAGTTCGCCGAGTTCGCCACGCGGCATCCGACCGCGAAATTGATCCTGGGTCACACCGGGGGGAATTGGGAATACGGCATTCGCGCGGTCCGCGCCCTGCCGCATGTCTCGGTCGATCTCGGCGGGTTCGATCCGACGGCGGGAGTCGTGGAGCTGGCCGTCCGCGAGCTCGGGGCCGAGCGGCTCCTCTACGGCAGCGACATCGGCGGCCGCAGCGCCGCATCCCAACTGGCGAAGGTGCTCGGCGCACAAATCACCGAGCCGGAACGGGCCCGGATTCTTGGCCGGAATCTGCAAACGCTCCTCGCGCCGATCCTGAAAGCGAAAGGGATCGCCCCGTCATGATCGACGTCAACGTCTCGCTCTTTCGCTGGCCGACACGCCGGCTGCCGTTCGATGAGACGCCGCGGCTGGTCGAATTCCTGCGCGCGAAGGGGGTCACGCAAGCCTGGGCGGGAAGCTTCGAGGGGCTGTTGCATCTCGACATCGCCGGCGTCAACGAGCGTCTCGCGAAGGAGTGCGCCGCGCATGGTCCCGACCTGCTGCTCCCGTTCGGCTCGATCAATCCGACCCTCCCCGATTGGGAGGACGATCTCCGCCGCTGCCGCGAAGTCCACGGCATGACGGGCGTGCGGCTCCACCCCAATTATCATGGTTACGAACTCGACCATCCGGCGGTCCCGCGGCTAATCGAGCTGGCCGCGGAGCATGGGTTGATCGTGCAGCTCGCGACACGGATGGAGGATCCGCGTACGCAGCACCGGCTCTTGAGCGTTCCCGACGTCGACCTGCGGCCGCTCGCGGATTTGGCGACACGATTCCCGACGACGAAGCTCGTCATCATGAACGCGCTGATGGGGATCGCGCCACAGCAACTCGCCGCGCTCACCGAGGCGGGCCAGGTCTTCTGGGAGATCGCCACGTTGGAAGGAGTCCACGGCCTGACCCGGCTGCTGGCGACGCTCCCCCCCACGC
>CAYRVS010000094.1:0-17477 GCA_964427725.1 uncultured Planctomycetaceae bacterium | reverse complement strand
GATCCTGTTCGGCTCCCACGCCCCGTTATTCCTCTGGGAGTCCGCGGCCCTCAAGCTGCAGGAATCGGCGCTGCCGCGTCCGATTCACGAACAAATCATCGCGGGGAACGCGACCATGCTGCGCGACATCGCGCCGTGAACCGACACCCCCCGCGACTCGCGGGGGCGATGAGATCACTCCTCGTAACACCCCCGCCCCACGGCCCCCGTGCATTCGTCGCGATCGCAGATCGCGCGGTCCGGGCCGAAGATCGTTTGGGTTTTGCCGCACCAGAAGTTGCCGTCGCCCGCGACCTCCTTGCCCGGCGGCAGACCGTGGTTGATGTACAAGCCTTTGCTGAGCAGGCTGCGGCAGCGGGTGCCCGGCGGGGTTGGGGCGGACGAGTCGACGTCGGCGAGGACGGGGAGGTCTCGTGACATGGCTTACGCTCCGGCCAAAGTGACGGGGGATGGTTGCGCGGCGGCTTGAAGGAGGGCGCGTTTCACGGCGACGCGGGTTTGCTGCACCTTCGCCGCGTTCCCCGATAACGGGGTCGCGGCGGCGACGGCGTGGTCCCCCGCCCGCGACGCGGTCGCCTCGTTCAGGGGCGAACCGATCAGGGCGCGGGCGGCGGAGTCGGCGAGCCACGGAATCGGCGCGACATGGCCGAGGACGATCCGCGCCGCGCGAACGATGTCCCCCTCGAGGTCCAACCGCACCGCGGCGGCGGCGAGAGGCCAATCGAGCCCCGTCGTCTGCAAGACCTCATACGTCGCCGAACGGTAACGCCCGGGGTCGGGGAGCCACACATGGCTGACGAATTGCCCCGGCCGCAAACAGATGTGACCCTGCGTATTCGTCCGCGGGGTGACGTACAGGCTTTCGAGGGGAATCCACTCGGCGGTCGGGCCATCGTTTCCGGGACCGTCTTGGCCGGGGCCGATGACGCGGACTTTCGCCTGCCAGGCGATCCCGGCGGGGGCGAGCCGGGAGGCGCTCACGAACTTCGCCGGGCCTTGGTTGCCGAGAATCGCGTGGTACCGGTTGTCTCCGTCCGCGACCAGCGAACGACCATGTTGCCACGCGGTGAGGCCGTAGCCGCCCCGGTAGTACCAGCAGTTGGGATGGAGACAGAGATCCCCCACCAACGTGCCGGTCGATTGGACCTGAATCGCGGGGATGCCGCGGATCACGTCGTGGAGCGCGGTGTAATCGGCGACGAGCGGATGACGCGCCAAGTCCGCCAGCGTGACGTTCGCGCCGATCACCACGCCGCCGTTGTCGGGGCGAATTTCGCGCAAGGCGGCGATCCCTTTCAGGTCGACGACCCGTTCGGGAGCCACCAGCGATTTCCGCAACAAGTTGAGGAGATCGGTCCCCCCCGCGAGGACGGCGGTCCGCCCCGCATGGGCCGACAGGAGTTCCACCGCGGCGGCTTCGGTCTCGGGCTTGGCATACTCGAAGTCGTTCATGCCGAGGCTCCTTTCAGGGCGGACAGCACCCGTTCGGGGGTCAGGGGTAGCACGGGGACGCGGACGCCGCAGGCATTGGCGACGGCGTTGGAGATCGCCGCCCCCGGGGCGATGACCGGGGGTTCCCCCAGGCCGATCACGCCGCGGTGGTACTCGCTTTCGGGTTCGTAGAACTCGACAACGAGTTCGCCGATGTCGCCGATCCGCGGCAGCTTGTAGTGCTTGAGGTCGGCGTTGAGCATCCCGCCGGTGACGTTGTCGAAGACGCATTCCTCGGTGAGGGCGTAGGCGATCCCCATGATCAGCGCGCCATACACCTGACTGCGGGCCGTGGTGCGGTCGATGATCAGGCCGATGTCCTGCACGGCGACCATCTTCACCATCCGGACGATGCCGGTTTCGACATCGACTTCGACCTCGGCCATCTGCACGCCGCCCACCTGCGCCGACGTCAGCTTGTCATCCTTCGGCCCTTCGCCCAGAACTTCGAGCGGCATCGCGCCCAGCAGGCCCGCCGCCTGTTTCCAGCTGCAGACCGCCTGACCGTTCGACCAGATTTGGCCCTCCTTCGCGGTGAGCGAGTCGGCGGGGACGTTGTGCTTCGCCGCGACGAGATCGCAGATCTTCCACAACGCCTCCAGACTCGCCCGGCGGATCGGCCCGGTGACTCCGCCGATCGTGGTGCTCCCCCCGGAGGGGCCCGCTTTGGGGTACTTGTTGGTCCCCAGCCGCACCTTCACGGCGGTGAGCGGGATGCCGAAGGTCTCGGCGGCGACGATGCCGATCGCGGTCTTCGTCCCCGTCCCGATATCCTGCGTTCCCATGAAGGTTTCGACCGTGCCGTCGGGATGGACCTTCACGGTGCAGCCGGCGGCGTGCGCTCCCCCGCCCCAGGTATGGAGCGCGAGGCCGACCCCCCGCTTCTTCGGCCCCTTGGCGCCTTGGCCGCGCGGATGCCACTTCGCGTTCCAATCCATCAACTTGGCCGCAATCTCCAACTCCGGCCCATAGAGATGGGGAACGTTCGTAAGGTCGAGGTTCTTCGTGAAGAACGCGAGGGGATCCATCCCGATCTTGGCGGCCAAGTCATCCAAGGCGGTCTGCGTGTAGGCGCACGCCTGCGGATGATTCGGGGCCCTCCAGGCCCGGTTCGGGCCCGTGTTGCAGATGAGCCCGGTCGCGGACCGCCGGCGATTCGGGGGATCGAAGACGTACGGCGTCACGTTCAGGGCGACCGTCCCCCCCTTGACGCCGCTGGTCCCCCAATGCCGGCTGTCCCAAGCGGTCAGTTTCCCTTCGGCGTCGCAAGCGACGGTCACGTCCGCGAACGCCGAGGGCCGATTCCCCGCGACCTTCATTTCGGTCGCCCGGTCGAGCATCAACTTGACCGGACGGCCCGTCTGCTTGGCGAGCTGCGCGGCCGCCAGCCCCCATTCATCGGCGGCGAACTTCGAGCCGAAGCCTCCGCCGATGTATTCGCAATGGATGGCGACGCTCGCCTCTTCGATCCCCAGCGGCCCGGCGAACTGCCCCGCCGTCCCGGAGACGTTCTGCGTCGACAGATGGACGACGAGTTGGTCCCCTTGCCATTCGCAATGCGAACCATGCGGCTCGAGGCACATGTGGGTGATGGTGGGGATGCCGTACGATCCCCTATGGACGGCGTGCGCTCCTTGGATCGCGGCGTCGACATCCCCCTTCTTGTTTTCCCCCTGCGGCTTGGTGAGCCCCCGCTCGGCGGCGGTCCGCAGATCGTCCTCGTCGACGAAGTGAGCTTCGACGGTATATTCCACGACGATCGCCTTCACGCCGTCGAGGGCTTGCTCCGGTCGTTCCGCGGCGACGGCGGCGATCAATTCCCCGTCACACTTCAGGTCGGAACCGACATCGCGAAAGATGTGGACCCCCTGCACGCCGGGAACCTGCTTCGCCGGCTCGACATCGAGCTTCGCCACCTTCGCCTTGCCATGCGGCGAGGTGAGGAGCTTCGCGAACAAGGTGTTCGGCGTCTGAATGTCGTTGCTGTACTTCGCATGACCGGCGGCCTTCACCGGGCCGTCGACCCGCTGGACTTCCTTGCCGATGAGCGAATTGGTCCCGTAGGGGGGCCAGGCGATTTTGCGTTCGGCCATGTTACGCCCCCTTCGTGGTGGCTTGAGCGGTGTCGTACGCGGCCTTGAGGACCCCGTCGTATGTCCCGCAGCGACAGATGTTCCCGCCGAGCCCGGCCCGACAATCGTCCAGCGTCGCCCCGGGATGCTGATCGCAGAAGCCGCGGACGGCCATCACGAACCCGGGGGTGCAGAAGCCGCACTGCATGCCGTCGTGCTTGCAGAAGTTGGTGACGACGGGATCAGTCGCCGTCGCCGAGTGGAGCGATTCGACCGTGGTGACCTTCGCGCCGACACACTCGACCGCGAGCTTCGTGCAGCCGTAAACAGGCAGGCCGTCGAGCAGGACGGTGCACGCCCCGCAGACGGCGTCGTCACAGACGTCTTTGCACCCGGTGAGCTGCAATTCGTTACGCAACGCGTTGAGCAACGTGACGCGCGGTTCGACGGTCACCTTGCGGGCCGCGCCATTGACGTGGAGCTCCATGGTGGTCGGCCCCTTGCCGACGACTTTGGCCGAGCCGGCTTGAGCGGCGAGCTCTTCGGGAGTCGCGGAGGCGAGCGCCGTCGCGGCGACGGCGACACCCGAACCTTTCAGAAAGTCGCGGCGGGGAAAGCCGCCGGAATCGCGGGGGGGACCAGCCTCTCGAGCCATGCCACGGTGCTCCTCATCGAGGTGTCACCCGACCGTGGTCGGAGGACACGGTGTGCCGGCGGAGTCAAAGTTGTCGCGTCGATCTCGCGGTCGGAACGACCATTCGGGAAGGGGGTCAACGAAGCCTGGGCTCCGCCGTTGTGCGCGATTGTACCGATCCGTCGCCGGAGGACAACGCCGCGGAGACCGGCGTCATGGGATCGAAGGACGCGTGGCCAATCGGCAACGGGCGACTTGTCGGACAACCGCGACGTGGCCTCTGGTGATCGGCGACCCGACCACTTTAAACTGAGGGGCATGGGGCTCGATCGCGCCACGTCCTGGTGTCTGACGCATCAACGACCGGAAACCGAGACCGCGTTGTTGGGTCGCGTCTGTGCGGGCTGTAAGCAGCGGCTCTACCTCAAGCCGCCCCAGGGCGAATGCCGCAGCTACTGGGAAAGCCAGCCCGCGGCTTACACGCTCGACGGCCGACCATGCTTCGTCTATCGCCTGGCATGGGACGATTTCGTCATCCGCACGCTGCACGCCCCGGAGACCGAGGAGGATCCGCGTTCGGCGAATGTCCCCCGCGAACCGGCGCTCCGGGACGAGCAGACGTAAGCGCTGCGATCATCAGGCCGGCGGGGTCAGTAGCTCGTCGAGCGGAATCGACACCTTGTCGTGATCGCCGAGACCAATCGTGAGCACATCGCCTGATTGAGCGGTGGTTCGGACGCCATATTGCCCCGCCCCATCCGGTTGGGTCATGCGTTCGACGCACCAGTCCCGCAGATTGACGACCCAATACTCCGGCACCCCGGCCCGCGCGTAAATCGCGGCCTTGGCCCGGTCACGGTCGACGGAAGAGTCGGCGACTTCGATGACCTATCGCGCATCGGGCCCTTCCGGGTGCCGCGTGCGACAATCTTGCGGCTTCCCGGCGATGACCGCCAGGTCGGGTTCGGGGACACTGTCTTCGGTCACCAACGAATTCCGCACTCGCAGGAACCAGCCCTCGGGCAGTGCGGCCGCCAAGATCGCCGTCAAGAGATCAACGGTGGAATCGTGCAGCGGATGCTTCGGCATTTTGGCGACGAGACACCCTTCCAGCAGTTCGACCGGCTGATCCTCATGCAGGAACCCGGCCGCCGTCATCCGCTCATACTGCGCGACACTCAACCGGTAGATCGGCCAGCGTGCCGTCGTCGCTGCGGTACCGGAAACGGGAGGTGCGGTTGGCATGTCGGGCGCTGAATCCGTGAATCGTCGGGGCTTCGACGATGGGTGATGGTGTCACGTACGCACGCCGAGCACCGGCTCGATCGATTATATTGTCAATGTGTGCCACTGGCTCCGCCAGTGGTCTTCGCCGTCCTAGGATCTCAGCGCTCGCCTGCGGCTCGCGGCTCAACGATCGTTACGCCGCGGGGGCGACTTCCTGCTTGAGGGCTTTGCCGATCATGCGGACCGCTTGCCGCAGCCGTTGGCTGTTTTCCACGATCGCCAACCGCAGGTAGCCTTCCCCTTCCTCGCCGAAACCGCGGCCGGGGCTGACGGCGACGCCGGCCTCCTCCATCAGCTTCATCGAGAAATCGATCGAGCCCATCTGCGCCCAGGGCTCGGGAATCTTCGCCCAACAGAACATCCCCGCCTTCGGCTTCTCGACGTCCCAACCCAAGCGGTTGAGCCCGTCGACCAGGACGTCGCGACGTTCCTCGTACTCCTTGGCGATCGCCTCCACCGCCGATTCGCAGTGCCGCATCGCGACGATCGCCGCGATCTGCGTCGCCTGGAAGATGCCGTAGTCGTAGTACCCCTTGATCGTCTGCAGCGCCCGGACCATCTCGCGATGGCCGACGCAGAAGCCGATCCGCCAGCCGGCCATGCTGAAGCCCTTGCTCATCGTCGTCAGTTCGACGCCGACATCGATCGCCCCGGGGCTGGCGAGGAAACTGGGGGCCTGATAACCGTCGTAGCAGATGTCGGCGTAGGCGAAGTCGCTGATCACCAGGAATTTGTACTTCTTCGCCAGATGGACCAACTCGTCGAAGAACCCCTGCTCGATGCAGGTCCCCGACGGATTGTGCGGGAAGTTGACGATCACCAGCTTCGGCTTGGGATACAGGTGCTCGCAGGTGTAGGCGACGTTTTCCAGGAACGTATGCGGGTTCCGCACGTCGAGGGCGATCACGTTCCCGGAAGCGAGCATCACCGAGTAGGCGTGGATCGGAAAGGTGGGGGCGGGCACGATCGCCGTATCGCCCGGGCCCATCATCGCCAGGCACATATGGCTGAAGCCTTCCTTCGACCCCAGGCAGGCGATGACTTCGTTGTCGGGGTTCAGCCGCACGCCGTACTTGCGGAAGTACCGGGCCGAGACCTCCTTGCGGAGGTTCAGAATCCCGTTCGCCACTGAATAACGGTGGTTCTTGGGATCGAGGAGCGCCTCCTTCATCTTGTCGGTGATGAGTTGATCAGGCGGGTCGGTCGGATTCCCCATCCCCAGGTCGATCACGTCGACCCCCGCCATCCGCTTTTCATGTTTGAGCTTGTTGATCCGCCCGAACAGATACGGGGGGAGCCGCTTGATCCGATCCGCCACGGGGATGGTGAACGGATTGTCGGCGACGGGAACTTCCGATTCGTTGCGCATGGGATTTCAGCGGGGTCCGGGGGGCCAAGTCACGGCGCGCACCTGCCGCCGTGCTGGATTGTAGAAGTCTATCAGAGGCGAAAATTCGCGGGAAGTTCGGGTTGCGGCCGGAAAACCCGCCAGCCGACCATCCCGACGTCCACTCAAACCACGGAGCGGCGCGGCGTCGGCCCGCCGTGTCCACGAGGCAACCCCTGATCCCGCCATGCATCGGGGCACCCAGCGATCGACCCTGTCCGTGAGGCGTGGGAACCGGATTGCCCTCGGATCAGGATTGTGCCATTCTCAAGCTCATGAAGCTCACATTTCTCGGCGCGGCGGGCGAGGTGACCGGCAGTCAACATCTGCTGGAGACGGCGGATCGGCGGATTCTGTTCGATTGCGGGCTTTTTCAAGGCCATCGGGCCGAGTGCCGCGCCAAAAACGAGCGGTTTCACTGCGACCCGAAACGGCTCGACGCGGTCATCCTCTCGCACGCCCATACCGATCACTGCGGGAATCTGCCGGGACTGATCAAGGCGGGTTTCAAGGGCCCGATCTTCTGCACCCCCGCGACGGCCGATGTCGCGGGGGTGATGTTGTACGACTCCGCGGGGATCCAGGCCGAAGACGCGCGGTACCTGCGCAAGAAGCTGCAACCGGGCCATCCGTCGGTCGAGCCGTTGTACGACGAAGGGCATGTCGACCGCACCGTCAAGCTTTTCGAGACGATCGATTACGGCGTCTGGCATCGCCTTGCCGACGACGTCAAGCTGCGGTTTTCGCATGCCGGGCATATCCTCGGGTCGGCGATCACCGAGCTGGAGCTCAAGGACGGCGATGAGTGGAAACGGGTCGTCTTCACGGGCGATCTGGGACGTCGCGACCTGCCGCTGCTGCGTGATCCCGAGCGGGTCGATGGCTGCGACGTCCTGATCACCGAAAGCACCTACGGCGATTCGATCCATCCCCCCTCACACGACATTGAACTCCATCTCGAGCGGATCATCGCCCAGGCGGCGCAGCGCGGCGGACGAGTGATCATCCCCGCCTTCAGCCTCGGCCGGACGCAAACCATGGTCTATTTTCTGAATCGACTCGCGAACCAGAATCGGCTGCCGCGGAGTCCGGTCTATGTCGACAGCCCCCTTTCGAATGAAATCACGTCGGTCTACAAACGGCATCTCGGCGACCTCGACGCCACGACCCAACAGGAGCTGCAGCTCGACCGCGATCCGTTCCTCTTCCCGGGCTTGCGGTACGTGAAATCGTCAGCGGAGAGCGCGGGACTGAACCGGCTCACCGAGCCGTTCGTGGTCATCGCCTCGAGCGGGATGTGTGAAAGCGGCCGGGTGCTCCATCATTTGAAGCACGGCGTCTCCGACGAGCGGAACACGATCGTGATGATCGGCTTCCAAGCGGCCCATACCCTCGGCCGACGCATTCAGAATCGCCAGCAATATCTGCGGATCTTCGATCGCGAAGTCCCGCTGCGGGCCGAAGTGGTGACGCTGTCGGGCCTGTCGGCCCACGCCGACGCCGAGGACTTCAAATGGTGGTTCGATCACTTCGCGACGAACCGCGGCGTCGGCCGGGCGTTCATCGTCCACGGAGAGGCGGACGCGGCCCTGGGACTGGCGAAACTGATCGAACACGTCTGTGACGAACCCCCGACGATTCCCCAATATATGGAATCGTTCGAGGTGTGAGGCGCGGATGTTCCGCAGAGCCGCCGCGTGCCGCGGCGGTTATCTCATGCGCGCTTGACCGCCGCGACACGCGGCGGCTCTGACGGATACCACGACAACGACCGCGTGGGCCTATCGCGCGCTCCCCGGGCGCTGTTAAGCTCGCGGCACGCCGGAGTCCCATGGGGCCTCGGCCCGCCGACCGGCTTCGCCTCCGACCGTGGAAACGAGTGACGATGGGTGCCCTGAGTCCCCTGGATTATGCGATCGTCGGGCTGTATCTGCTCGCGACGATGTTCATCGGCGTGTGGGTCAGCCGGTATATCCAAACGGGACGCGAATTCTTCCTCGCGGGGCGGACCCTTCCCTGGTGGGCGGTCGGCGTGTCGCTCGTCGCCACCGACATCGGGGGGACCGACATGATCGGCGTCGGCGGGGCGGCCTATCGCTACGGCTTCGCCGTCGCCAATTTCGAGTGGATCGGCTGCATCCCCGCGATGATCGTCGGCGCGTTCGTCTTCATCCCCCATTTCTGGCGGATCGGCGTCACCACGATTCCCGAGTTCCTCGAAAAACGCTTTAACGTCCAAGTCCGGACGGCGGTCGCCTTGTGCTGGCTGATCTTCATGGCCTGCAACCTGGGCGTGATGCTGCTCGCCTCGGCCCAGATGATGAAGGGGCTCGCCGGGTGGCCGATCCCCTGGACCATCTGCGGCGTCGCGATCCTGGTCACGATCTACACCTATTCCGGCGGACTCGCGGCGGTCGTCTACACCGACGTCCTGCAAGGCCTGATCATGATCGTCGGCTGCGCGCTCGTCGTGGTCATCGGGGTCTGGCGGTTGGGGGGCCTCGACAACCTGCGCACGGAAGTCCGGCAGGCGGTCGCCGCGCAACAAGCCGCCGCAAGCACGGTCGAGAACACTCCCCCCGCGAAGCCGCCACGCTTCGAGCATTTCGACCTTGTGCTGCCGGTCGATACGCCCTCGCCGTTCCCGTGGACCGGGATTCTGTTCGGCCTGGCGCTCATCACCAGCCCGGCGTACTGGATTGGCAATCAGGCGATCGTCCAGCGGGCGCTGGGGGCGCGCTCGGAATTCGAGGCGAAGGCGAGTTATGTCACCGGCGCGCTGCTGAAGACGGTGATTCCGATCATCATCGTGGTTCCCGGTCTGATAGCACTCGCGGAGTTTCCCAAACTCGCCGAGCCCGACCTCGCTTTGCCGACGTTGATCGCGAAGCTGATGCCGAGCGGGGTCAAGGGGATTTTCCTTGCGGCGTTTCTCGCGGCGATGATGTCGAGCGTCGATTCGTACCTCAACTCGTCGACGACGATCTTCACCAACGACATCTATCTGCGGTTCATCCGGCCGAACGCCGACGAACGTCGGCTGCTGTTCATCGGCCGGTTGGTGACGATCCTGCTCAGCCTGTGGGGCGTGCTCTTCGCCTTCCAGTTGCAGCAAGCCGACCAGGGGATTTACGCGATCTTTCAGACGCTGATGTCGTTCTTCAACGGGCCCGCCTTCGCGGTGCTCTTGGCGGGACTGTTGACCCGCTGGATCACCAGCACCGGCGCGTTCCTCGGGTTCGGCAGCGGGGTCCTCACCGCGATCACCTTGTACGGCGTCAATCATCCCGCCGTACGGGAACGCTTTGGTTGGAAGCCCCTCTTTCAGATCGGCGAACCGTTCCTCTATTACTCGATCTGGGCGTTTCTGATGACGGTGGTGATGATGGCGATCGGGAGCTACTTCAGTTCCGACGATCCCCCCGAGAAGCTGGCCTATTCGCTGCGTGGTCGCCGGGAAGGAGCCGCCGCGTGAACTTCCTCAACCCGCTGCAAACTGTCGGCCAGACGCTGCGCGAGACGTTTCTCGCGATTCCGCTCCCGTGGGTGAAGGTCCTTTTCGTCGCGATCCCATTGGGCCTCATGGCCTGGGTGCTGCGATTGCCCGCGAAGACGACGACGCCCCCCGAGCATGTCTACCGCTGGGATGAAGACCTGCGCGTCTGGGCCTGGGCCGCGCTCGCGCTGCAGGTGGTGATCTACTGCGTGTTGTGAACCGCCCGATCGAGCCGCCGCGTGTCGCGGCGATCTTGACGTCAAGTCAGTAGGGCAGGCTCCCGCCTGCCGACACCCATGCCCGCCTCATGTGGATTGAAAGCGGCAGGCAGGAGCCTGCCCTACCAGACTACTGCGTGTTGTGAACCGCCCGATCGAGCCGCCGCGTGACGCGGCGGTTTTTGCGCGACGTCATCCGCCGCGACACGCGGCGGCTCTGACACGCGCTAACGCCGCACGCCGGGGGTGTCGAGCCGTTGAGAATTCGACACATCGTTGCCGAACTGGTCGTAACCATCCCACGACCAGACGACCGTTTTCTTCGCCGGGTCGATTTCAATCAGGATCGGCTGCCCCGGCCCCGCGTGACAGTTGCCGATGACGTAATGCCCGTTCGGCAAGACCTCGAGCGTCGTCACCCACGCCAGCGTGATCCCCGCGAGCTCGCGCTGTTCGAGCCGCCAGACGATCGCCTTCTCCGGAGTCACTTCCAACACCCCGTGGCCGTTCCCCGTGCTGATCAGCGTGTTGCCGTTCTCCAGCCGGACGGCGGCGAAGCATTTGTTGCCATACGCTTCGGGGCCGTGCCCCGGCTGAGGTTCGCGACCGAAGAGGGGTACCGGATACTCCCAGACAAGTTGTCCCGAGGGGCCGTCGTACTCGCGGACCGTGCCATCCCCCTCATGACAGACGAGGTAGTTCCCCGATTCGAGTTTGCGCGCAAGCCGGGTGTCGGTATGGGGATGCGGATGATCGACCTTCAGCGCGACTTCCTTGAGGAGCTGCCCCGCGCGATCGACTTCGATGATCCGCGCCGGCCCCGATTCGGCGATCATCACGCGCCCATCGGCGAGGGGCTGAAAGGCGTGGACCTCGACCGGTTTTCCCGTGTTGCCGTTCGCGGTCGCGCTGTCGTACGACCAGACGATCTGCTTGGTTTTCGGATCGAGTTCGACGACCTTCGCGGCCCCCTGTTGGACCATGACATGCCCGTTCGGCAGGACATGAAGGTCATGAATCCCTCCCCAGCGCATCTCCCACGACACCACACCCGGTTCCGGACCGAGGATCGCCAGCCGGTCGTTCCCTTGCGTGATGAACCGCGGCTCGGCGAAGGCCGAAGTGTTCAGGCCGGCGGTGACACACACCAACAACCAGAGCGCGCGCATGACGGAATCCTTGAAGCGTGATCGGGGGTGAGGGTTGGACGATCGTGCGGCCGCCAAATTCCGTTTTTACTTGCGGCCTGGTTCAATGTCATGATCTAAGTGGTTCGCGATGACGTGTGCCACTGGCTTCGCCGGCGGTCTTCTCGACGGTCACACAACTGGGGAGCACCGGCGGAGCCGGTGGCACACAGGAATCATGCCGCCCATGAGACGCTGCACACATCATCACGCGGCGGGGACGCTGCCCCCGTTGAGCGCGATTCGAGAAGGTCGGTCCTCCATGGAAGTGTTCAACATGACCATAGCGAGGGGCACCCGCCCCTCGCGCCTGTTCCATCCGAACCGGATTCTTCACGCGGTGGGGGCGGGTGCCCCCGCCTATGGCGCAGCGATAGTGTCGTATGGCGGCGGCGTTACGAGGACGTGATGAACCGATTCTCCGATCCGCACAACCGGGCCGCTTACTCGAACGTCGCCGTCAGCTTGCGGAAATCGGCCTGCAATTGCTTGGTGATCGGTCCCACCGCGTACGTCCGCTGCTCGATCACGCCGACGGGGATGATCTCCACGGCGGTCCCGGTCAGGAAGATTTCCTGGGCCTGGTCGAGTTCCTCGGGGAAGATCGCCCGTTCGATCACTTCGTAGCCCCGCTTCCGCGCGAGTTCCATCACCGTTTTGCGGGTGATGCCGTCGAGGAAGCAATCGGGGGTCGGCGTGTGGAGCTTGCCGTCGATCACCAGGAAGAGATTCGCGCCGGTCGCCTCGGCGAGTTGGCCGCGATAGTCGAGCATGAGCGCATCGTGATAGCCGGCGGCCTCGGCGGCGTCGCGGCTGAGGGTACAGATCATATAGAGCCCCGCCGCCTTGCTGGCGGTGGGGGCGGTGTTGGGATTGGGCCGACGCCACGCCGACATCTGCAATTTGATGCCGTTCCGCTGCGCGTCGTCACCGTAGTAGGCCCCCCACAGGCAGGCGGCGATCCCGACGTGGATCTTCGCGCCGATCCCCGAGACGCCGATCACTTCGCTGCCCCGCCAGGCAAGCGGTCGCACATACCCGGCGTCGATCTGGTTCTCGGCGACGACCAGTCGGCAGGCGGCGTCGATCTCGTCGGAGGTGTACGGCAGCGAGTACCCCACCAGTTTCGCCGAGGCGTGCAGCCGCTCGGTGTGTTCGCGGAGCTTGAAGATTTTGCCGCGATAAACCCGCTCCCCCTCGAAGACCGTGCTGCCATAGTGCAGTGAATGGGTGAGGAGATGGACCCGCGCGTCGCGCCAGGGGACGAGCTCGCCGTCCAGCCAGATGACCCCATCCCGATCGGCGAGCGGCAACCCGGCCACAATCGACTCCGTCACGGCTATTGTCTGTGTCTGATTCATCCGCGGAACGCCGCCCCGAAGTCGTCGCCCCGTCCGTTCGGACACGCCGGGCGTCCGAGAGGATCGCGTAGAATATCAGCCCGTCCCAACGCGAACAACGCCCCTCGGCGTCACTTCCGCCGGGTCGGCGTGATCAGCGCGCCCGGGAGCTCGCCGAGCGTTGCACGAGGTGCGCGGCTGGTCGTAGACTGGCTGTTTCCGCTACGCACATGATTGTCCCGCCCCGAGGATCCTCCGGATGTCGCAAGCCCCTTCGCTCCCGGCCGCGAGCCCCCTCACCAAGACGCAATGGCTGATTTGCGTCATCGCGGCGATCGGCTTCGCCTTCGACATCTATGAACTGCTGATGCTTCCGCTGATCGCGCGGCCGGCGATCTTCGAACTGACCGGGCTGACTCCCGATCGCCCTGAATTCAAAACCTGGGTCGGCATCCTCTTCTACGTCCCCGCCTTCGCCGGCGGGATCTTCGGCCTCTTGGGCGGCTACATGACCGACCGCCTCGGCCGACGGTTCGTCCTGACGTGGAGCATTCTCCTCTACGCCTTCTCGGCCTTCTTCGCCGGGTTTTCGACCAACATCTACATGCTGTTGTTCTTCCGCTGCACCACGTTCATCGGCGTGTGCGTCGAGTTCGTCGCCGCCGTCGCCTGGCTCGCGGAGCTGTTCCCCAACCCGGTGCAACGCGAGAAGGTGCTGGGGCAGACACAGGCCTTTTCGTCGATCGGCGGGCTCCTCGTCGCCGTGGCCAACGGGTTCCTTGCCGATCCCAAAATCAATCCCCATCTCCCGGCGATCGCGATTCCGGAATTCTTATCGAGCATGATCGGCTCAATTGGTTTGGAGAACCAACATGCGGCGTGGCGGTATACGTTGATGTCCGGGATCATCCCCGCGATTCCGCTCATCCTGATCCGTCCGTTCCTGCCGGAATCCCCCGCGTGGAAGGCGAAGAAGGAGTCGGGCCAACTGAAACGGGCGAGCCTCGGGCAGCTCTTCTCCCCGCAGCTCCGCAAAACGACCTGGGTCACCGCGATCGGCTTCGCTTGCACGCTGGGGGCTGCGTTCGGGGCGATTCAGCAGATGCCGCAAATCGTCCCCGGGCTGAAGGAAGTCCGCGAGAAGGCCACCGTAGCCCGCGAAAAAGCGATCGCCGACGCCGTCGCCAAGGCGGAACAGGCGGGCAAGCCACTGACCGAGGAGGCGAAGAAGAAAATCGGCGGGGCGGCGGCGGCGGGGGTCGGACAAAAGATCGCGACCGAGTACACCAAAATTCAGGAAGTCGGCGGCCTCGTGGGTCGGTTCCTAATGGCCTTCTTCCTGGCCCGCGTCGTCTCGTGGGGTTGGACGCTGCGGTTCTTCCAGATTCCCGGTCTGGTCCTCACCGCGCTGCTGTTCTGGTGTTTCCTGCGGGTCGACAACACCCACTTCTTCGACATCGATCTGAGCGCGATCTACCTGGGAACTCTGCCGATCACCACGATGTCGATCGGGATGTTCCTGGTCGGGCTCTTCACCGTCGCCCAACTCAGCTTCTGGGGGAACTATCTCCCCCATGCCTACCCGATGCACCTGCGCGGCACGGGGGAAAGTTTCGCCGCCAACATCGGCGGACGGTTGATCGGGACCTCGGCGGCCGCCGCGACGGCGTTCCTCGCCAATTTCATCCCGCTGCCAGAGGGGATGACCGATGGGGGCCCGCTGCAATTCGCCACCGCGGCGGCGATCGTCGGCGGGCTGTGTTACGTCATCGGCCTCGTCGTCTCGTTCGCGCTGCCGGAACCTCGCGGCGAAGCGGAGGCGTGATTGAACGCGGAGCCGTGACTGAACAACGGCCCGAGGGGACGTCGCCCCTCGGCTTCCGACGAGCATGTTTGCAACACATGAAGCCGAGGGGCGACGTCCCCTCGGGTCTTTCCGGCTACGGCAACAACTTCGCCAAATCCGCGTGCGGCCGCGGAATGACGTCGGCGAGGATCAGCTTCCCGCCGAGCCGTTCGACCGTTTGCCGTCCGACGTCGATCGCCGTCTGCACCGCCGCGACGTCGCCGCGGACCATGATCGTCACGTACGCCGCGCCGATCTTTTCCTTCCCGGCGAGGGTCACGTTCGACGCCTTGAGCATGTCGTCGGTCGCATGAAGGGCGGCGACGAGTCCTTGAGTTTCGAGCAGTCCCAGCGCCTCGGTCGTGGCCATGTTGTCGTCTTTCGGAATGCGATTGTCGTAGACGCCCAGCAACGGGCTGAAAATCGGTTGGCAATCGGCCAGTTGCCGCGTCACGTCGAGCGGGGCCGCGAGAATCGAGAACATCGCCGACGAGCCCATCCGGCGGGCCAGGTCGACTCCCATCTGCGCCGCCGCCGTCACATCGGCGACCGGTCCCGCCAGCTTGATGCACTGACCGGCCCCGTCGGCGCTTTCAATCCCCAGGATCCGCACCGTCGCCGACTTGGCGCACTGGTCGGCGACCATGAACGACGGCGCGAGATTGTTCACTTCCAGCAGCGCCAGGCTGTACGACTCGGCCATCGGGCGATCTTCAACGGGAGGACACCAGCCGGTGCGCGAACCACGCCCCCGCCAGGGAATACGCAGGATACGTGGTCCGTACGGGTCCGGCAAGCTGTGCGGACCCAGCGCGGACCGTATACGGACCTGCGGGCCCCCTGATTATCGGCGATGGGACTCCTCCGGGTGATCTTCTTCCCCCGGTCCGCGCCAACGCGCATGGGACGCATGCTCCGGCAGGTTGCCGACTCGTCAAGACTCGAGCTCGCCCAACCATCGGCGCATTCGGAACGCCCGACGATCCAGCCGGTGACGGACCGCCGCCGGCGACGCCCCTCGCGCGTAGACCGTACATAACGGTTGCCCGGCGAGGATCGCCGTCCCGGGTTCCGGCAGATCGGCACACACCGGGAATCGCCACGGTTGGCGGGGAATTACGGCGGGGTTCAAGGGCCGAGCCGTGAAGCCCGATCGTGCATAGACGATTCGCTTCCCCACGAAGCCCCGCATGGGGCGGATCGACGAACCAGCCACGTCGACCACTAAGTCCGTGACGCCGCAGGCCGCGAGATGGCGCGCGAGCAGCGGACGGCCGTGAAGGTGCTCGAACAACTCGCAGGACGCGGTGTACCGCGGATTGAGCTCGATGGGATACAGACCGTGATCGTTCGCCACGAAGTCGACCCCGATGAGGCCGCGCAGGTCCGCGTCCCGGGCATAACTCAACACCGCCCGACCGAGTCGGGTGATCGCTTCCGGCGAGATCTCGCGTGGGGCAATGTTCCCGCCATAAGCGAAGGGCTCCGACGCGCCGGACGCGTGATCACCGATCAATTGTTCGGTCGCTCCCACGAACTCCACGCCTGTCTTCGCCACCAGAAAGACCGCCGAGCCGGTCCATCCCGCGACTCGTTCCTGAAAATAGACCGGATCGTCCACCGCGGTCGTTTCCGGGGTGGCGGACGGCCCCCAGATCATCACGCCACGCCCCCCCCCACTTGCGAGGGGTTTGCGCATCCAACGGCCGTCCCGCGGCGGCGGGGGTTGATCCCGCGGCCAAATCGCACTCACGGGCATTCCCGCCTTTGCGACGGCGGCCCGCCAGCGCTCCGGCTCGGCCAACCCGGGATTCCGTCCCAAAATGGGGCCCAATCGTTGGAGAAGGAGCCCCTCTTCAGGCATGACTCGGCCGAGCAGCAGCGTTCCCAGAAAGGGCGCTGGTGACCAACATTCCAGCTCTTGATGCGACAAAGTCTCCCACGTCACGACCTCGGCGACCAGCCGCAAGTCGAGATCCCCGAACTGGTCGATCGCGAGGGGCCGCAGCCCCGCGCGGACCGCCGACCACGCCGCCGCGCGGGCGCTCGCGCCGACGATCAAGACTCGTGGTCGCGGGTCGACGGCACGATCCGGCAGCAGCGGCATGACGGCTTGATCGGCGAGCGACGACAGCGGAGACTCCTTGCATCGTCGGCGGCTCAAGCAGGCGTTTCCCGTGTCGTTCCCGCGCACGATTGTCCGTCCGCTCGTTTACCTCTGGGTCGGTCCCGGCAGCTTACTGGGACTGGTGGGCGTCGTCATCGGCTGGTGTCATGGTGGACGGGTCGCCATCGTCGACGGCGTGATCGAGGCGACCGCCCCGCGACTCCTCGCTTGGCTCAGTCGGGGTTCCGCGGTCCTACCCGGGATCGCCGCGATCACGCTGGGCCATGTGGTGCTGGGCCGCGATCTCGAAACGCTGGAAGCGACCCGCCGGCACGAACGGGTCCACGTCCGCCAATACGAACGCTGGGGCCCCGCCTTCATTCCCGCGTATCTGCTCTGCAGCGGCTGGCTC
>CAYRVS010000093.1:1482-19846 GCA_964427725.1 uncultured Planctomycetaceae bacterium | reverse complement strand
AGCCGGGGCCATGGGCGGGACGGCGCGAAAGGGCAACGTCATCGGTTCGGCGGCAGGGGTCTCCGCCGGGGATTCGTCGGCATCTTCGACGAATGGCAGCCGCCGTTGACCCGACCGCGGTTCGACCCAACCAATCTGATCGCGATAAAGGAGTTGGCGTTCGATCGCCAGTGTCGGCAACTGGACGAGTGGCCGGGGAACACCCGGCAAAACCGCCTGCAATTTGTCGAGCGACGCGGCGAGCGACTCGACCGAGACCCCGTTGGCGATGAGCTCCGCGAGCCGCCGCGCCGCCGAGACCTCCGCCAGATCAAAGTAAGGCAGCCGCATCACCCGCCGGATCGGATGGATCAAATTCCACCGCTCCCACCGGCGGATCGCATGGACCGAGACCCCCAGGAGTTGGCTGAGCATGGCGGGGGTGTAGAGGGTTTGCGGGGTGGCGCGGGGTTCCAGGCCGAGAATCGCCCGCCATTCGGCTTCGCTGAGGAGTCGCAACGGATGTCCGCGTTGTTGCAAGGCTTGCGCTTGCAGCAACTTCACCGACGGTTGCCCGTCGGGCTCCAGCGGCCAGCCTTCATCGCCGATCACCAACAGCGTGGTTTGCTGGGAGACATGCTGCACCGGTTGGCCGCCGTGCGCCTCGACGAGTTCGGCCGCCGCCCGATGCGTCATGGAAGCCAACGTCCCGGTGAAGGCGACCCGCTCGCCCGCCAGCACGGGGGCGGACGTCGGAGCGGGGACGGATACCGATTCGGTCGGGACGCCGGACATAGAATTCCACGCACAGCCGCGCAAGGTGGGACGAATCGCAACCGGCATGATACCATACCTTGTCAGGCCAGCCGTCCCGCGGACCCTCGACGCGAGGCTGGAAGCTGGATTGAGGAACCTATTACGGTGCGGCTGTGTCGGAGACGACGCACGCCGCCGCGGGTCGGAACCACGTCCCGATCGAAGATCGGGTTGTTCCGCCGGCCGGTGAGCCGGAACCTGGGAACACCACTTATCGGATTCGGAATTGAGCATGTCCGCGTTGCGGGAAGTTGATGCCGCCGTCTGGGAAGCGATCGAACACGAACGGACTCGTCAGCGCGACGGGCTCGAACTGATCGCTTCCGAGAACTACACCAGCGTCGCCGTCATGGAGGCGGTCGGCTCGGTCCTGACCAACAAATACGCGGAAGGTTATCCGGGTCGGCGGTACTACGGCGGCTGCGAACACGTCGACGTCGTCGAAAGTCTGGCGCGTGACCGGGCGAAGCAACTCTTCGGGGCGGAGTACGCGAACGTCCAGCCCCATGCCGGTTCGCAGGCCAACATGGCCGTCTATATGTCGGTCATGAAGCCGGGGGATACGCTCCTCGCGATGGACCTGGCCCACGGGGGTCACTTGACCCACGGGATGGCCCTGAATTTCTCGGGTCAGCTGTACAAGGTGGTCCATTACGGCGTGAAGGAGTCGGACCATCGGATCGACTTCGATCAGGTCTTGCGGCTCGCCAAGGAACACAAACCGAAGGTGATCGTCGCCGGCGGAAGCGCTTATCCCCGAGAGATCGATCATGCGAAATTCGCCGACATCGCCCGCGAAGTCGGCGCGCTGCTGATGGTCGACATGGCCCATTATTCGGGGCTGGTCGCGGCGGGGATTTACAACAGCCCCGTCCCGGTCGCCGACTTCGTCACGTCGACGTCACACAAGACGCTCCGCGGCCCCCGGTCGGGTTTCGTCCTCTGCAAGGAAGCCCACGGCAAAGGGATCGACAAGACCGTCTTCCCCGGCCTGCAAGGGGGCCCGCTGGTTCATGTCATCGCGGGGAAAGCCGTCTGTTTTCATGAAGCGATGCAACCAAGCTTCAAGACCTATGCCCAACAGATCGTCACCAACGCCAAGACCTTGGCGGAGACCTTGATCGCGGGGGGCATTCGGCTCGCCAGCGGCGGAACCGACACGCATCTGATGCTGTGCGACGTCACGTCGATCGGCCTGACGGGAAAGATCGGCGAGCAGGCCCTCGACCGCGCCGGGATCACCGCCAACACGAACATGTTCCGCTACGACAAGCTTCAGCCCCTCGACCCCAGCGGCGTCCGTCTCGGAACCGCCGCCCTGACCACGCGCGGGATGAAAGAGGCCGAGATGCGTCGCGTCGGGGAGTGGATCCTCACGGTGTTACGGCACGCCGACGACGCGGGAGTCATCGAACGGACCCGGCTGGCGATCCGCGAATTCTGCCAAAGCTATCCGGTGCCGGGGATCGGGTGAGGTGACGATCATCGCCCGAGTTGTCAGTCCCGCACTCCCGTAGGCTGGGTTGGCCGTAGGCGTAACCCAGCATCATCGTTCGGCGTGCTGGGTCACGCTCCGCTAACCCAGGCTACAGGCTACGGTCTCCGGGTGATCTTGCTGGGAAAAGCGAAACTACAAGTCCCGCTGCTGGTGATAGCGGTCCTTATTCCAAGCGGCGGCGAGCGGCTTCAACGTCTCCAGCACCTGTCGATCGGGGCTGCACGCGACGATCCCCGGCAGCCGCAGCATGTCGGCCTTTTCGTCGAGCCACATCTCGCGGAAATGGACCGGTTCGCCGGTGTCGACCCACACCGCATCGCCACCGAGCACCCGGGCGATATGCAGCGACACCGGGAAATCGTAGACGTTCGGCGAATGGATCAGCGATCCCGTGAATTCACCCCGGGCGAGTAACTCGTAAATGCTGCCCGGCATGTCGTCGGGCGCGACGCCGGTCAATCCCGCGGCGGTCACCCGTTCCGCCGCCAACCCGTCCCGTTGCTGGAAGCCGATCAGGTAAATCCGCGAACTCGCGGGGCGATTGTCGGCGGTGTAGGTCGGCAGCGAACGGACGACATCGAGCGCCGGACGTGACGGGTCATCGGGCCCGCAGGCGACCCGGCCGTCGGCGACCTCGACCCAGTACCCATGCGGCCCTTTCGCCGGGACGAAGACCAGCGAATAGAGGACGTCGGTCGCGTTCCGCAAATGGAGCATCACCGCGTAGCCGTCGCCGGTTTTGTCGCGGTACTGCTTCGTGCCGTCGATCGGATCGAGGGCGATCACCAGGTCTCCCGCTTGGGCGAAGCGGTCAAGGTCGCCGGTCGTTTCTTCGGCTTCGATCCGGCAATGTCGGAAGATCGGGTCGGTGTCGCGGAGCGCCGCGACGATCAGTTCCTGCAGCGTCAGATCGGCGAGGGTCAGGGCATCGGTCGACGCGCTGCCGGACGACTTCCCCGAGAGCGCGATGTTGAACTGCCGCAACCGCTGGGCGATCGCCCCCGCCCACCGCAGGATGGGCGGAAGCTGCACCGACAACGCGGTCACCACGAATTCCAGCGCGATCGCCATGTCCAAGGGACTCCCGGTTCAAGCACATTCGCAGCTGCTCAGGCATGGCCATGCCTGGGCAGCCTCACACGACATTCATCCACGGCACGTTTCCAACCAGCGCACATACTCGCTGGCGACATCCAGTTGATTGGTCGCGGTAAACGCCCGCCAGCCCGGCACGCCGTTCACTTCAATCACCAACACCTGTCCGGCACGATCATACATCAGGTCGACGCCCGCGAAAGGGAGCCCGACCACCTCGGCCGCGCGGAGTGCCAGCTCACACTCTCGTGTGGTCGGCTCGTGCCGTTCCCCTGTCCCTTGTCGCGCGACGTTGGTCCGAAAGTCCGCCGCCGATCGTCGCGCCATGCCCCCGAGCACGCGGTCCCCGAGGACCATCACGCGATAATCACAACCCCCGTGGTCGATGAACCGTTGCAGGTAGAGGACCGCGCCCAGCCGTTCGAGCGTGCTGCAGACGCGCCAGGCCATATCGGGATCCGACACTCGCACGATCCCGCGGCCCTCCGCCCCGAAGAGGGGCTTGATCACGACGTCCCCTCCCAGTTGCTCGAACGCCGCGAGCGCTTGACTTGCCGCTTGACAACAAACCGTATCGGGGACGGGCAAGCCCGCCGCCGCCAGTCGCGCCGTCGTCAGATATTTGTCGATCGCGCACTCGAGCCCTTTGGGGGGATTGCTGACGAGCGTCCCTGCCGCTTCCAGTCGCGCGAGGAGATCCATCCGGACGACCACCTGCTCGAGCGACCCCGGCGGCATGCTCCGCACGATCACGGCGTCCGCTTGGGTGAGCGCGCGCTCTCCCGCGGCGATCTGCGACTCGTTCGCCAGAATCGACCCATGGATCTCCGGGAAATCGACCCGGCGGACCTGATGACCCCGCGCCGTCGCCGCCCGCTCGAGATCGCGGTAATACCAGCTCTGCGGATCGGCGAAGATGGCCAGTAGCATCGAACAAGCCATGTGAAACGTCGGTCGGCGTGATGATCGTCCCGTGGACGCGGAGGCCCCGGTCGCTGATCCCCGAAGGGGGCCCCCCCAAGCGTGGCGAAGGATACGGTCGCGGGGTAACATTCCGCTATCGTTGCGTGCCGTGGCCGCGCCGGTTTCCGCCCTTCGTGACTTCGATTGAACGACATCATGCGCCCAGAAACCCTCTGCCTTCATGCCGGTCAGACTCCCGATCCCGCGACCAACAGCCGCGCGGTTCCCATCTATCAGACGACGTCGTACGTCTTCAACGACACCGATCACGCCGCCAAATTGTTCGGTCTGCAGGCCTTCGGGAACATCTACACGCGGCTGATGAACCCCACCAACGACGTCCTCGAAAAGCGGCTCGCCGCGCTGGAGGGGGGCTCGGGAGCGCTGGCGGTCGCGTCGGGGCAGGCGGCGGAATCGCTGGCCATCATGAACATCTGCCGCGCGGGGCAGAACATCGTCTCGGCGACCAGCCTCTATGGCGGCACCTACAACCTCTTTCATTACACCTTCCCGAAGCTGGGGATCGAAACCCGCTTCGTACAACAGGCCGACCCGGAAAACTTCCGTAAGGCGATCGACGACAACACGCGTTGCATCTACCTGGAAACGATCGGCAACCCCCGCGTCGACGTCCCCGATTTCGAGGCGATCGCCAAGCTGGCGCACGAGCACGGGATCCCGCTGATCGTCGACAACACCCTCGCCTCCCCCTTCCTGTGCAATCCGTTCCAATGGGGGGCCGACATCATCGTCCACTCCTGCACGAAGTTCATCGGCGGACATGGCACCTCGATCGGCGGCGTCGTCATCGAGAAGGGGGATTTCCCCTGGGGCAACGGCAAGTTCCCCGAGCTCACCGAACCTGACCCCAGCTATCACGGCATGAAGTTCTTCGAGGTCTTCGGGCCGATGAACATCGCCTACATCATCAAGCTGCGGACCCAGTTGCTGCGCGATCTCGGGCCGTCGCAAAGTCCGTTCAACTCGTTCCTCCTGCTGCAAGGCCTCGAAACGCTCCACCTGCGGATGGAACGGCACAGCAGCAACGCCCTTGCGGTCGCGAAGTTCCTGCAATCGCACCCCAAGGTCGGCTGGGTCAACTACACCGGACTGGAAAGTCATCCGTCGTATCAACTCGGGAGGAAGTACCTTCCCAAGGGCTGCGGCGCGATCATGGGTTTCGGCGTGAAGGGGGCCACCCCCACCCAGCAGCGCGAGAACGGCATCAAGCTGATCAACAGCGTCAAGCTCTTCTCGCACTTGGCGAACGTCGGCGACAGCAAGTCGCTGATCATCCACCCGGCGAGCACCACGCATCAGCAGTTGACCCTCGAAGAGCAAGTCTCAACCGGCGTCTCTCCCGACTTCCTGCGGCTGTCGATCGGCACCGAGGCGGTCGAAGACATCATCGGCGATCTGAAGCAGGCGCTTGACGCGGTGTGATCCGTGGCTGATGTAAGGTGAATGTTCGCCGGATGCCCAGGGAAGCCCTTCCCTGGGCATCTTTGTTGTAATTCTCCCCATGCCCCCCGACCCCCACTTGATCGCGCTCGGCATCCAGCAACCCTGGGCGGAGCTGATCCTGCGCGGCGTGAAGACGATCGAGGTCCGCTCGCAGCCGACGCAGGTCCGCGGGACGATTTACCTGTATGCGTCGAAACGGACTTCTCCGCTACCCGACGCCGCCGCGATGGTCACCCGCGAGCAACTCGAGCTTGAGGCGTTGCCGAAGGGGCTGCTCGTCGGCACGGTGGAGGTCGTCGGCTGTCGGCCCTGCGTCTCCGTCGACAGTCTTGCCGCCTGCGTTTCCGCCGAATTGCTGCAAGGACGTTTCGCCTGGCAGTTCGCCCACCCGCGGCGGCTGCCGAAACCGCTGGCCGTCCGGTTCCTGCCGTATGGCGTCTGGTTTTATCCGTTTAAACGGAAACACGAATCCACATAATGCCCATACAGCCCAGGGAACGTTTTCCCTGGGTTTCTTCGCGCCCCGCGCCGGGGCTACGATGCACATGCATCCCTGACGACGCTTCCCTCCCTCGAGTCCCCGGCATGACCACCTCTCCGCCTCCCAGCGGCGATGACGACTTCGTCTGGGGCAATGATCTTCCCGCGAAGCCCAGCGGTGACGCCGCCGGGGAGACGTATCACATCCCGGGGGGGCTTTCCGGCTGGACGCCGGGCGACATCGCCCCCGGCAAACCCAGCGTTCGCAAAGTCCCCCGCCGCGACGATCCTGCCGTTCCACCGGTTCCCACCACGAAGCGGACGCGCGGCCGTTCGCCGACCTGGGCGCTGCTGGGCCTGAATCTTTTGGTCTTCGTCGCCAGCGTCTGCGTGATGACGTTGGAATTGACCGCCTCGCGGCTCATCGCCAAACACGTCGGCAATTCGCTTTACACGTGGACCTCGGTGATCGGCGTCGTCCTCGCGGGGATCACCGTGGGGAATTGGCTCGGGGGTTGGCTCGCCGACCGCTGGAACCGCACGCGCACCTTGGCATGGATGTTTCTCCTCGCGAGCATGGCATCGGCAAGCGTCTTATGGCTCGATCAACTCGTCGCCGACATCCCTCGCCCCGAGGGCCTCAGTTGGCCCGCGTGGATCGTCTGCGTCGTCGGCATGATGTTTCTGCTCCCGGCGGTGCTGCTCGGCACCACGTCCCCCCTCATCGCGAGCCTCGCCCTCGAACGGAGCACGCATACGGGGGCCACGGTTGGGAACGTTTATGCCTGGGGGGCCGCGGGTTCGATCGCGGGGACGTTTCTCACCGGCTTTTATCTGGTCGATGTCTGGGGCTCGCGGGCGATTATCGGGATGACCGCCGCGACGCTGGCGCTCCTTGCGCTCTTGGTCGCCGGTCAGCGGTGGGCCTTTCGGACGGCGGTCGTCGTCGGCTGGTTGCAGGGACTGACGTGGCTCACGCTCCTCGCCAGTCTCACGCCCGCGGGCGGGGCGCTCTGGGGTTATGAGTGGGGTCGCGCGCTGACGTTCTATGGGAATTCGACCGGCTCGATGACCCGCGTCCAAGCTTGGCGGACCTTTGGCGATCAACTCGGAACCGAACTGCAATCGCTGGGCCTCTTATTGAAATTGCGCGACGACGTCCCCGGCGTCTATCACGACGAAAGCAGCTACTCCTACATCCAGGTCCGCGACGACCACATCGACGGCGCGCCGGTCCGCGCCCTGCGGCTCGACAAGCTCGATCACTCGTACTTCGAGCCCGCCCAACCGACGACGCTCCATTACGAATACGAACAGGTCTATGCGGCGATCACGCGGCACGCCGCCCCGGCGGGTCAAACCCTGACCGCCGTTCCCCTCCCTCAGTTTCCGGGACGCGATGACCTGCTCTCGCGACTGCCGGAAGGGGCCACCTTCGAGGAGGGGACGCAGGAACTGCGGCTCGCCAACACCGAACCGGTCTTGCTGCGGCGATTGATGGAGCTTTCCGACCATGCCCCCTATTGGGCCGCCGTCGAGCAACTGCAGCGCGAGACCAGTCTCCCGAACTGGGGAGGCTTCACCGCCGTCGGTCTGTCGGAGCTGCCGGCGGGATTGACGCTCCCCGCCGGTCAATCCGCCAAGGTCCGGTTCGATCCGCAACTCGAAACGCTCGCCGCCTACGAGGTCCTCTCCTTGGACGATCGAGAACAACTGCTCGCGCTGGGACCGCAGGCTCCGTGGAAGGTGGCGCTCGATCGCTTTCGCGGCCAAACCGCGTCACTCGGTACGCTGTTCATCGGCGGCGGCGGGTTCATCTTTCCCCGCTGGATTCTCGCCGAATACCCGACCTCGTCCCGGATCGATGTCGCCGAACTCGACCCGGCGGTCCATCAGGCGGTCCGCCGGGAAATGGGGCTCACCGACGCCGAGAATGAACGGATCCGCACCGTCTATGGCGACGCGCGGAATTTCGTCGAGGACGCTTGGCGCGCCAATCAAACAACGACCACGCCGATCCATTATGACTTCGTCTACGGCGACGCCTTCAACGACCTCAGCGTGCCGTGGCATCTCACGACGGAAGAGTTCACGCGGAAAGTGCATGATCTGTTGACGCCCCGCGGGGTCTATCTCGCCAACATCATCGACATCTACCCGCGGACGCCGATCCCCGGTGGAACGCTCGCCGAGTCGTACGCCGAATTGACCACGACCCCACCGGATGGCTTGTTCGAGGAGCCGCGCGAAGGGGTCGAACGGGCGGTGCGGCTGCGGTTTCGCCCGTTGGAGGTGGTCGGCGGGACGAAGCTGAAGTTCAGCGGCCCGATGGCGGCGCCATTGGCGCGCGCGTTGCGCGAGTTGGCCCCGGAGGACGCTGGGTGGCTCCGCGCCGTCAATGAACTGGAAGCCCAATCCGCGCGCCCTCAAACACTGGGGCTGGAGATTCCCGCGGCGCTGGTGCCGGATTCGCTCATGACCGAGGAGTGGACCCCCTGTCCCGCCCCCTTCGAGGGCCTCGAGATTTTTCGCGATTCCCGTGACGGTTATCAGTTGGCGATTCGCGGGTTGATGTCGCCGGAACTCGTCGAGCGGCTGCGCGGACTCCGCCCCGCGGATCGTACGTGGACGCTCCTGATCGACGCCGCGGATCAACGGGCGCGACAAGGACGCACCGGTCGGTTTCTGGGGCGGTATGTCGAAACGATGACCCGCGTTTTTCCCTATGTGGCGGTCTTCTGCACCTCACAAACTTATCCCGCGGACATCCGCGATACGTTCGTCGTCGCCGGGGCCCGTAGTCCGCTTGATCTTTCGCGGCTCGAACACGAGGGGGCCTGGCGGATCGCGCCGTTCGCCGAGTTCGTGCAACCCGATCCCGCCCAGCCGGCGATCCAACGGGGCGACATGGCCGCCGTCCGCGAACTCGCGGAGGGTCAACCCCTCACCGATGACTTCGCCCCCGTCGACAATCTCCTGCGGGCCGTCTTTGACGACCAAGGGACGTGACGAGGCTGGAAGGTCGGAGTCCGTGGGACCTGTGTCGGTTCCGACACGAGGTGCTGCTCAAGGGCGCGAGACTGCGGGACGACTATTGACTCGTTCGTCGAGCCTCCGCGGGAGGCCATCGGAGACAGTCCGGCGCATAGCTCTCCGGCGAGAGTCCACACGACGACGATTCCTCAACCGATGCGGTAATCACCGACGGAACGCCCCCGACTCGCTCCGAGAGCACTGACCATTCCGTCGCCGAAGACGGTCGCGGGACTCCCCGTCTCTCCGTCATCCCGCCGCGAGCAACCTGGCAGGGAGATCCGAAAGTCGCCGTAACCCCTCCGCCGTCGCCGCGTCGGCGAAGAGGCGGACGCGTTTGACGTCGTCGTCGAATTGGGACCGCGCCAATGCGGAGACGACCGGCGACACCTGGCCCAGCGGGCGGTAGTGATCGGCCTTCGGGAAATAGACGTCGACCTTGAACTCAACCTCTTTATGAACCGGCGGCGCGTCGAACAGGATCGCGACCGGACCCGCCGTAAACGGCAGCGCCGCGCGGAACCGTTCCGCCGCCGGCAGGAGTTCCGCGTAGGGGCGACCGGCGTAGCGGCGATAGACCTCGGGCGCCTGTTCGTGGCTGAACTCGGCGACCCGTTTGTGCAGCCGCCGACGCGGACCGAACAGCCCGTCCAACAGCGGGGCGACGGCGTGTCCCCGCGCGGCGCGCTGCAACTCCGCGACGAAGTCGAACTCGCGGCGTTCAAACAACGCCGGCAGCTCGAACTGATGGTGCAGCTCCACGAAGCTCCGCGCGAGCATGCAGGTCGCCGAGCGGACCGCGTGGTGCCAATAGACTTCGGTGAACATCACGTACCGCGCGAAGACCATCAGTTCGGCGGCGGTCTTCCCCTTGGCCGTGATCGCCAGCCCATCGCCCGCGGCGTTGACGACGAGAGACTGAATCAACCGTTCGCGGTCGAAGTTGCGGCCGTAGGGAACGCCGCAATGGAGACTGTCCCGTTCGAGGTAATCGAGCTTGTCGATGTCGATCGGTCCCGAGAGGATCGACCGCATGAGTCGCAGCGCCGCCGACTCCGCCCCCCCGAGGGGAGTCCACGGTTGCAGCAACTGCAAGACCTCGGCCGGTGAGACGCGCCATCCCGACCATAAGACCTGCGCGAGTTCGCGCTCCGGGCCCAGAAAGACCGCCGCGAAATGTTCATGGGACGGCAACCCGGGAAGATGGAGGTCTTCGATCGGATGACAGAAGGGCCAATGGCCGATGTCGTGCAGCAAGGCGGTGACGAGCAGCACCTCGGCATGATGCGGCGTCACCACGGCGGCGAACCGCGGATCCTTCCCCAGCTGCCACAGATAGCGACAGGCATTGTAGAAGACGCCGAGGGCGTGCTCGAACCGGGTATGGGTCGCCCCCGGATAGACCTTCGACGCCAGTCCCAACTGCGAAATCGAGCCAAGCCTTTGGAACTCGGGCGTATCAACGACGGCCCGCACCCGCGGCGTGAACGGGACATTCAGCCGGTCGGGGATCCGGACCAGCGGCCCCCCCGCCTGCAGTTCAGCCAACTCGGGAATGTCGCTGTAGGGATGCACGAGGGGGTTCCATCTGCCGTCACGCGGAGTTGACTGCTCGATGTGTTCATTCAGGATGGTGTTCGATCGTTCCAAGCCCTAAGCACGAAATCCAAAATCCGAAATCCGAAGGAAATTCCAACTCTCAAGGCGAAAACCGCATGATCCCAAGATGTTTCTGAGACTCTTGCTTACGATTTCTTTCGGATTTCGATCTTCGGATTTCGGATTTTGTACCTGCGAATGAGTTCACGTCTGTGGCCGCGTCCCCTCAAGGCCGCGTCGCGGTCAGCTTACGACCCGGCGGAGTCTTCGGGCGGGGATGATGGGAATTCGGGGCGAAGAGCTCGGTCACGCAGTCGGCGAGGAGCTCGTTGTCGCAGTAGGCCTCTTCGAGCGCCATCGTCCGCCATAAGGCCGCGCCGTCCCGACAAGCTTGTTGCAGTTTGGAGGGCAACCGCTCGACCTCGATCGGGGGAGCCGGTTGCCGAACGAGTTGCTCCCGCAGCGCGGTGACGATCGCGGCAAGGTCGTCGACGCGTTCAAAGTCAACCAGGCCCACCAGCAGCGGGTTGACGCGGCCCGCGATCAGCGAGCGGACGTCGTCTTGATAGGCGACGATCGGTTTCCCCAGCGTCCACGCGATCGCCGCTTCCGAGACCGCCCCTTCATCGGGCGTGCGGCCGTTCAAGTTCCACACGAGGGCCTGACACTCGACGATCACCTGATAGACGTCGAGGGCGAAGATCGCGGCGTGCAGGAACTGGGCCGCGACCGCCGGTTCCCAGCCCCGCTCGATGAGGACCTCCAAGACGAGGCGAAACTCCATCCCGTCGCGGTGCGGGAGATAGACGTCGTACCCGGCCGCCGTGAGCCCGTCGGCGATCGCCGTCATCTCGGCCCGCTCGGCGGCATTGAACAACGGTCCGGCACAGTAGACCCGCACAGCATCCATTCTCGCGCGCTCCGAAGACTCCACGGCTGTCCGGCGGGAGTATATCGCGCGACCTCACGCGGCCCCACCAAGGCCGCCAATCGATGTGACATCGGCAGCCGCGACTTGCCGTCAAGGATGCGGGTGGAACCACGGAATACACGAAAAGTCACGGAACGAACACGGAGAGGAACCACGAAAAACACGAAAAGGCACGAAATGAGGGCCAGACAAGTCACTCCATCTGTTTCGTGATCTTTCGTGCTTTTTGTGGTTCCCGCCTCGCATTTCTTCCGTCTCTTTCCGTGTGTTCCGTGGTTCCCACATCTCAGCTGACGCGTGGCGGTGTCGGCAGGGGCGGGCTGGCCGGGTTCAGGTCGACGGCCCGGTCCAAGATCATGATCTTCTGCCAGATGTTGCGCGACAGGCCGTTGGTCAACGTCGAGAGCTGATCGGCCGCGACGAGGGCTTGGGGATCGGGGAACTCCTGGACATAGAGCGCCCCGATCTTGCTGATCAGCGACAGCAGCTCGCTGCAGTAATCGAGGTAACGCCCAAGGAGAAAGGTCGACTCGAACCGTTTGGGGGACGACTTCGTCGGAATGTGCTGGTGGATCGATTCCGGGTCTTTGGTGAGCTGATGCATGTCGACGATGTGCGCGAGGGCCCGCAGTTCGTGCATGGCGACCAGCAGCCGTTCGCGTTTGACCCGCTTTTCGTAGGTGACGAGGAACGCGCCGATGGCCCCGAGGAAGAAGGTCGCCCCCAACCCCGCCTCCAGCGTCGTGATGAAGTGCTCGACCTCGAAGAGCTCTTGATCGGCGAGCCAATTCACGCGAAAACCGACGGCGATCAACACGCCCAAGAGTCCGGCCCCCAGGACGAAGACGATGAACCGCAGGAAGTAGATCGGCCGGCCGATGCGGCGACAGGTGCGGGCCGCCTCCATCGCGACCGTCCAGACTTCATCGGCGACCGCCTTCAGTCCCGCCTGCGGAAACCGTTCGCCGATCCGCTGCGAGAGCTGTTCGGCGGTGACGACGATCCGCTCGGGCTTGAGCGTGCGATACTGCGGCTTACGCTTCAGCGCAGTCGGCGGACTCGATGCGGGGATCGGGACGACCGAGCCGTTCGGGCCGGACGAAGCGGGGGGTACGTTGGTGGGTTCCGGAGTCGCCATCAGGGTGGACATGGTGAGCCCTTTCGGAAGGCCGTTCAACCCAGCCGACGGCGGCGACCGCGATCCGGCGGGTGAAAGACGCGGTGGGCGGGAGGGGCAGACGTTGCGACATGAGTTGTGTTAGTTTCTGCAACGAACCAGTCGCGGCGCGGGATCATGAAGGGATGATGAATTGTCGACGGAACGCCAAACGGGGGATGGACCGATTCCGGACGTCGTGTTGGGGCTGCACGGCGGGATCAGCCCCCGACGGCGGGAGTTGACCCGCGAAGACGAACAGGAAGTTCGTGCGGCGCTGACCGAAGCCTTGCGTCGCGGCGTGGAACGGTTGTCCGCCGGGAATTCGCCGCTGGATGCCGTCGAACTGGCGATCCAGAGCATGGAGGAGGCGCCGCTACTGAACGCGGGACGCGGGGCGGTTTTCACCCGCGATGGTCGGAACGAACTCGATGCGTCGATCATGGAAGGGACGACGAAGCGGGCCGGCGCCGTCGCGGGAGTGACGACGATCCGACATCCGATTTCGGCGGCCCGCGCGGTCATGGAGCGGTCGCCCCATGTCTTGTTGATCGGTTCCGGGGCGGAACGGTTCGCTCACGAACAAGGCTTGGAGCAGGTCGACCCGAGCTACTTTCGGACCGAGTTCCGCTGGCGCGAATTGCAAACGCTGCTGGAAGCCGATGCGCGACGCGATCCTTCCGGGCGACAAGCCGCCGAGTTCGTCCCCGAGTCGCCCCAAGATCATGGGACCGTCGGGGCCGTGGCGCGGAATGCGGCGGGGCAACTCGCGGCGGGGACGTCGACGGGCGGGATGACGGGGAAGGCCTATGGTCGACTGGGAGACTCGCCCATCATCGGCGCGGGAACCTACGCCGATGATGCCGCCGCCGCGATCTCCTGCACGGGACATGGCGAGTATTTTCTGCGGTTAAGCGTGGCGCATGAAATCGTCGCGCAGTGCAAACACGGCGCGCGCTCCGCCGCGCAAGCGGTCGAGGACGTCATTCAACGGCAGCTCACCGCGGCGGGGGGCCGCGGCGCGGCGATCGTGCTGGATCGCCACGGAAACTACGTCACGAGCTACAACACCGAAGGGCTCTACCGCGGCTGGATCACCCGCGATGGCACGGTGGGTGTCCGAATCTTCGGGCGATGAGGCGATACCGGCCGTTCCCTCGTGGGGTCATAGACTACGCGACGAGATCATAGGGCTCGGGCTGCATCGGCGTTTTCGGAAGGGGCAGCGTGTCGGCCCGAGTCCGCGCGACCGGCAGCCGCCAGACCACGGCCAGTCCGATCGTCGCCAACCCGAGGATCGCGTAACGCAGCGTCGGCGACCCCGTGCCGAACCACCACGTGGTGCCGACCACGCCGGTGACGGCGAGCACCGCGAGGAGTTTGACCCGGCGACTGACGGCCCGCCGTTCCTCCCACTCGCGGATCGGGGGCCCAAACCAAGGGTGAGCGAGGAGCCAACGATGGGCGCGGGGGGACGAGCGGATGAAGCAGTAACTGCTGAGGAGCAGAAACGGCGTCGTGGGCAGGAGCGGCAAAAAGATGCCGGCCAGCCCCAGCACGAGGCTGATTCCTCCACCCACGAAATAAAGGGTCCGCAACATACCGTGAATCCGTGGCATTCCCGGAGGGGACAACTCGGGACGCAACATGCCACTCGCGTCGGTTCCCAAGATTATCGTCTACCGGCGACACCATGACGAGGGATTCTTGCACGGAGCACCAGCACCGGCAATTCTCGCCACATGACCAGGGCGTCCCCGGTGTCATCGTGGTCGTAACTGCTCTTCCAGCGTCTCGAAGCGGGCTTTCAGGGCCGGCGGTTTCAGTTCGGGATAGAGGAGCCGGGTCAGCTTGAGCAGTCGCCGGGCTTCGGCGTGGTCTCCGGTCAACCATAGGCCATGGATCACTCCGGCCCGCGCGATCAGCCAGTCGTCGGTCCCGGCTTGTTCCAGCCCCTCGATCGCGCGCCACAACGCCAGCGCTTCGACCTGCGTCGGAACGTTGTCGATATCCCCCAACAGCCGGGCGAGCGCCAACAGTTTCGCGCGATCTTGCCCGGCGGACGCGCGCAGTTCCTTCACTAACGGTAAGCCCTCGGCGATCCGGCCGGTGACCAGGAACGTACGCAGGCGAATCAGATCGCAGCGTTCGCGCTCGATCGCTGATAAGGTCGCGCGATGGGGTTCCAATCGCGCCAGCGCCTCGACCAGCAGTTCGGTCACATCGACAAATTGCCCGGCCGCCGGTCGCTGCGCCAACTGATCGAGCCCTTCCACCACGGCGACCAATCGCGCGGGCTCTTCGAGCGCGGGGGCTGCCAGCCGTTCGCGGGCGGCGGGCATCTGTCCGGTCCCCGCCATCGCGATCAGGGCGACCGGGAGCGCCGCATCGGTCCAGGGACGCCAGCCGTCAAGCGCCGCCGGATCGACAACCCGCGCGAACTCCCGATCAACCCGTTCAAGCATCGCCGCCGCGTCGGCATAGCGCGGCGGCGTGCTCAGAAGTTGCAGCCGCGCCAAACGCACGGCGACTTCGGCCCACGCGGGGCTCCAGCTCGTCTCGCGGGGGAGGGCTTCCAGCCGCGCGGGGAGCTCGCGCAGCCCCGTGGCGAGGAACTCGTCCGCGGACAGTCCTCGTTGCCGCAGCCGCAGGACGATCGTCTCTAGGCAGCGTGCCGCGCCCGCCGTCGCCACGTCGTAGCGGGCATGACCGACACGCACGGCGAGGTAGTGCGGGAGCGCTTTCGAGGCTTGCAGCCGTTGCTCTTCGAGGAGCGCCAACATCAGCCGCGCATCGTCGGCGGTGACATCGTCGGCGAAGCGCGACAGATGGGTCGTCAAGACCGTTTCATAGGCGATGCGCCGCGATTGGGTTCGCTGGGCGTCATACAATCGGCCACGGGCGAACGCGAGGAGCAGATGAGCCGCGGCGCTGCGCGGTTGTGGCGACAGCGCGTCGGCCAGCGGCAGAAAGCTCGCGATCGCCCCTTCGTAATCGTCCAGTTCCAGCCGGATCGAACCTTGGGTGTAACGCCAGTCGGCGGCGAGATCGGCGCGGCCCGCTTGCTCGGCGGCGGCAATCGCGGCGGTATAGGCTTCCACCGCCGCGACACGTTCGCCCGCCAAGTACTCGGCCTCCGCCGTTTCGAGCCGTCGACTCAACTCCGGGCCCATCCGTCGGCGGGCTTCCGCGCGATCGAGGAGTTGACGACAACGACGCAGCCACACGGCCCCGGCCTGTTCGGCGACCCGCGTCAGCACGAGCTCCGCTTCGGTCGCGAGATTCGCCTGCAGCGCCGCATCGGCCTGTAGCGCGGGATCTTCCCGCAGCCGGATCAACGTCTGAAGCTGTAACCACCAGACCTCCCCGATCAAGAGCGGTCGCGCCTGCCGTAGCGCCAGCAAGGCTTCCGCCGCGCGCAGCGGTTCCCCCTCATCCAACAGACAGCGGATGCGACACGCCTCGACGGCCTGCAGTGCGGCTTCCTCAAGCTGCGGTTCCCCCAACATCGCGGCGCAATGTTCGCGGGCGGCGGGGAAGTCGTGCCGCAGCCGGGCAACCTCCGCCAGCCCCAGTCGCCCGCGCCACGTCCCTTTCGGATCGACGGTATGCCCCAATCCCTGTTGAAACGCGGTGGCGGCGGCGAGCAGATCGGCCGCGCGATCGGGGGGCGGTTGTTCGCCCACCGCCACCCGATCGCGCAAGACCTCGCCGTAAGTCACCAACAGTCGTCCCAGCAGCATGCGAACCTGATGGAGGGCCGGCCCCCGTTCGTCTTGGCGACCCCGTTTCAAGACCAACGACAATGCGTCGATCTGTGTGGGCAATCGTTCGCGCGCGGCGGTTGTGACCTGCAGATATCGCCGGCGTAACGGTCGATCGTGGGGCGCCGCCTCGACGTCCCAACGACCTGACGCCGCTTGCGTCGCCACGACCAGCGCCCCTTGCGACTCAAGCACCCACGCTTGGTCGGGTTGTCGTCCCCGCTCCTCGTCAAGAATAGAGGCGGCGCGCCCCCACAATTCGCGTTGCTGCGGACCTTGGACATGCAACGCCTGTTCGGACCAAGTGCGGGACAGCTCGAGCACCAGCTCGAGCTGCCGCTCCGCCCCGAGTTGCGGCTCACGCAACCGCCGTTGGGCCGTCTCCGCGGCCAAGGTGTAGAGTCCGCGACGGCGAAGTTGCTCGTAGTATTGGCCGAGCTCCTCATCCCCCCGCGTCACGCTGGGACCGATCACGGCGATCACCAGCCATGCCCCCCGGAGCGCCATCATGGTCCAGCGGGACATCGTGGGGCTCCGGACCTGATGGTCGATCGCAACGGGCCGCCGGAGATCCTCCCCGACATCACGCGTCAACCCGTTTCACTCACTCGTGCCAATTTCTTCGGTACTGTCGCGACTGTCCACTCCAAATCCGGGAATGCCCTAAGGTCCGTGCTTCGGGCACAGGGGAACGGATCAGCCCTCTTTGGGAACCACCGGCAACGGGAGTTCGACGGCGTCCTTCACCGTCGACAGGGCGATCACCGTCCGCGTGCGGGTGACGCCGTTGAGTCCTTTAAGCCGCTCGGTGATCAGATATTCGAGCTGGCTGGTATCCCGACAGCAGACCTTGAGAAGGTAGTCGAACTCCCCCGCCAGGTGATGACACTCCTGAATCTCGGGGGTCTCGGCGACCAGGCGCAAAAACGCCGGACGGTCGGCCGGGCGATCGAGCGTGACGTTCACGAAGGCAAGCATCGTCAGCCCGAGGCCCTGCGCGTTCAGCAACGCGGTGTAGCCGCGGATCAAACCCCGCTGTTCCAGGCGACGGACCCGCTCGGCGACCGCCGGGGGGGACAATCCCACGATTTCAGCCAGCTCGGTCCACGTACTCCGGCCTTTGCCCGTGAGCTCCACGAGGAGACGGCGATCGATGGGATCCACATCCATCATCCGACGGTCGCTCTCCATTCCTTCGATTGAAGAACATATTCATTGGCAGAATGTACTGGCAGCCTTGGATTCCATTGCGTCCATGGTGCACTGCGATCGATAAGTAAGTCGTCAGTGAACGGCGGTTTGTGCCGTCACGAGGAGTCCTAGCCGACAGGGATGGGGCCGACGAAGCGCGGGCACGGCATGTTTCCACCAACTTCGGCATTATTCGCCGAGGCGTGGGTTCTGCAAGCCCGGCACTTCGTTTTCCCATGGAGGCCTTCGACTCGCCACGAGTCCATCTCAGGTGTCCAAGGGGGAGCAATCATGCGAGCATGGTTTCCAAAGTCATGGTCCCGGCCATTCTGGGGCGGTTACTGCTTGGCGATGGCCGCCGGGCTGACGCCGAGTACCGCTCACGCCGAGTGGCT
>CAYRVS010000093.1:0-1472 GCA_964427725.1 uncultured Planctomycetaceae bacterium | reverse complement strand
CGATTACCTGTTCACGAACTCGAAAACAGTCCATCGGTCGCCGTACGACCCGTCGCTGTTCGCCCCCAACATGTACGGCGACATCCCCCGCGCGCCGCAGCTGGTCTATCTCAATCCCGGCATCCCTGATCAGCTGCGGATCGAGACCTATGTCCCGGTGCAGGATCTCGATGTCGGCGGCCCGGTCCCGGCGATCTTTCAAGGAGTCTTTAACGGCCTCGAGTTGCTCCCCGTCGAAGCCGCGCCGATTTCCCTGTTCGATGGCGGGCCGGTGGTCAACGGATTGGTCTCGGTGACCGTCGGCGATCCGCTTGATACGACGCTCCCTCCCGGCACACAAGTTCCGATCGAATTCAACGCCCCGCTGTATGTGGCGGCCGCGTCCTTGGCGCAACCCGGGGAAACCGCCTTTTTCTCCAGTCCGGCGAGCGCGGCGATCCTCGAGCAAACTCAGCAAGAAACCGCGGACTATTCGCTGAGCATCCGCATCGTCTATCTCAATCCGGGAGAAGCCGGGTTCGCGTTGGGGCTTGTGAACCCGGTCGATGGGGCGCTCGTCGGCAGGACGAAGGTCTCGACCAACAATAACCCGCTCCCGCGTGATCGGTTCATCTACGACTTCGACTATCTCGACGAAGCCCAGTTGACCGCCGCAGGGGTCGACATGCACCGCCATCAGTTCGGCTTCGAGAAGACGTTCCTCGGCGGTTGGACCTCGGTCGCCGTCCGGGCTCCGTTCGCCTCGACCTTGGACACCAATATCAGCTTCGACGACGCCGTCGGGGGGACCCAATCGACCAACACCGAGTTCGGCAATCTGCAGCTCGACCTCAAAGGGTTGCTGCTCCGCGGCTCGGATTTCAACCTCTCGACCGGCTTGGGAATCAGCCTGCCGACGGCAAGCGATGTCCGCGTGCGGGAAGCCAACGGCGACACTTTCCTGCGCGTCGCCAACGATACCGTCGTCCTCAAGCCGTTCCTCGCGGCGCTCTGGACGCCCAACAGCAGGTTCTTCGCCCAGTCGTGGATGCAGTTCACCTTCGACACCCAAGGGAATCCGGTCTACCTCGGCGAAGATCTCCTCGTCGGGCGGATGAATGATGCAACCACGATGGCGTTCGATACCCAGCTCGGGTACTGGCTCATCTCCCCACAGGAATCGACCGGTCGGCTGCGGGGGTTGGCCCCCTTCGCGGAGCTCCATTACAACACGTCGGTCACCGACACCGATGTGCTGAACCTCGGCGGAAACGTCTTGCTCTATGACGTCGCCGGGCGGGTCGATGAGTTGTCGCTCTCCACGGGCTTGATCACGCAGTTCGGCGACAACACGAACCTCACGCTGGGGATGTCGCTGCCGACCCGGGGCGGAGATGACCGGTTCTCGGATTGGAATCTGGGCATCCGGGTCAACCATGTCTTCGGCCCGACGGCCCGCGACCGCAGCGCGGCGATGCGGGTTTCGAGCTACT
>CAYRVS010000092.1:0-19875 GCA_964427725.1 uncultured Planctomycetaceae bacterium | reverse complement strand
CCCGCGAAGCGGTCGGCGGTCGCCTCTCCTTCGGCGGCGGCGGGCAGCGCGACGGGCGCGCCGGTTTGCAGCGTGACCCGTTTCAGCGCCATGTCGGGCTGATTGAACGCCGTCGCGATGCCGGCGGTGACCTTGGCCTGCTCCATCTCGGTGGTCCGCATCCGGAAGCGATGTCCGCCGGACGACTCGGCGGTTTCGGTCGCCAACACCAGCCGTTCGAGACTGATCGTCGAACCGAACTGCTCGACGAGCTTGGTCTTCACGGCGTCGGTCTCTTCGGTGTCGACAAACTCGAAGGTGACCATCGTCCCCCCGGTGAAGTCGATGTCGAAGTTCGTCTTGCCGCGGGCGAACAGGGCGGCGAAGCCGGCCGCGATGAAGAGGATCGACGCGGCGAAGGCGATTTTGCGGACGCCGAGGAAGTCGAACTTCGTCTCGCCGAAGAGCTGCATCATCGTCAGCGTCTTGATCCAGCGTTTCCGTTCGAGGATGTTGAAGCAGAGATGCGAGAAGTACAGGACCGTGAAGAGGCTCATCGCCAGGCCGATGAACAGCGAGACGGCGAAGCCGCGAATCTGGTCGCTGCCGATCATATAGAGGATCGCGGCGGTGATGAGCGAGGTGATGTTGCTGTCGATGATCGCGGAGAAGGCCTTGTCGTAGCCGTTTTCGATCGCCATCCGCAGACTGCTGCCGCGGGCGAGTTCTTCGCGCATGCGTTCAAAGATGAGGACGTTGGCGTCGACCGCCATCCCGATGGTGAGGACCAGCCCGGCGAGCCCCGGCAGCGTGAAGGTCGCCTCGATGAAGGCCATCGAACCGACGACCAGCAGCAGGTTGAGGAGCAGGCACATCACGGCGATGAGCCCCGCGAGTCGATAGTAAATCAGCATGAAGACGAGGACCGCGAGGAGCGACACGCTGATCGCCATGAAGCCTTTGGTCTGCACGTCGGCCCCGAGGGTCGGACTGATCGTGAATTCGCTGACCGGTTCCTGAATCAGCGGGACTTCCAGCGCCCCCGCGTTGAGGACGTTGACGAGGTCGTCGATCTCCTGCTTGGTGAAGTTCCCCGAGATTTGCCCCGACCCGGAGATGCGATCCTTCAGGTTGGGGGCCGTTTGAACCTCGCCGTTCAGGAGCACCGCGAGGCGGCGTTCAAAGCCGTCGCTGGCGTCGGGCTGATAACGGCCGGTGAGGATCGAGAAGAGCTGCGCGCCGCGCCCGTTGAAGTTGAACGAGACGGCGAGTTGGCCGTTCTGGTCCATCGTCGGACCGACACGGGTCAGATAGCGCCCGGTGACGGCCCGGTCGGCCGGCTCGTGGATCACCAGGAATTGCGTGACCTTCTTCGTCTCGCCGTTGATGGTCCGTTCGACCTCGCGGGTCGCCGTGCGGTCGCCCGCGTAGGCTTTGACGTCTTCCCCCTCGGCGACGGTCCGCCAACTCGCGGCGATGCGGCCCCCTTGAACCAGATTGTCCTGATCATCCCGCAGCTTGCGGCCGGCTTCGATCTGCGCCGAGTGGTCCTTGTCGTTGGCGAGGATCGCGAATTCGAGACTCCCGAGGTTGGTGATCTGCCGCTTCTTGCGGGCGACCATCTCGGCGTCGGCCCCGGGGATGATGACCTCGATCCGGTCTTCCCCGACGCGACGGACGGTGACTTCCTCGGCCCCCGACGGATTGATGCGGCGGCCGACCGCGCCGATCATTTTGTTGAGGGTCGCGCTGTCGATCGTCTTGCCGTCGGCTTCGGCCTGCGCGCGGTCGATGGCGTAGATCAGGTTCGTCCCCCCGGCGAGGTCGATGCCGAGCGGGATGGCGTCGAGCATCGGATGCCCGTTCATCGTCTGATAGGCGAACGGGGCGCACGACAGGAAGATCGTGCACAGCACCACGCCGATCGGATAGCCGACATCCTTCAGCTTCAGCAGCTTCGCGAGGACCGCCCCGAGGATGAACGGGAGAATGAAGACGACGGCGGCAATCAGGATCAATTGCCAGCCGGCGATCGCGGCGGAGGCGGGCTCCGCCACTTTGACGGCGGTTTCGGCCGCCGTGGCCGCTGCGTCCACCAGGGGTTCCGCTTGTGCGAAGAGCCCCGTCAACCAACTTCCGTCCATGCGCTCATTCCGCCGGCCGTCTGGGCCGCCAAAAAGGTACCGATCCAAGTCTTGTCGCGGGCCGCGGTGTCGAGTTCTGGCGTGGGTCGGGAATTCCGGCGTCACGCAGGCCGACGGGGCCCGGTCATTTCGCCGCGTCTTTTGCGTCTTCCAGTTTGTGGGAGATGGCCGCCCGCGTGAACCGAATTCGGGTGTTGTCGTCGACCTTGAGGGTGATCTCCCGGCCATCGGTCGAGATGTTGGCGACCGACCCGATGATCCCCCCGATGGTGACGACACGGTCGTCCTTTTTCAGGGCGTTCAGCAGCGATTCACGCTTTTGTTGCTCTTTCCGCTGCGGCCAGATGACCAACGGAAACAGCAACATGAAGATGACGATGAATGGGAGAAACTGCAGCCAAAACGCCCCTTCGGGCGCGGCTTCCGCCTGGGCCAACAGTCCACCGTTCGCGAACCAATCGAGCATGAACGCTTACCCGCCTGCGGCAGGCTGGACGTTCTACGTCCGACCCGACTCCCCCGGAGCCGGACCCTGACGACGTCCCCGCCGATCCCACGTAACCCCTCGTGGGCGGCAGCACTTACGTCACCCCCCCCCGAAGCGAAGGGGAGAGTCTAAACGGAACGGCACGGCTCAGCAAGTTGGACCCGGGGGCCTTTTCCCGTTGTTACGAGGTCATCCGCGACAGACTCTGGGCGACCGGGCCGTCGATCGATCATCCTCGATCGGCCGTTTCGAACCCATCGGTGGCATGCGCCCCGGGAGTGTCTATCGATCGGGGCCCACCACCGAGCGATCGGGTCGGCATGGGGCATTCCGGCGCGGGCCACCGTCATCCGGGCAAACGGTGACGCTCGGAAGGGCGATTATCGCAGCGTCTCGATGCGCTGGTGGATGTCGAGATTCACGCTTTGGTAACGCGTCGCCAGCTTTCCGGCGCTAAAGGTCTCGGCGCGGATTTCCTCGACGTCCTCGGCGCCGACGGCGTTCGTCAGCATCGTTCGCAGGTATTCTTTGCCGAGTTGCGACGGTTGGAACCGCTGCGCGTCGTATAACGACGGGTGGACGCGCCGCGGGTGAATCCGCTTCCACTGGTCGCGGAGTTTATTCGCGGGCAGCGAATCGAGGAAGAACCCCTGCGCCCTCGACCATTGCAGGGTCGCGATGTGGTTGTTGCGGTTCTCGACGATCAGGTCGACCGCTTTGCCTCCCAACTGCGCCGCGAAGAACCGGTCGAATTTGATCGGCCGGCCGCCGCGCTGGGTGTGTCCCACCTTCCGGGTGAAGATCACCGAGTCGGCCGATTCGTGTTTGCGGCGGCTGCCGAAGAACTCGTCGCCGAACCGCATGGCGAGCAACCGCTTCAATTCCTCGGCGGCCCCGCTGTAAATGATGTTCCCCGCCGGGTCATAGCTTTTCGTCTGCGCGCCGAGTTGCCGACCGGATTGGTCGCGGACCCCTTCGCCGACGACGATCACGACGTGCTTCTGCATGTCGTAGAGTTCGGCGACCCGGGCTTCGAGATGATCCATGTCGACCGGGTGCTCGGGGAGCAGAATGATGTCGGGCTGCCCATACGCCGAACCGAGCGGAATGTAGCCCGAGTCGCGGCCCATCACCTCGATGATCGCGATCCGGCGATGGCTTTCGGCGGTCGTCCGAATCCGCTCGACCCCTTGCACCACGACATAGACCGCCGTGGCGTAGCCGGGGGTGGCGAAGTTGATGATCTCGTCGAGCTCGATCGACGGCCGGGCATGCGATTTCGCCGGGCCGGGGCGATCGGGACTGTCGTGCTCGACCGCCCATTCGCTCGGTTCGTCGATGTAGTTGAGGCCGAGATCGTTGTCGATCGTTTTGGGGGCCAGGACGCAGGGGAACATTTCCGAGAGGGGCTGCATCCCGTTGATCGTGCCGTCGCCGCCGACGCAGATCAGCCCTTCGATCCGCAGTTCGGCCAGTCGCGGTTTGATCTCGTTGAGGAGTTGGGTTTGCGCGGGGTCGATGTAGGTCCGCGACGCGCCGAGCAGGGTCCCCCCGCGAGTCGGCGTCAGTTCGGGAATCGTGGAGAGGAGCGGGTTGAGCCGGACATGGGGGATGCGGGGATCGACGATTCCGGCGAAACCGCGGATGATCCCGACGACTTCGATGCCGCGCTCATTCGCCCGTTCGACGGCTCCGAAAATGGTGGCGTTCAGCGCGGGGGTGTCTCCCCCCGCGGTCAAAATCCCGATGCGACGCATGCTGATAGCTTTCCCTCTCAACGAACCTCTCGTGACGAGAGGGACCGCTCCTGGGACGGTCGAAACGCCAGTGTTCGGCCACTAGTCTGCCAAAGAACGGGGAGCGACCACAACCAATGTTCCCTAACATCTTTCCCAGATAAGACTTGTCCGATACGACCGCACTGCGCGATCAACACGCACAATGCGCAATGAATAGGCATCGCCGAGAACCGACGAGCAGCACTCGTGGGCCATCTCCACCTCATGCTGGCGGATTCCTCCCGAGCTGAGTTGGTGTGCGTAACTCTTGCTTATTTCGTACTTTGAGTGCGGTTCACCCGACGGGAACGTGAGCCGAACTCCTCTTGAGAGGTTCTCCCCCGGATCGTTAATGTCCTTACGCCGGACCATCCCCGGCACGGAGGATTCTCTGAACGCCCCCATCGCAAACCATGCGCCATGGTGGGCCGCGTCGAATTCCCCGCTGTCTCCCTCGTGATCGAGACCGGCCCATGATCGACCCAACCCAGCCGACCCCAACGCCGCTCTTGGCCACGCTCCCCGGTCTGCTGGCTTGCCTCCTCTCGGGTCTCGTGGGGAGTGCGGCGACGCTGTGGTGGGCCCAGGGGGAGCCGCTGGGAGTCGTCACCGCGCAGGAAGGGACCTTGCGGGGGCGGCCGCGCGGCGGGGATTCTCCGGTGCTGGCGGTCAATCCGTTGTTGTCGCGGATCTTCGATCCTCAAGGATTGACACCGGAAGAAACCGTGAACGTGGCGGTCTACGAGGCCGCCAACCGTTGCGTCGTGAACATCGAATCGAAGTCCGTTCGGGCGGGGCTGATTCTGGAGTCGCGCGCCGAAGGGGCGGGCTCGGGGGCGGTGATCGATCAGGATGGACACATCGTCACCAATTATCACGTCGTACAGGACGCCACGACGATCGAGGCGACGCTGTACAACAGCGAAACCTACGAGGCGAAGCTCGTCGGAGCCGACCCCCTCAATGATGTCGCCGTCATCAAGATCGACGCGCCGCGCGAGGAGCTGTTCCCGATCACCATCGGCGATTCCCGCAATCTGAAAGTCGGGATGCGGGTCTTCGCGTTGGGGAACCCCTTCGGGCTGGAACGGACCCTGACGACGGGGATCATCTCCAGCCTGAATCGGTCGCTCCAGATTCGTCAGAACTGGTCGATCAAGTCGATCATCCAGATCGACGCGGCGATCAACCCCGGCAGCTCGGGGGGACCGCTGCTGGATGCTCATGGCCGGCTGATCGGGATCAACACGGCGATCGCCACCACCAGCGGCCAGAGCGCGGGGGTCGGGTTCGCGATCCCGGTCAGTCTGGTGCAGCGGATCGTGCCGCAACTGTTGGCGCACGGGCGGGTGATCCGGGCCGAGACCGGCATCACGCAGGTCTATCAGACCGACGAGGGGTTGATGATCGCCGAGTTGCGGTCGGGTGGGCCGGCGGAGCGGGCGGGACTCAAAGGACCGAAGATCACCCGTACGCGCCGAGGCCCCTTCATCGTCCAGCGGGAGGATCGCTCCGCCGCCGACGTGATTGTGGGGGTCGACGGCGAGAAAACGAAGACGGTGGAGGATTTTCTGAGTTACATCGATGAACGCCGTCCGGGGGACAGAATCGAAATCGAAGTCCTGCGGGAGGGGGCCCGGGTGCGGGTGCCGGTCGAACTGACGGCGAGCGAGTCGCTCGCCAAGCCGCAGGGAGGGAGTGGGCGGTAAGGGGGCGTTTTGGTGCCACGGAGAGGCGGTGTTGGGGAACCGGGCCTGCGGAACGGAGGCTCGGAACGGAGCTTGCGGGAATTCGCGTTCCGGCCGCGCGCCTCTTCTTGACGCAACGCCTTGTGTGCGTTAAGAGTGATGAGGCTTGGGAAGCTCTGTCCGGCGGTTCAGTCGGGTGAATCGAGCGGTTGCGGGGTGAGGGCCTGATGCGGCGATCGATCCGGGGAACGGGTCGGTCCGATCAGGGCGGATCACATCGCGCTTGACGGAGGCCGGTCGTATCCGGCGTTCCTTCCACAACGCCTCGGGTTCCTTTCTGTCGTCGGGAGAAAGCTGCAATCGAAACGTCGCATCGCATCAATGAGCAAATCCGCCTCTCTCCGGTGCGGGTTGTCGACCAGAATGGTCAAATGCTGGGAGTGATTCCCACCATCGAGGCCCAGCAACGGGCCAACGAAGCGGGACTCGATTTGGTCGAAGTCGCGCCCAATGAACGGCCCCCGGTCTGTCGCATCATGGACTACGGGAAGTTCAAGTACGAACAAAAGAAAAAGCATTCCAATTCGACCAAGTCGCATCAGGTGCAGCTCAAGGAAATCCGGCTGCGCCCGAAGACCGGCGAGCATGACATCGACTTCAAGGTCAAGCAGGCCCGCGAATTCCTGTCCCATAAGGACAAGGTGAAGCTGAACGTGATCTTCCGCGGTCGCGAAAACGCCCACCACGATCGCGGCCGCGAAATGCTCGCGCAGATCATCAGTCAGTTGCAGGACGTCAGCAAGATCGAGAAGCCCCCGGGCCTGGAAGGGGGCCGCAACATGACCGCGGTCCTCGCCCCCAAAGCCTGACCATAGCGGATCTCGCGCCATAACGGCCGTGATGACCCTGCCCGATCACAAACCAATCCCACGCCCCGGCCGGGCTTCACCGACCGGGGCGTGTCGTGTTCCGGGGAGTGGCCGCGTCACCAGCATCTTGGCGGGGAGTGGAACCACGAAACACACGAAACATCACGAAAGGAAATTCCGAGCGGGACTCCTTGCGATCGCATCCCATTTCGTGAACTTTCGTGCTTTTCGTGGTTGCCATCGCCTTTCCTTTCCGTGGTTCCCGGGCGCCGAGTCCCCGCTTCGTGGCGCGACTCCGCTCCTCGTCATGGGCAATCCGATTCGCCTGCCTCGACCGCGCTCCCTCCCTGATCTACCATGCGGATTCCCGAATCATTCCGCTCCGTGGTTCGTCTCGATGGCCGATGCCGTTCCTTCGCGAAACGCTCGCCTGCGTGGGCTGTTGGCCACGTTTGGGCCGCTGTTGGCGTTGGTGCTGGTCGTTCTGCTGTTCGCGGTATTGGAAATCACCGTCCAGTGGGCCCGCGGGACGAAATTGAACCCCGTCTTTTTGACGGCGGGGAACCTGCGGATCATCACCGCCAGCAGCGCCGTGATCGCCGTCGGCGCGCTCGGAATGACCCTGATCATCATCTCGGGGGGGATCGACCTGTCGATCGGCAGCGCGATCGCGCTCTGCGCCACCGTTCTCGCGTGCGGCCTGAAGCTCGATTGGAATCCCTGGCTGTCGATCGGGCTCACACTGCTCACCGGCGCGGCGCTCGGGGCCTTGAACGGCACCCTCGTCAGCTTGCTGCGCGTCGTCCCATTCATCGTCACCTTGGGGACCATGACCGCCTATCTGGGGGCGGGGAAGATCGTCGCCGATCAGGTCGACAAAGGCCAAACGGTCCGGCCCGCGGTCTATGAACCCGGCGACAAACGCTTCGAGCAGAATCAAGTCCCCGTCTGGCTGCAGCAGTTCACCAGCGTCCGCGAGAAGTCGCTGTGGCCCGCCAAAGCCGCGATCCCCCCGGCGATGTTTCCGGTGGTCGATTGGTTCCGGCTCCCGACGGGCATCTGGCTGGTGCTGCTGTTCGCGGCAAGTGTCGCCTTGCTGCTGCAACGGACGGTCTTCGGGCGATACGTCTTCGCGTTGGGGTCAAACGAAGCGACCGCGCGGTTGTGCGGCATCAATGTCCCGCTGGTCCGGATCGCGGTCTACACTCTCGCCGGGCTCTTTGTCGGGCTCGCGGGGATCTATCAGTTCTCGCGACTGTCGAGCGGGAACCCCACGTCGGGGTCGGGCCTCGAATTGCAGATCATCGCCGCGGTCGTGATCGGTGGCGGCAGCCTCAACGGCGGTCGGGGTTCGGTCATCGGGACGCTGGCGGGGGCGGGCCTGATCGCGGTGATCAAAAGCGGCTGCACGCAACTCGGCATTTCGAATCCGATGCAGGACGTGATTCTGGGGGTGATCATCGTCGCCGCCGTGACGATCGATCAGTTGCGACAGCATCGCATGCGGCAGCTGGCGGGATGACTGCCGTGACCGCCATCCCCATGGAACCGCCGCGAATCCTGCTCGAAGATGGTCCATTGCTCGCGGTCGACAAGCCGGCGGGCCTGTTGACCCAAGGGGTGCCCGGCGGCATCCCCACGGTCGAGGCGTGGGTCCGCGAGTACCTCAAGGCGCGATATCAGAAGCCCGGCAACGTTTACCTCGGCATTCCCCATCGGCTTGACCGTCCCGTCTCGGGGGTGATGATCTTCGCGCGGAACTCGAAAGCCGCCGCGCGACTCGCCGAACAGTTTCGCGAGCGGACGGTACGCAAGTGGTATCTCGGACTGGTGACGGGTTGCCCCGAGACCCCGTCGGGAACGCTGGTCGATTGGCTCCTGAAGGACGCGGCGGCGGCTCATGTGACGGTGGTCCCCGAAGGAACGCCCGACGCCCGCCGCGCGGAGTTACGTTATGATGTGCTGCAGACGATGGGACCGCGATCCCTGGTCCGGGTCGAACTTCTGACCGGGCGGATGCACCAGATTCGGGTGCAGCTCGCGCATCGTGGCTGGCCGATCGTGGGGGATCGGCAGTATGGCTCGCAGGAGGACGTGCCACTTCCGAGCGCGAGCCCCGGCGAGCGCCACGACGCCATCCTGCTTCACGCCGAACGGCTCGAACTGCGGCATCCGATCCGGTACGACGACCTGAAGATCACGGCATCGATCCCGAGCTTTTGGGAGCCTTGGTTGGGAGGAGTGTCCGCGGTCAGTGGTCCGTAGATAGTGGCCTCAATTGATTGGAGGTCTTTTGCCACTGACCACGGACGACGGACCACTGACCAAGAATTCCCGCCCCTCGCGAATCGTTCCGCCACGTCCTAAACTGTTCCCATCGTTTGCTCCCTGCCGTGAAAGCTCCCGATCGTGCCTCGTGTTGTGTTGGCCATGAGTGGCGGTGTCGACAGTTCCGCGGCGGCGGTGCTGCTGCAGCGCGCGGGGTACGACGTCATCGGCCTCTTCATGCGCTCCGGGGCGACCGAGGACTATGCCTGCGAGACGGGTATCGGCAACGCCTTGCCGATCGTCACGCCGAAGTCGCATAAGCAGGGCTGCTGCAGCGCCGTGGATGCCGCCGACGCCCGCCGGGTCGCCGACGCCCTCGACATCCCGTTTCATGCACTCAATTTTCAGGATGCGTTCGGGCGGATCAAGGATTACTTCGCCGATGAATATCTCGCCGGTCGGACCCCCAACCCCTGCGTGATGTGCAACAACTGGCTGAAGTTCGGCAAGCTGTGGGACTTCGCCGAGCAGGTCGGGGCTGACCACATCGCAACGGGGCATTACGCCCAAATTCGGCAGACCGAGCACGGTCCCGCGCTCGTCCGGGGGCTTGATCGCGGTAAGGATCAGACGTACGTCCTGTTCGGCATCGCTCGGCCGCTGCTGGAGCGGATCATCTTTCCGGTAGGGGACCGAACCAAGCCTGAAATCCGCGCGCTCGCCGCGGAAGCGGGACTCCGGGTCGCCACCAAACCCGACAGTCAGGAAATCTGTTTTGTACCGGATCAGGATTACGCCGGGTTCCTGCAGCGGCATCGCGGGGTCGGGGAGACCGCCGGAGACTTCGTCGATCCCCACGGCCACATCCTGGGGCGACACCCGGGGTATGAACGGTTCACGATCGGTCAGCGTCGCGGATTGGGGATCACGTTCGGCGAACCGCGGTTCGTGATTCGGATCGACGCCGCCACCCGGCAAGTCGTGCTCGGGACCATGGCCGACTTGGCCTGCCGAGGACTCGAAGCCGATCGGCTTAATTGGCAGGCTCCCGACTTGCCGGCGACCTTTCGCTGTCTCGCCCAAATCCGTTATCAACACACCCCGGCGTGGTCGACGGTGACCCTGCAAAACGACCGGCTCCTGGCCGAATTCGACGAACCGCAAATCGGGGTCGCGCCGGGACAGGCCGTCGTCTTGTATGATGACGATCGGTTGCTGGGGGGCGGCTGGATTCTGCGGGGACTTCCCGTGGAATCCGCGGCGGCCTTACCACAATCACTGACCACTTCGCCCCCCTGACCCGCCATCCCATAGACCTTCCGATTCGTTCCATGCAGACCCTGAATTCTCCCGCACGCATGCTTGCCGACCAAATTCTCGACACCCTCGATCGCCTGGTTCGCGAGGCCGAAACCGCCGCGAAACCCCTCGAAGTCGAACCCTATCGTGGTCGACTGTTCGAGCTGTTCGTCACCGCGCATGGAGCGGGCTTCCTACGCGAAGGGACCGCCGTCGAGCTTTCGGCCGATGTCCTCTGCCGGGAACTCGGCCGGCGTTGGGGACTCTCCGACGCGCTGCGTGGGTCCGAAGCGCCGGCACCCGGCCCGGGTCTCGACGCCCGTCACGTCGGCAAGCTGCGGCTGTTATGGTCGCTGATGCGGTTGTGGATGGAATGGACCTACGCCTGGTCGCGGTGGCCGGAGTTCCACAAAGAGGCGGAGGCGTGAGGGGGATCGCTCTCTGACGCTGACTTTTCCCGCAGGAGCACGTGACCGTGTCGGATGCCGCGGCCCCCCGTTCGATGACCGGCCTGGGATCGTTCCTGCTGTTCGGCGGGATCCTGCTGTTACTCCTCTGCGCGGTCGAGACGACACAGGGGCTCCCCGGCATGCCGCGCTTTTGGTACGCCAACCGCACGATGTGGTGGGCGATGGCGTTCGGCGCGGCGATCGTCGGCGCGCGGCTGTTGATGCCGACCGACGAGACGGCCGCCGTCCGCTGGAAACCGAGTCGCCCGGGGATCCGGTTTCAACACGTACTGGTCTATACGAAAACCGGCTGCCATTTGTGCGACGAGGCCCTCGCCGTGTTACGGGCCCATCAGCGGTGGCTGCCGACCATCACCGAACTGGTGATCGACAACGACGTCGAGTTGCTGTCGAAGTATGGCACCTGCGTCCCCGTCGTGCTGTGCGACAACAAGGTCCGCTTCCGCGGCCGCATCGTTCCCGCGCTGCTGCAACGTCTGATCGAGGGGACGCCGCCCCGCTGAAACGCATGCCGCAAGCAGATCGATCAGGCCGTTGTCTCTCGGAACGGGGAGCGCCGCCCGCAGTTCAGAGGAAATCGAACCGCATGATCACCGGCGATACGATGCCTCGCGCCGCTTGCCGCCGGATCACTTAAGGAGTCCTTTCCCGATGTCGTTGCGTGTGTGGTCGATCGTGCTGATCGGGGGACTGTTCCTCGCGGTGAACTCCTTCGGCCATGCCGAGCCGCCCCCCCTCTCTCCCGCGCAGCAGACCGCGATCCGCGAAGTCAAACAGCGCGCTTCGACCATTCAGTCGGTCAATCGTTCCATCTGGGAATTTGCCGAGCTCGGCCTTGAAGAGACGAAGTCGGCCGCGTTGCTCGTCGAGCAGCTTCGCGCCGCGGGTTTTCAGGTCGAGACCGGGGTCGCCGGCATGCCGACCGCCTTCGTCGCCAGTTATGGCCAGGGACGTCCGATCATCGGCCTCCTCGCCGAGTACGACGCCTTGCCGGAGCTCTCGCAGCAAGTCGCCCCCGACGTGGACCCCGTCACGCCGGGCGCGCCAGGACATGGCTGCGGACACAGCGGCTTGGGCGCGGGGGCGCTCGGCGCGATCCTCGCCCTCAAGGCGACCCTTGAGGAACACCAGCTCCCCGGCACGATCCGCCTCTACGGCACCCCCGCCGAGGAAACGACCATCGGCAAGGTCTACATGACCCTGGACGGCCTCTTCGACGACCTCGACGCCTGCCTCCATTGGCATCCCTCGACGAAGAACGAGGTCTGGCACACCGGCGCGAAAGCGCTCGTCTCCGCCAAATTCAGCTTCACGGGGCTCGCCGCGCATGCCGCCGGCAACCCCGATCAGGGCCGCAGCGCCCTCGACGCCGTCGAACTCATGAACGTCGGCGTGAACTACATGCGCGAACACGTCAAGGAGGACGCCCGCATCCACTACGTCATCACCCACGGCGGCGGGGCCCCCAACGTCGTCCCCGCGACCGCCACCGTCTGGTACTACGTCCGGGCCAACACTCATACCGACGCCGAAGGGTATTTCCGGTGGGTCGACGAGATCGCGCGGGGGGCCGCGATGATGACCCGTACCAAACTGGCGGTCGCCATCGACACCGACTGCCACGAACTGATCCCGAACCTTCCCCTCGCGGAAGTCATTCAGCGAAACCTCGAACGGCTCCCTCCGCCGAAGTTCACCCCGCAAGAGCACGAATTCGCCCGCCGGCTACAACAACCCCTCGTCGACCAGTTCGGCGTCGCCTACAAAGAAACGCTCGACGAGCGGATTCATCCGATCCCCGCGAATTCGCCGCTCGCGCGCGGCTCGACCGACGTCGGCGACATCAGTTGGCACGTCCCCACCTGCGGCCTGCGGACCACCTGCTTCCCCGTGGGCAGCCCCGGCCACTGCTGGCAAAACGTCGCCGCGATCGGCTCGACGATCGGCGAAAAGGGGACGATCTACGCCGCCCAAGTCCTCGCCGCGACGGCGATCGACCTCTTGGAACACCCCGACCAACTCGCCGCCGCGAAAGCCGACTTCCAGACCCGGATGAAAGATAACCCGTATCAAACTCTGATCCCGGAAGGCCAGTTGCCGCCCCGGTCGATTCGGTGAGTCTTTCCGCAGGGCCGGTACCACCGGCCACGCTCACTTCCATGTCAGACGTCGATGCGCTCGTTTCGCCGGGCCATGATGCGGGTCCGCTTTGAGGCAGTCTTGAAAGGCCTGGCGGGCAAGTTGCGATTCGTCTTTGGCCTCCAGCGTCAGCCCCAGGTAGTACCACGTGCGCGGGGCGACGGTTTGGCGGCGGATTGCTTGGTCGAAGTCCTGGAGCGCGGCGTCGAGGTTGTTGCCCGCGTACGCCTCGATCGCCTGTTCCGCCAGCGCGGCGCTGTTCGCCTCGTACGCCTCGTCGTGCCGGCCTAGTGGTTCGAGCAGTTGCGTGAGGAGCTGGTACGACTGCGCCGATGGTTGGATCGCGGTCGCGGCGGCAAGTTGGGCGGCGGCTGGTTCGAGGTTCCCCGCCGCCCCTTCGAGTTGGCCGCGCAGATGCCGTACCAGCGGGGTGTCGTCCAAGCGGGTGGCGAACAGGTCGAGGTAGGTCCGCGACTGATCGAACTCGTCAGAAAACACCCGCCGCTTACGCGGCTCATCCTCTCGCAAAGAACCCATCGCTTAGATCACCTTTGGGGAACATCATGCCCGCCCCCGCCGGTATCCGAAACTCCTGGGCTATCGCACCTGCAAGTTCAGGATGAAGACTTCCAGCGGGCAGCATCGAAACCGACCCAAAGGGCGGTGCAGAATCCGGTGCAGTACCCAGCCGTAAGGGCTGGAACCGCTTCGTACCCTCTCCCCCGGAAATGCGAAAACCCCGTGGAAAACCGCAGGGTGCCGGGTGGTGCGAATCGTCGCAAGTCGTTGCAGAGTCAACGATTGCCCCCGGTAGGACTCGAACCTACAACCCGCTGATTAAGAGTCCGATTAGTGAATTAAACCACGGTATTCATGGTTATCAATATGCGGTTTTCTAGCTGGAAAACCGACAACACCGATTCTCAGGAAGCCTCCTTTTCGTCAACTTTCTCACCGTTATGGGCTACATAAGGGCTACAAGAATTCTTCGCGGCGCGGCGCTCCATCGCGGCTTGGGCCCGGTCTTCGGCCTGTTTCACGCGATGGACGTACCGCATCGTCATGTGGGGCGTCGAGTGACCGACCCGCCCTTGAACGTCGCGAAGTGGAACCCCGTCCTCGATCAGCCACGTCGAATGGGTATGCCGCAGGTCGTGGAACCGGATCGACTCCAGCCCGGCGGCCTCTTTGATCGGCTGCCACGCCTTGCGGTTGAAGTTCGACTTCCGCAGGTGGCCGCCGTGGGAATCGGAAAACACCAGCGGCGAGAACGCCTTGCCGCTCGCCATCGCCCGCTTTCGGTGATCCTGCAGAGCGCCCAGCGTCGTCGAATCGATCATGATCGACCGGCGACCGCTGACCGACTTCGGCTCTTTGACGGTGAGCACTCCGTCGACCTCTTGCAGCGAGTGGCGGACGTGAACCGTCGACCGGCTGAAGTCGACATCGTCCCAGGTGAGGGCGAACAATTCTCCCTGCCGCATGCCCGAGAAGATCGCGAGGCGGATCATGGCCTCCCACTCGCCCGTGGCGGATGCCTCGATCAGCCGATCGGCTTGCTCTTGGGTCAAGGCGGTCCCTTCCTTGGGTTTGCACTTGGGCTTGAGCGATTTCTTGCACGGGTTGACCGCGAGCAAGTCCCGCTCGATTGCCGCGTTCAGGGCCGTCCGCAGCGTCCCGAATGCGTACTCCCGCGTCCGATCCCTGACGCCTCGCGAGGCCAACGAATCGAGCATCCGCTGAACGTGCAGCGGGGTGAGCTTGGCGAGGTCGACCGCCCCCAGGCTTGGCCGGATGTGATTGTCGGCGATTCGCTGATACTGCTTCCGCGTCGTATCGGCGATCCCCGTCGTCCAGAAATCCAGCCACCGCGTCAGCAGTTCCCCAACCGTCAGCCCGCCGGTGGGGAGCTTCCCGTCAAGTCGCTGACTCTGTAGCCGGGTCAGTTGCTCCGCGACATCTCGACGGGACTTGCCGTAGACGACTTTGCGGACCAGCTTCCCGGTGGCGGTGCGGCCGACGGTGATCCTCGCCCGCCACAGATCGCGACCGGCGACTTTCGAGATGGATCCTTCGCCCTTGCCGCGTCGGGATCGTTTGGGCTTTTCGTTGGTCATGGTTGGGTGGCTCCCTCGGTTCCATCGAAGGGCAGGTGCTGCCATAAATCCGCGGCGTCAATGACCCTCATCCGACCCGGCATCCGCTTCGATGGGATGCCGTGGCGATCGACCCAGTCGTTGAGGGTCTCTTCCGTGCAATCCAGGATGTTCGTGGCCCAATAGTGGACCGAGTAGCGACCCTCCAAGGGGATGCATCCGATCCGCCTTGGATCGATGGCGAATTCGCTCTGGCCTGCGTTCCGATTGGACATGACACCTCCAACCCTGCCGAATCGCAGGGACGGACAGCGATGCCACCGACAGGCGTTCCTAGGGTCATGCAGAGACCCCCCGGCCGTTACCGATCCCGGACACCTGCCGATGACATCGCTGGTTCGCTCAGAATCACACAAAGAGCTGCATCGCCCGCTCGCGGGCTTTTAGGTGGACGCATCAAGCGCGCTTGTGGCCGATGAGTCAATGGCCATCGCGCGAGTTAGATCACTCGCGCTCCGGCGAAGAGTCGGAGTCGGCGGGGACTTTTCGGCCGCAATAGAGGCATTCCAGCCACCCAAGGGGGCGAGTTTTCACTAACGCCATGCATCCGCAATCCGGGCAGCCGTCCGTCGCACCGGGGAGCTCGATGATTTGACGGCCGTCGTCGTACTGACGCGGATCGTCGCGGAAACTCGAGGTCATGTGAACTTCAACTGCTGGTTGACGAGCGAATTGATCCCCCGGCTGATCGACTGAAGTTCGCGAAGCTGCGGATCGCCGGTCCCGCTGATTCGCGCCGCGGCTGCCGCCGAGAATGATCCGGCGATCGACTGCTTCGCGGCCCCGAAATCGAACCCCGACGACGACACGCCAGGCTTCGCGGTCCCGCCCGGTTGGGCGACGCCTTTGATCCGCTCCTCGCGGCTCACCCGGAGGGCTTCCATGTTCGCTTTCGCTTCCGCCATGTTGGCCGCGAGTTCCGCCCGCAATTCGGCGATTCGCTTTTGCCCGTCGGTCGCCGTTCCGTCGGATTCCTGCCGATCGCGCGATCGGGCGAAGTAATCGTCGCGGATAATCCCGGACGTCGCTTGACGATCCAATTCGCGAGGCAACGCGTCCTTGGCGTCTTGCAGGCTTCGCTTCACCAGATTCGCCGAAAAATCCCGCTCGGCGTCGCTCGCGGATCGTTCGTAGGCCGCAACCTGATCGTCGATTGAAGGGAGTTTGATCCCGGTCGATTCCAGCAGGGAGTCGGTCCCGATGGCCTTGTGAAACGCCTCCATACCTGCGGTTATCGGCTTCATCACTTCGCCGATCCACTTCGCCATATCAGCCCAAAGGCGCTTGATATTCATGATCGCCCGTTCCCACTGGGTTTGAATCCAGGAGATGGACGTCGCGAAGCCCCCTTCGATGTAGGAATTGGCGTCGGTCATCCCGGCCGCCAGTTCGGACGTCGCGAAGTCCCACAGGTCGACAAACTCAATCGTGAAGTCCCGCCACTGCTGATGGAGATATTCCATCGCCTTGTGGAATTCGAGCTGCAAGGCGGTCAACGCGATCTCGCCGGCGAGCGCGAGGTTGCCCGACCCGACGGCGTCGGTGATTCCCTGCCAGTAGCCGCCGAATTGGTCATAGAGTTTGCCCAGGGCCTCGCCAATCTGGGTCGCCGATGACCGCCCGGCGTCGGTCATCGTAAAGAATGCCGCCGTCCCGGCCGCGAGCCCGGTTACAACCAACCCGATCGGCGAAAGGATGGCGGAGAGCACAGCCCCGGCGGCGGTCACGGCGGTGGCGATCGCTCCGAACCCGATCCCCACGGCGGTGACGGTCCCGCCGATCGCCACCAAAGCCGCCCCGAATCCGGCGACCAGGGCGGCCCCCTTCCCTAGGGCGACTATCAGTTCGTGATTTTGCGACACCCACCGCGACGCCTTGCCGACGTAATCGGCGACGATGCTCCCCAGTTCGGTGAGGGTGGGGGCGAGGGCGGCCCCGATTTGTCGCCACAAGCCCATGGCGGCCGATTGGACATCGTGAATCACCCCGGCGAAGTTCTCGGCGGATGCGGCGGACTTGCCCGACATCACCAAGCCCAATTCCTTCGCCCGGTTCGCCGCTTCGACAAGCCCGGCGCTCCCTCGTTGGATCATCGGCAGCAGCTCCTCCGCCGAACCCCCGAAGATCTCGTTGGCTGCCGCCGCCTGCATGATCGGATCGCGAATACGACTCACGCGGTCCAGCAGCAGCGCGAATTGCTCTTCCGGCTTCAGCCGCGCAAGCTGATTCACGCTGACGCCGATCTTGCTGTAACTCATCGCCAGATCGAAATTGCCCTTCGCGACGTCTGCAATGTCCGACCGAACCTTCGACATGACGCCACCGATGGTTCCGATCGACGTCCCGGATTGTTCGGCGGCGTACTTGAGCGCCGAAAGGGCCTCGGCGCTCGCCCCGGTTCGCTGGGACAACTTCGCCATCTCGTTGCCGGAGGCCGCGAAGCTGGTCGCGGCGGCGGTCAAGGTCGCCATCGCCGCCGACGAAGTGGCCGCGACCTTCGCCCCGATCGAGGCGACCGTCGCCCCCCACTGCTTGAGGTCAGCGGACATCGATTTCACGGCGCGAACGAACGGCGATTTGTCGGCGTGAAACTCGACAAACGCCTTGCCCGCTCGAATGCCTCTTGATGATCCGGCCATGGCGAACTCCTAGCTCAGAGGCCCCCGGCGGGCGAGATGGCAACCACGCCGGGGGCTCACCTCACGGGACGCAATCGCGACCCGTGAACTTCATCAACCCTCGACCATGCCGGAGCTGTAGACGCCGAAACGGTAGTCCTGAACGGCGACGCCCCAATCGTGGAACCCGCGGAACTGGATGCCCAGGGTGGAGAAGTCGGCGTCGGCCTGCTGGACTGTCGGGGACTCTTGACCATTGAGGAACCCGACTTCCAGCAACCCCGCGCTCCCCATCGGCTTGGCGAGGAGATACCAGCCCTTGTCCGAATGGCCCGGGAGATTTTCATTCTCCAGCCACGACCAAACCTCCCGATCGAACGCCGCGTTGTGCGGGTTCCCGTCGGGAGTCGTGGCGGCCGAGCTACCCACGCCGACCGCGATCACTTGCGTCGAATTGATCAGCGTCCGCGAGGTCGTCGAAAGGGTCGGCGGAACCAGAAGGAGCGAAGGCTCCATCATGATGTAATCGCCGTTGCCGTCGACCATCCGCAGGAACGCCTCTTCGGCCGTGGCAAGAGAGGTGATCGACAGGGCGGAGCTTGCCCCGGTTTGCCGATTCCCCCGTTCGGTGGTGAAGAGAGTGGCGTTGCTGGCCAGCAGCGTCCGGGCGACCGACTTGTTGAGGGTCACCGCACCCGTCCGACCCAAGCCCGGGACGATCGACGCGAAGGCGTCCAGGTCGTCATTGATCAGATCCTCGCGCGTCAACGCATACATCCGGCCGTAGGTCTTCAGCCGATTCGTGTAAGCGTCGTCCTCGGTCAGCGTCCCCATCCGAATTTTGCCGTTGGGGCCGATCTCTTCGTAGGTTCCCCCGATGACCATCCGGTATCGCGTGTGCGGCTTGAAGTTCTCCAGGCTCGCGACCGCACAGAAACTTCGCCAGGGAGCGGAAACCAGCTCAAAACCTTGCAACAGCAGCTTGTTCGCCGTGTTGCTCAGGATGTTGACCAAGTTCCCGCCGCTCGCGGCCTGCAACGGCTGCGGAGGGCCGAACGAAGCCCGCAACATGGAGTCGGTCACTTGGTTGCCGTACTCCCCGTAGGCGGTGGCGTAGTGGCGGATGCAGTGATGCAACCGCGCTCCACGATGCTGCCGCGACATCGCCTCGTTGATCGCCGCTTGGCCGAGTTCCTTCTCCAGGTACTTCGGTTGAACGCCGCAGGTCATGGCGAACGACGCCTGCAAGATCGACTCTTCGCCGGGAGCCCCCCCTCCGCGAATCCCCAGAGGTGCACGGCTCAGCCGCTCCTGTTTAAGGACGTGGAGTTCCGTTTCGACAGGGCCCCAGTTGTTGCGAATTGCGGCCGCCGCGATCAAAGGATGGGACGCCCCCCATTTCGCCTCAATCTGGCCGATCCGCTCCAGTTCAGCCGCCCGCGAGGCCCGCAGGTTGAGACCAGCCGAAGCCGCGACCGTACCGGCGTCGGGATCGATGGTCGTTTTCGGGTCAGTCTCCTCTTTGAATTGCTCCATCAGCATTTTCGCGACTTTCTCCGGCAGTTGCTCGGCGGTCACGTCAAACTTCTCCTTCAGCCACTCATCGAACGTCATGGTTGCAGCCCCTTTCAGGCTCAAAGCGGCCGCAGCCGCAAGATTGACCGTGGTACTTCCGTCCGCCCCCACCGGGAGTACCGACGTTTCCCGCCAGCGAAATTTCCGGGCAACCAGAACGGGGCCGTTGAACGTCCGCCCGTTGACGCTCACCGATCGCCCCTTGGGGACTTCTTCAATCTGGTCGACCATCCCGCCGATGCTCGCCTGCCACCGATGCCCCTTCGCGGCCTGTTCGATGGCATCTTGAACGCGGGGGCGATGCTCTCCAGTGACTGGGCCCGCGATGAACAACCGCGACCCGTCGTTATCAATTTGGTCCGTCTGGCCGATCGTCGTCTCGGCCGTCAAGGCATGGTCCAGGAC
>CAYRVS010000091.1:0-19992 GCA_964427725.1 uncultured Planctomycetaceae bacterium | reverse complement strand
GGTCTCCAAGTGCCCCGCTTCGATGACCGTCGGCGTGGCGACGTGGTACCGCTCGGGGATGTTCGTGATGTCGATGCGGATCGGGCCGTGGAAGTTGTCGATCCGGTCGACGTAGAACTTCAGCCGTTGGCCGCTGCCCGCGGCGACCTTCACGTCGCGGGTCTCGAGATGGACCTGGAACGCGGGGCCGGGCGGGCGGACCGTCAATTGGTAGTGGTAATTGTCCCCAGTGAACCCTCGGGAATCGGTGACACGGACGAGGTAGTCGCCGGCGGCGGGGGCGACGAAGGTCAAACGGGAATCGCTGCCGAGTTCCCGTTCCCCGTCGTCATCGTTGACGTAGTACAGCGGGAAGACCGGGAGGCCGTTTTCGACGATGGTGGAATCAGGCGGGAAGGCCTCGACGATGTAGACGGGCAAATCCTTGGCGTGGGTCAGCGGGGTGGTGTCGAAGTAGGTCCGCCGTTTGCCGCGGTTCTCGTAGAAGTCGTAGCCGGAATCGGGGCCGCGCGGGGCGCGATAGAACTTCCCGATCTCGCCGTTCATGTAGAGGAACTGATTGAGGTCCATCTCCTCCCAAAACTCGACGCGGACTTGCAACTGCGTCGAATCGATCGGCCGGAAGTTGATCCAGGAATCGCGCACCGCCTGCAACAGAGCCCGCTGGACCGGACGACCATCGGCGTGGAGGACTTCGAGCTTGGTGTCGGCGGCTGATTTGTCGCGGGCGGCGTTCGTTTCCAGGATCCACGTCTCTCCGGCTTTCGCGGTGAAGCGGTAGAGATCGACATCGGCGTCGCCGGTCGACGAGAGGAGCTTGCCGGCGACCGTCGCGGGGAGGGTCAACCCCTGCGGCGCGGCGACCTCGTCGTTCGGCTCGGCTTCCGGAATGTCGCCCGTCATCGGCGCGGTCTCGCGGGTGGTGACGGCCGGGACTTCGGGGAGGGGAATCAGGTCGTTGACGCTGTCGGCCCACTTGGGATTCACGTCGTAAGTGGCGAGGCTGCCGTCCATGCGGCCGACCAACAGCTTGGCGCTATCGGGGGTAAACGCGACCGCCGAGGGCCAGTCGGCCTGCCGTTCCAGCATGGCGACCTGGGTGAAGGTCTTTGTTTCCCATAGCTTGATGCGGCGTTCTTCCGAGCACGAGACCAGCAACCGCCCGTTGGGGGCGAACAAGACCCGCAGGATCGGGGCTTCGTGGGCGAAGCGGGCATAGAGGATCGGGTTGGTCCCTTCCTTCGCGTCGGCGCTCAACTGCCAGACCCGAACGCGGCAATCGACCCCGCCCGCGGCAACGTACTTGCCGTCGGGACTGATCCCGACCGAGTACTGTTCTTTCGCGGGTTGATTGAACGTATCGAGCCGTTCCCCGGTGGCGACGTTCCAAAGTTTGACGGTGCGATCACCGGAGGCGGTGGCAAGGAGGTGGCCCTGCGGATGGAAGGCGAGGCCGTAGATCGCGTCGTTATGTCCGGTGATCGTTTTGACGGGTTCGCCGGTGGCGGCGTTCCACGTGCGGGCGTCGCGGTCGTAGCTGGCGGTGGCGACAAGCGCGCCATCGGGGCTCAGGGCGGCGGCGTAGAGGGTGTCGCGATGACCGGTAATGGTCAGACCGCGCGACCAGTCGGCGGTGTTCCAGAGGGTCGCCTCCCCCGAGAGACCGATCTCACCGGCGGCGACGATCAGCTTGTCGCCGTGGGTCGAGAAGCGGACATCGGCGATCGCCCCGGTGTGACCGGTCAGCGTGGTGACGGGGGCATGATCGGCCGCGGCGACGATCTCGATCTGGGTGGGCCGGGCGATGGCGATCCACCGACCTTGAGGGTCGGCCGCGAGCGCGGTGATCGGTTCGCGGACCTTGGTCTGGAGCTCGATCTTCGGCGTGACGAGTCCCGTCGCCGCGAGCCCACCAGCGGGCGGTTTCGCGCCGGCGTCGATCCATGCCTTGAGGACCGCGAGTTCCTCGGGCTTGGGTTGCGGGGCGTCTTCCGGGGGCATCTTCGGTTCGGCCCCGCCGCTGACGACCAGCCACAGCTTGCTCTCGGCGCTGGCGGAGGGTTTCAGGACCGGGCCGTTGTCGCCCCCCTTGAGGGTGCGGGCGAAGTCCTCGAGGACCAGGCCGCCGGCGGCCTCTTTGCCGTTGTGGCAACCGTTGCAGTATTTCCGCAGGACCGGAAGCACGTCGCGCTGATAGTCGGGGACTTCGGCGGCGGAGGTTGTGTCTGTCAGACTCGATGCGAGCGTCGCCCAGACCAGAACGGCGCGTCGCAGTGACTCAACAGTTCGATGCAACATAGGGAGGTTCACTCAGGAGTAACGCGGAACGCTGACTCAAAAACGCAGGACATCATCGACGATCAGTGCCCCGAGATTCGTTTCACGGAGCACCACCGGAATCGTCTCGCCCAACCCATAGACGCGCCGCTCACCATAACTCGGCGGGTGAGACTTGGGATTCGGACGAGTGTGGACTTCGATGACGTCCTCGTTAAGATTCACTATCCAGTATTGCGGGATCTCGGCTTCGGCGTAGAGTTCCGCCTTTAAGCCTCGATCAAGCATCAATGAGGTCTGCGCGACTTCGATCACCAGCTCGACTTTACGCGAAGCGGGATGCCTGCGGGCAAAGTCTTTGAGTTGCCCCGTCACCACCGCAATGTCGGGTTCCGGCTCACTGTCGTCCGTGGTGATGGGATCCTGGCGACGGACAAGCCGGCATCGGCCGCAACTCCGCTCCAGCCATTTCGCAAGGATCGCAAGGACGGTGGTATGTCGCGGTCCTTTGGGCGATATCGGCACCAACCAGCCCGCGAGCAGTTCGATCGGGTCGCCGCTTTGCAGGATCCCCGCATCGAGCATCCGGTGATAAGCCGCGACACTCAGTCGAACGATCGGAACACTGGGGATTAGCCCGTCGGGAATCACCCGGGGCGCGGCTGTGCGTTCATCTATCACGGCGGCGGACATGAACTTGCCCCAACTGGATGCGGACGGGATGACCAACGCCCACCGCATCAATGCTGAAACAGGAACTCCCGCGAGGTGAGGACGCTCCACATCAGGTCTTCGTAGACCGCGCGACGCTCTTCCAGCGGAGTGGTCGACAGGACGTCCAGCAGCGGGGCCTTCTCGGCGTCGGTCGGCAATCGGCTGAGGGCCGCGAGATAGAGCTCGGCGATCACCTGCTCGGCCGGAGTCGCGTCGGTGACCCACTTCGGAATCCGGCCTTCCTGCGCTTCGAGTTTGCCGAGCAGCGTCTTGCCGTTCGCGAGGTGCAGCACCTGCGTCATGCTCGGTTCATCGCTCCGCTCGCAGGTGCAGGTGAGAATCCGCTCCGGACGGCCGAACGTGTCCAGGAAGTAGGATGCGACGCTGGTGTCGCGCAGTTGGAGCGCGCGGGTTCCCGGCGGATAGTCCTTAAACTCGGTCGGCACGGCGGTGACGTCGGCCACCGCGTCAAGCAGGACCTCGGCCTTAAGCCGACGCGGATAGAACCGGGCATAGTAGCGTTCATCGGCGGCGTTTTCGGGAAGCGTCCGGCTCGAACGCTGATACGCCTCGGAATTGAGAATCAACCGCATCAACGATTTGAGATCGTACTTCTGTTGGACCAGATGATCCGCGAGGGCGGTCATCAATTCGGGATTGCTCGCCGGGTTGGTGAGCCGCAGGTCATCGACCTTCTCCACGAGGCCGACCCCCATAAAGTTGGCCCACAGCCGGTTGACGATGGCGCGACTGAAGTACGGATTTTCCGGCGCGGTAAGCCATCGGGCCAGGACTTCGCGGCGATCACCGGGAGTGTCGAAGGCGATCGCGGTGCCGTCGAGTGGTTTGGGAGGTTGTGGCCGGCCGGTGCGGGGTTGAATCACTTCGCCGCGTTCGGCGAGGAAGACGGTGCGGTTGCCGTCGCCGCCGCGGAAGTCTCCCCCCCACCCCTTGCCGCGGACGCGGGCGAACAGGCTGACCATCCCGTAGTAGTCGTCGTTGGTCCATTTTTCGAGGGGATGATCGTGACAGCGGGCGCAGTTGATCGACATCCCAAGGAACGCCATTGAGACCGTTTCCGACATCTCTTGCGGGTCTTGATGAAGCGCGTAGAAGTTCGCCGCGCCGTTCTCGAAGGTGCTCCCCTTGGAGAGGACGACGCCGCGGGCGAATTCATCCCAAGGGACGTTCTTCTCGACCCGTTCGCGAATCCAGGCGTAGTAGGTCTCGAGCGCTTTGGGACGGAGCCGGTTGCCGGTGAGGAGCAGCAGGTCGGACCATTGATACATCCAGTAGTCGACATACTCCGGCCGCGAAAGGAGATCGTCGACCAGCTTGCTCCGTTTCTCCGGATCGGAGTTCTCGAGGAAGAGCTTCACCTCTTCGAGGGTGGGGAGCTTGCCGATGGTGTCGAGATGGGCCCGCCGGAGAAACTCGCCATCGCCGCAGCGGGGTGAGGGGGGCACGTTGAGCGTTTGCAGTTTTGCGATCACGTGCTCATCGATCAGGTTCCGCCGCGGGGCCTGCGTGAACGACTCCGCGGGGACGGCATGCGGATAAGGCGAGGTCACGGTCGCGGTGACGTTCTGCGCCAGATACCACGCGACGATCGCCCCTTCGCCACTCCCCGCGACGGACACGACCCCCAGATCGTCGACCGTCGCCACGGTGTGATTGGTCGAGGAATACTTCGCCCAGCGGGTGACGTCCTCGACATGCCCATCGGTGAAATGGGCCCGCACGACGAGTTGCTGTTGCACACCGGGGATGAGTTGCGTCGCGGGAGGCAGGATCTCCAGCTTGGCGACGCGGGGATCCTCCGCCGCCGGCCCGGGGGTCCCTTGGGCGATCCACTCGGCGATGACGCGGTATTCGAGTGAATCCTCCGCGAATCGCAGGCCCCCCTTATGGGGGATCATGCCGGTGGGCTTGGTGAGGATCAGGCTGCGACCCGGATCGTGCGGGACGATGCGCCGGCCGCGCGCCTGCCGCGTCAGGATGTTGTAGTCCCCTTCCGGATCGTACCCCCGCAGCGACAGACGGAACCCGTTCTTGCCGGCGGCGGCCCCGTGGCACGCCCCCATATTGCAGCCGGTCTTCGACAGGACCGACTGCACCTGATTGCGGAAATGCCAGATGTGGGGCTGGTCGAACTTCTCCACCGTGACGGGGATCGTCTGCTCGACCCCGCGTGCCGTCACGGTGATGGTCGTCGCGCCATTCCCCGCGGGGATGACGACGCCTTCGTTCACCTTGGCGACCGCCGGATCGCCGGTGGTGATCGTCACCCCCTCGGTGAGCGCCGCGCCGATCCGCGCGCCTTGCCGTTCCTGCACCAGAATCCGCTGCCGAGCCTCGGGGCCGGAAAGGGGAATCGCCGCGGGAAAGACGGCGAACTCCGCGGCCGAGGCCTGGAGCGGCAGGCTGACGAAGAGCAGATAAACCAACCGTTGCACGGTGTAAATCCTTGGAGCCGAATGATCCATAACTGCGCGTGTCACAAATTCAATCCCGCGGAAATTCCGATCCAATGTGATGATCTGATGTCTCGGCGAGCGTGATTAAACCATGATGGTTTTGACCACCAGCGGCTCGCGAGTCATCAATGTGTCACGGCGCATCAATGTGTCACGGCGAGGGTTTCGAGGTAGTCGCATAGCGTGGCGGGGACCGGCGCTTCCAAACCATCCTCGCGCATGCCGGCCAAGTGGAACTCGACCGCGGCGGAGAGTTCCCGTTTCACCTCTTCGATCGTGACTCCGGTCGCGACGCAACCCGGCAAATCAGGGAGATAGGCCGAATAGTTCCGCTCGCCCGGCTCGATGATCATCGCGTAGCGCATCATTCGTCTCCGAGTCCCGCTTGACGTTGAATCGACTTCCAGGTTTTGGGATGCAGGACATCGTGTGGTTTGCCCGCGATCGTCACTCGGCCGGCCCGTTGGGGGTGTTTGAACTGACGATGGCTGCCTCGTTGGGCGACTTCCAGCCACCCGGCGGCCTCGATGATTCGGATCGCTTCGCGGACGGTCACGGGCATCGTGATTCAATTCTTCATCCGTCTCACCCAAACAACTCCAGCACCGGCTTCGTCCCGAAGTCGACCAGCGGGAAGGGGCGGCCCGCCGGGCCCGGAAGGTGGTCTTCGATGTTGAAGCCAAGGCTGTGGAAGATCGTCGCGACCAGTTCGCTCGCCCCCACCGGGCGTTCGGCGGGGAAGCCCCCCGTCGGATCGCTGCGGCCGATCACGCGGCCTCCCTGCACGCCGCCGCCGGCGAAGTAACTCGTCCAGCATTGCGGCCAGTGATCGCGGCCGCCGGCGGGATTGACGCGCGGCGTGCGGCCGAACTCCGCGAGGTTGCAGACCAGCGTGTTCCCCAGCAGTCCGCGTTGGTCGAGATCCTGGATCAGCGCCGAATAGGCCTGGTCGTACATCGGGGCGACGTTGTTCTTCATCCCTTCGATCGAAGTGAAGGGGAGCGTCCCGTGAATATCCCAAGTGATCTCGTTGAACACGGTGAGGAACGTGTTGATCGTCACGAAACGGACCCCCGCTTCGACCAGCCGACGCGCCAGCAGGCAGCATTGCCCGAACCGCGTCATCCCGTACCGTTCGCGAACTTCGGTCGGTTCCTTGCTCAGCTCGAAGGCTTCCCGCGCCTGAGCGCTGGTCATCATCCGAAACGCCGCCTGGAACCCGGAGTCCATGAGCGCGGCGTTCTCGCTTTTCTCGAAGGCGTTGACCGTCGAATCGACCACGTCGCGCAGTTTGCGACGCCGATCAAGTCGGGCTTCACCGATCGATTTCGGCGGCAGCAGGTCGGGGACCGTGAAGTCGGGTTTCGACGGATCGGCGTTCAAGGCGAACGGGTCGTGGGCTTTCCCAAGAAAGCCCCCCGCCTGACCGTTGGGCAGATTCCCCCCGCCCGCCCCCATCAACTCGGGGAGCACGACAAAGGACGGGAGGTCGGTTCGCCGGCCCATGAGGTAGCTCGCCACGCTGCCGGCATGCGGGGTGTTGACGCCTCCCGTGAAGAAGCGGCCGGTTTGCATCATCTGCCAACCGGCGTCATGCACCGCCGGGGAACTGTGGTTGCAACTCCGGATGAGCGAAAACTTGTCGGCGACTTCCGCATGCCGGGGCAGAATCTCGCTGAGTTGAATCTCGGGAGACTTCGTGTTGATCGCCGTGAACGGCCCGCGGATTTCGGCGGGGGCGTTCGGCTTGGGATCCAACGTATCAAGCTGACTCGGCGCGCCGAGATTGAAGATCATGATGACCGAACGGTCGTTGTTCCCCGGTTTGCCGCCATGCGGGGCGCCGGCCGCTTCGAGCCGGGCCAAGTCGGCAAGTGACAGCCCGACCGCCCCGAGCGTGCCCACCTGGAGGAAATCGCGGCGGGTGATGCCGTCACAGGTGTGGGCGGTCCCTGATCCAGTCAGATTGAGCATGGCGGTGCATCCTCGATGGACGTTCCGGGGGGAATTGAACGGTTTCATCAAAACTGGTTGATCGTCTGCGTCGTGTCGACGAGTGGTCGAAGTCTTCAGTCTACCCGACACCGCAGGGTTTGGAGCGGATTTTTCCGAGTCTTTTCTAGTCCGCGCGACGCGGCGACGTCTTGTAGCAACTCCGCATCCTTTGGTATATTCTGCGCATGGACCCCGCCGAATCCGAGGCCTTCCAAACCGCGTTCCTGGCTCAGTTGACCAGTCCGGTCGAGCTGTTGCAGCTCCTCGACTTTCTGCCGGAAGTCTATTTCTTCGCGAAAGATGCGCGCGGCCGCTTCACCCTGATGAACACGGCGAACCTGCGGCTGCACGGGCTCGACAGCGTCGACCAGGTGGTGGGCAAGACCGACTTCGATTTCCATCCGCGGCACCTTGCCGAAGAGTATGTCCGCGAAGACCGCCGGGTGATGGAATCGGGCCAGCCGCTGCCCCATCAGGTCTGGCTGGTGGGGGACGCCGCCGGCGAACTCCGTTGGTTCATTTCGAGCAAGACCCCGCTACGTGGGGCGGATCAGCAGATCGTCGGCATCGCCGGGGTGATGCGCGACTTCCAACGGACCGAATCGCTCGTGAAACCGTATCAGGAACTGGAGCAGGTCCTCGCCTACGTTCTCGAACATTACCCCGAACGCCTGCGGATCGAAGACCTCGCCAAACAGGTCCATCTGTCGGTCAGCCAGTTTGATCGAAAGTTCAAGCGGCTCTTTCGAATGACGCCGCTGCAATACGTGCTGCGGGTCCGGATCAACGCGGCGTCGCAGGCGCTGTTGCACTCCGACCGTCCCATCGCGACGATCGCGGACGAAACGGGGTTCTACGACCAAAGCAGCTTCACCAAGCACTTCGCGAAACAGACGGGACTGACGCCACGACAGTTCCGGCGACGGTACGCGCCGCCGCTGCAAGCGGATGAGTCGGTGGAGGCCCGCGACTCGTGACGATCGGCAACCGGTGGTGATCGTCCATCAGGAATGACCTTGGGGCTCGGTTCCCAAGCTTGACGCGGCCAGACGCATGCGTCAGAATTGATGTAACGCGTTCCATCTGTGTGACGGATGCGATCACCCCTTGTCCCCGAAGTCGCCTTCATGACGGTCATCCCCGGGACCATGCCCGCGCTCGAGCGGGGGCTCGATGTGCTTGAAACCTTGCAGGCCGCGCCTGCCGGGCTGGGGATCTCGGAGTTGGCCGGGCGGTTGGGAGTCAACAAGAACGCCATCTTTCGGATCACGCACACCCTCACCGCGCGGGGGTATCTCGAACGGGACGACGTCTCGAAGCGGTTTCGGCTCTCCGCCAAGTTTCTACAATTGGGCCGACCCCACGTCGGGGAGGTCAGCCTGACGGAGGTCGCGTTGCCGGTGATGCGGTCGCTGCGCGATCAGACCCGCGAGACCGTGCAGCTCGGCTTACCGCTCGATGACGAAGGGATCATCGTCGAACAGGTCGCGGGTCGGCATCCGCTGCGGATCGCGGTCGACGTCGGCTTGCGGTTTCCGCTGCACAACAACGCTCCCGGCAAAGTGCTGCTCGCATGGCGACCGCCGGAGCTTCGGGAAGCGACATTAGTTCGGATCACCTTGACGGCGTCGACTCCGCGGACGATCACCACGCCCGCCGACTTGCGACGGGAATTGGACCGCGTCCGGGAACTGGGTTACGGCACCGACTTTGCCGAGGCGGACGAGGGGATTCATTGTGTCGCCGCCCCGATCTTTGATCCTGAGGCCCGCCTGCTGGCGGCCATATGGGTCTCGGGTCCGGCGCGTCGGCTTCCCCGGACTCAATTCGCCGCGATGGGGCGACTCGTCATGGCGTTCGGAGAGTCCATCGCCCGGCGACTGCGCGGGGAGGGGGGCTGATGCCGCTTCGAGGACTCCTCGTCACGCTAATGTTGCTCGGTGGCTTGGGCTCCATCCATGCCCAGGAACCGGAGACGATCGACGATGCCTGGTTCACGACCCATGTCGAACCCCTCTTGAAGGAACATTGCTACGGGTGTCACTCCCACAGCGCGGGGACGATGGAAGGGGGGCTCACGCTCGATTGGCGCAGCGGTTGGATGACCGGTGGGTACCGCGGTCCCGCGATCGTGCCGAATGATCCCGACGCGAGCCTGCTCATCCAGGCGGTACGGCATACGCACGCCGAATTGAAGATGCCCGAAGAGCAGCTGCCGGACGCGGAGTTGGCGCTGCTGGAACGGTGGGTCGCCGGTGGCGCGCCCGATCCGCGGACGACGCAGCCGCAGTCATCTTTGGCCGACGCCACCGATTGGTGGTCCCTGCGGCCGCTGGTGCGTCCGGCGGTCCCGCCGTCGAAAGAAGCCGGAGCAACGCACCCGATCGATACCTTTCTCGATGTCGCGATCGTCCGGGAAGGTTTGACGCCCGCCCCACCGGCCGAGCGGACCGCGTGGTTGCGACGCCTGACGTTCGATCTGCACGGCTTGCCCCCCACCCTCGAAGAAGTCGCCGAGTATCTCGCCGATCAGTCTCCCGAAGCGGATTCACGGCAGGTCGAGCGGTTGCTGGCCTCGCCTCGGTATGGGGAACGGTGGGCCCGGCACTGGCTCGATACGATCCACTTCGCCGATTCCCACGGGTTCGAGCATGACGTCTTTCGCCCGCAGGCGTGGCGGTATCGCGACTACGTCATCGACCGGCTCAATCAGGATATTCCCTGGGATCGCTTCCTCCGCGAGCAACTCGCGGTCGACGTCTTCTTCCCCGAACAACCCGAATTGACCCCCGCGCTCGGGTTCCTGGGAGCCGGCACCTACGACCACAGCGCGGCGATCACCGCGCCGCAGTCGTTCGAGTACCTCGATCGCGATGACCTCGTCACGCAGACGATGGGGGCGATCGTCAGCACGACGGCGAACTGCGCCCGCTGCCATGCCCATAAGTTCGATCCGATCACGCAGGAAGACTACTTCGCGTTGCAGGCGGTCTTCGCGGGGATCGGCAAGGGGAACATCCCCTACGACACCGATCCGCGGATCGCGCGCGAGCGGACCCGTTGGCGGACATGGTTGGCCGCCGCCGAGACGAACGACGAAGCGCTCCTGACCAGCCCCGAGGCCGAGTCGTTGGTCGCCGCGTGGGAAGAGGATCAGACGACGGGGGTGCGGTGGCGGACATTGACGCCGGAAGTTTTCACATCCAGCGATGGCGCGCAACTGCAACGCCAAGCCGATGAGTCGCTTCTCTCGACGGGGCCGCGTCCCGAACGAGATGTGGTCACCGTCACCGCGCGGGTGCCGGTCACCGCGCTCACGGCGATTCGACTCGATGTCCTGACCGACCCGTCGCTCCCGCAACAAGGGCCGGGACGCTGCGACAACGGCAACCTGCACTTGAGCGAGTTTGAGCTTGAGCTCTTCCCCCCCGGGGCGACGGAAGGCCGACGCTTGAAGATCGGTCGCGCCACGGCCGATTTCGATCAGACCGGTTGGACGATTCAGCACGCGATCGACGGCAACCCGGCGACGGCATGGGGGATCCATCCCGCCGTCGGCCAGGCCCATCTGGCGGTCTTCGAGCTCGCGGAGCGTTTGGAGGTCCCGGTCGACGCGACGTTGGCCCTCCGCCTCAAGCAGGTTCACGGTGGGAGTCATCTCATCGGGCGGATGAAGTTGTCGGTGACGGATGGTCCCCCCGACGAAGCGGTCGCGCTTCCCCTTGATGTCGAGCAGGCCCTCACACGGACTCCCGCCGAGCGGACGACGGAAGCACGACGGCGCTTGGCGGCGGCGGTGCTTCGCCACCGCGCCCAACGTGAGCTGGCGAAGTTGCCTGAGCCCACGTTGGTCTATGCCGCCGCTCCCGTGGCGACGAACGAACGGGGAGTCATCAAGATCGAGACTCCGCGGACGATTCATCGCCTGCGGCGCGGCGACATCGCGCAGCCGCTGGAAGTCATCGGCCCTGGGGCGTTGTCGGCGATCACCGCGCTCCCGGCGCGGTTCGAGTTGCCGCCCGATTCGGGAGAGGAACACCGCCGGGCCGCCCTCGCCGATTGGTTGGCCTCACCCGAGAACCCCTTGACGTGGCGGAGCATCGCCAACCGGGTCTGGCACTACCATTTCGGCCGCGGGCTCTGCGACACCCCCAACGATTTCGGCCGCATGGGCGGGCTCCCGTCCCATCCGGAGCTGCTCGATTGGCTGGCGTGTGAGCTTCGCGAGACGGGGTCGCTGAAGCGGTTGCATCGCCTGATCTGCACATCGGCGGCGTATCGGCGATCCTCGGTCGTGACCGCTGAGACGCTCGCACGCGATCCCGACAATCGGTGGTTGGCGCGGATGACACGGCAGCGGCTCGACGCTGATAGTTATCGTGACGCCCTCCTGACGACGAGCGGAAAGCTCGATCTGAAGATGGGGGGGCCAGGGATCGCGTACTTCTCGACATCCCCCGGCGCGCAGCTCACGCCGATCCTCGATTACGGCACCTTCGATTGGGACGGCCCGGGGTCGGGGCGGCGCAGCATTTATCGCGTCGTCTGGCGCGGCATCCCCGACCCATTGATGGAGGCCCTCGATTTTCCCGATCTCGGGTTGTTGTCGCCGGTCCGAGGCGTGTCGCTCTCGCCGTTGCAATCGCTGGTGCTCCTCAACAACCGGTTCGTCTTGCATCAGGCGGAGGCGTTGGGACGTCGCGCGGAGTCCGTGACGACCGAGCGGCCCGAACAGGTCCGACAGATGGTCCGCTGGGCGTGGCTGCGGGATCCGACCTCCTTGGAAACCGCCGAGTTGAGCGGGCTGGCGGAGCGCCATGGGTTGGCGGCGGTCGCACGATTGCTGTTCAACAGTCACGAGTTCTTGTTCGTAGATTGAAAGACGAAACAGACCCGGTAGAGAGTGCGGAACGGTGGCGAACATGTCTCCCCCAACGATCCCCCACGATGCGAGCCGCCGCGATTTTCTCCGACAGGCCGGGGGTGGGTTCGGCGCGCTCGCTTTGGCGGCGTGGTTGGGGCGCGAGTCGGCGGCCGACGAACGCCGGGACTGGCGCGCGGGGTTGCATCATCCCGCGCGGGTGAAACGGGTCATTCAGCTCTTCATGAACGGGGGCGCAAGCCCCATGGACACCTTCGACTACAAGCCCGAACTGGAACGGCTGCATGGGCAGATGCTGGGGCCCAAGGAGAAACCGGAAGGTTTCACCGCCCCCGCCGGCGCGGTGATGAAGAGCCCGTTCACGTTTCAGCGACATGGCGAGACGGGACGCTGGGTCAGCAGCGTCTTTCCCCATCAGGCGAAACACGTCGACGAACTCGCCTTCCTGATGGCGATGGCGAGCAAGACCAACGTCCACGGTCCCGCCAGCTACATGATGAATACCGGCTTCATTCTCCCCGGGTTCCCTTGTATGGGGGCCTGGATCTCCTACGCGCTCGGCAGCCTGTCCGACAATCTCCCCGACTTCGTGGTCCTCCCCGATCCGCGCGGCTTGCCCTACAACCAGAAAGCGAACTTCAGCGCCGGGTTCCTGCCGGCGAAACATCAGGGGACGCTGGTGAACGCCGCAAGTCCCCAACCGGTTCCCGATCTCTTCGCCGACCCGTCCAAAGCTTTCGCGCAAGGGGCCGCGCATGACGAGACGCTGGCCCTTTTGCGGCGATTCAATCTCGCACATGCCGCCGCGCGCCCGGGCGACACCCAATTGGAAGGCCGCATCGCGGCGGGGGAACTCGCCGCGAAGATGCAGCTTAGCGCCCCCGAAGCGTTCGACTTCGCCCAAGAGACCGCCGCGACCCAAGCGGCGTACGGCCTCGATCAGCCGTCCACGCAGGACTTCGGCCGGCGGTGTCTCCTCGCGCGGCGGTTGATCGAACGGGGGACGCGGTTCGTGCAGGTCTGGAGTGGCCCGCAAGGGGCGGTGAACAACTGGGACAATCACGGCAACATTCAGACGGAACTCCCCCCGATCGCGCAGAGCGTCGACCAGCCGATCGGGGCGCTGCTGACCGATCTTCGCGAACGGGGACTGCTCGCCGACACCCTGGTGATCTGGACGACCGAATTCGGCCGGACCCCGTTCGCGCAAGGGTCGTTGGGCCGCGATCACAACGGGGGAACCTTCGTGACGTGGCTGGCCGGCGCGGGGATTCGGGCGGGAGCGACCTACGGCCGGAGTGACGATCTGGGGTATCAAGCCGCCGAGGGGAAGACCTACTGTTACGACCTCCACGCGACGGTCCTGCATCTGTTGGGGATCGATCATCAGCGGTTGACGTTCCGCGCGGGAGGCATCGATCGCCGTTTGACCGACGTCCACGGCCATGTGATCGGAGAGATTCTGAGCTGAGGGCGTGGCGGTGCGGTGGTGTCGGTCGCCGCCATTTCTTCCGTGCCGCGGCATGGTTGTGCCAAGTGCGGCTTGGCGACCTGGAAAACGGAGAGTTGTTCTTGTCAATCCGGCGCGGGAGTGATACGCTTAACCACGATGATGGCGATGTGTCCTCGTCATCGGGTCAGGATTCGATATTTTCGCGTGACCAACCACTCGGTCACCCACACCTCACGCAGCTTCTGCAACGTCGCTCTTCCAATTCAGGGAGTCCTGCTCGTTCCGGCGAGCGGTTTATCAGGTCTGGCAGCGGTTCTTGAGCGGTTTCTCCCTGGCGGCGGCGTGTGTGTGTCCCTGGATGGTGCTGACCATCGTGCCGGGGATTTTGCGAGGCATCTTCGCAACGATGGTTGATGGCCCGAATCAACCCGCTCTAAGGGTTTATCCCAGTCGGTTCGTGATGGTTCGTGGTCGGGCCATTTCATCGCGCGAACCATTTTCCGTCTGGTGCGTTCAACTTCTCGGCGAGGGCTGGTCGTCACGACGTGGTGCGTCGTGGCGCGGCCTTTTGGCGGGAGTTTGGCGGGACCGCGGATTTCCGAGGAAATCGCGCGGTTCGCATACGGGGATGTCGCCGACGTGGCGGCATCCGGTTTCTGTGTTTCGTCTCGCAGACCGGTTCCAGAGGACGTCGGGTTAAGGCAGGACGAAGAGAGAAGGACTGTCGATGGGTACGAAATTGTATGTGGGCAACCTGACGTACAGCACCACGAATGACACGCTCGAGCAGCTCTTTGCCCAACACGGCGAAGTCCGTTCGGCGCAGGTGGTGATGGACCGTGACACCGGTCGCTCGAAGGGCTTTGGGTTCGTCGAAATGGCGGACGAAGCCGGCGCGAAGGCCGCGATCGCCGCCCTCAACGGGCAAGACGTCGGCGGGCGGCAGCTCACCGTCAACGAAGCCAGGCCGCGTGAAGACCGCGGCGGTGGCGGCGGCTACGGCGGCGGCGGTGGTGGCCGGCGCAGTGGCGGCGGCGGCTACGGCGGTGGTGGCGGCGGCAGCTACGGCGGCGGCGGTGGCGGCAGCTACGGCGGCGGTGGCGGCGGCAGCTACGGCGGCGGTGGTGGCGGCGGTTACGGCGGCGGTGGCCGTCGCGGCGGCGGCTACTAAGCCCAACGCATCGCAACATTGAACGACGGAAGCCCAGGGAATGCTTTCCCTGGGCTTCTTTTTGTTTGATCCAAAAGTTCGCGGGCGGACTCCCCGAGTTTACCGCAGCAACTCCGCAAGCTCGGCTTTCGTGAACTTCCGCTCCATCCGGGCCCCCAACTGGCTGACGATCCGCGCCGCGGCGTGCGACGCCAAGTGTCCCGCCTGCTTCCAAGTCAGTCCATTGGTGATCCCGTACAGAATCCCGGCGGCGTACATATCCCCCGCTCCCGTGGTATCGACCGCCCGCACCGGGACCCCTTCGATCGGCAACACCTGCCCTCCCTGCATGAGCAGCGATCCGTCGGCCCCCAAGGTCAACGCGACATCGGCGGCGTGATGATGGATCTTCTGCGCGCAGTCGACCGGGTCCGACAACCCCGTCAGGCTGCGTGCCTCCTCCAGATTGCAAAAGAGGAGATCGACGGGGCCCGCGATCAACTCCCAGAAGAGCTCGCGATGCATGGAGACCAGGAACGGGTCGGAGATCGTGAAGGCGACCTTCACTCCCTGTTCCTTCGCCAGACGAATCGCCTTGAGGGCGGCCGCTTTCGTCGAGTCACCGGCGAAGAGGTAGCCCTCCACATAGACGTAGTCGGCTCGGGCGATCTCCGGGGCGGAGATGTCGTCCGGCCCCAATGTCGCCGAGAGACCCAGGTGGGTCAGCATGGTCCGTTGCGCGTCCTCGGTGATCAAAATGACCGAGGTGCCGGTCTGCCCCGCCGCCGGGAGGACTTCCACGGCGACCCCCAGTTTGCGCATGTCATCGAGCAGGAAGCGGCCAAGTTCGTCGGTCCCCACTTTCCCCGCGTAGGCCGCCGTCCCGCCGAAATCGGCGACGCCGATGATGGTATTGGCCGCCGAGCCTCCGGCGCAGCGATGGATCGAGACGCCGTCGAGCGACGTCAAGACGCGGGCTTGGGTCGCTTCGTCGACGAGGGTCATCACCCCTTTGGTGAACCCGAGATCGTGCAGATGGCGGTCGGCGACCTGGACCTGAATGTCGACGAGGGAATTGCCGACGCCGTAGACGTTGTAATGCATATCGCGGGGTTCTGTTGGGAAGCGGGAATCCGTGGTCGGGCGAGTTGTAACAGACCGGTTGGGGGATCGCCATCCGCCGGGCGCTCGCGAGCCTTCCCCCGCGAAGAGTATGATCATCCGATATTCTCCGTCCATGATCTTTCGGGGCCGGGCGGAGGATGATTGCAGAGCGGACACGGAGGGCGGGCATGCGTTCAATCGTCGTGGTGGTCGGGTTGGGGCTCTGCGGTTGCGGTCGGCCACCGATTCCCCAATCAGCCGAGATTCAGGTCACGACCGACGGTCCCGCCGCGACGGCGGTCGCCGCCCCTTCTCCCTCGTTCGGCCCGAATGATTGGCCGGGTTGGCGCGGTCCGCGGCACGACGGCGTCGCCTTAGGCCTGGCGGTTCCGACCACTTGGTCCGAGACGGAAAACGTCGTCTGGCGGACGAAGCTCCCCGGCCGCGGGCATGCGAGCCCGATCATCGTGGGGGACCGGATCTACCTGGAAACCGCCGACGAGGGGCGTCAGACCCAATCGGTGATGGGGATCGATCGCGGCACCGGGAAGTGGTTGTGGCAGACCGACGTCCTCACCGGTCACCTCGAACAAGAGATGCATGCGGAAAACACCCAGGCTTCGAGCACGCTCGCCACTGACGGCGAACGCCTCTTCGCTTTGTTTCTCAATGATCGGCGGATCTACTGCTCGGCGATTTCGCTGCGAACCGCCGGAGATGTGCAGGAAGGGGACGAGCTGTGGAAACAGGAAGTCGGCGGATTCCGCTCGAAGTTCGGATACTCGGCGTCCCCCATTGTCTATCGGGGCTTGGTGATCCTCGCCGCCGATCATGCCGACGGCGGCTTCATCGCCGCCTTGGATCGGACGACGGGGAACATCGTCTGGCGGCGGAAGCGGCCGAACGCCTCGTCCTATGCTTCGCCCCGGGTGGTGACCTTGGCGGGGCGGGACCAGGTGATTCTGTGTGGTTGCGATCTCGTCGCCTCGTACGATCCGCAGACGGGGGCCGAGTTGTGGCAGACGCCGGGGACGACCGAGGCGACTGTCGGAACCGCGGTCACCAGCCGAGACCGGGTTTTCGTCAGTGGTGGTTATCCGGGCTCGGAGACGTTGGCCTTGGACGGCCAAGGCAAGGTGCTGTGGCGGATCAAGGACAAGTGTTATGTCCCGTCGCTGCTGGCGACCGATGAGCACCTGTATTTGATGCAGGATGACGGCATCGCGCGGTGTCTTGACGCGGCGACGGGGAAGGAGCTGTGGAAGCAGCGGGTCGGGGGCCGGTTCCGCTCGTCGCCGCTCCTCGCGGGAGGGCAAATCTACGTCACCAACATGGAAGGACTGACCACGGTCTTCGCGGCGAGTCCGCAAGGGTTCCAACTGACGGCGGAAAATCGGCTCGGGAACGAGGCGTTCGCCAGCCCGGCGGTGAGCGAGGGGCGACTCTACCTCCGCTGTGCCGATGACCGTAACGGTCCACGACAAGAGTGGCTTTACTGCCTAGGGGAGACAACCGCCGCGCGACCAACTCCCAGCCGTCGGGAACCGCCCCCGCGCGGCGGCGAGTGACGACGACCGATCGTGGGAACCGGGCGTTCCACCGTACGGTGAGAGATGGGGAAATCCGAAATCCCCTGCGGATTGCTGCATTCTCCCGGCGCTTGGGCTAAACTGCCGTCGCGCGGCGGGGGAGGTTCCCGACCAGCGTGTTCCCCCGCGAAAAGTAGCGATCGAGATGGGCGGCAAGCTGTTTGATCTTTCGGGTGAGGTCGCCGTCGTCCTCGGCGGGACCGGGGCGCTGGGCGGCGCGATGGCGCAGGCGCTCGGCGAAGCGGGGGCGGCGGTCGCCGTCGTCGGTCGCAGTCCAGAACGCGGAGGCGAACGAGTCGGGCAACTGACCGCGGCCGGGGCTCGGGCGATCTTTCAGGCCGCCGACGCGATGGATCGGCATTCCCTGATCGCGGCCCGCGACGGCGTCGAACGGTCGCTGGGGCCGGTGACGATTCTGGTCAACGCCGCCGGGGGGAACAAACCGGCGGCGACTCTGCCCCCGGGGAGCGACTTCTGCGCCCTTCCCCGCGAGGCTTGGAATGAAGTCTTCGATTTGAATCTGGTGGGGGGCGTGCTCCTTCCCTGTCAGGTCTTCGGTGAATCGATGGTCACCCGCGGCAAGGGGAGCATCATCAACATCGCCTCGATGTCGGGGATGATTCCGCTGTCGCGCGTCGTCGCCTATTCGGCGGCGAAAGCGGCGGTGATCAACCTGACCATGTTTCTCGCCCGCGAATGGGCGACCAAGGGGATCCGGGTCAACGCGATCAGCCCCGGCTTTTTCCCCGCCGAACAAAACAAGAAACTCCTGTTCAACGACGACGGCAGCTATTCCCCCCGCGGGCAGCAGATCATCGGCCATACCCCGATGGCGCGGTTCGGCACGTCGGAGGAGCTCGGCGGAGCCACGGTCTGGCTCGCCGCCCCCCGCGCGGCGTCATTCGTGACCGGTCAAAACATCGTCGTCGACGGCGGCTTCAGCGCCGTGACGATTTAGTCCGAGACGCGGGATTCCACAGACGTCGAATCACGCGTCTCGATCGGTCCGGCTCGTCCCTATTCGCTATTCCCTACTCGCTCCACCAATACGGAACGCCTTATGTCTCTCGCGCTTCGGACCGATGCCTGTGACCTCGATTTCCTCTCGCTGGGCGCGCTAGTGCACCGGCTCGACCCGGGGATCATTCCCTTCCGCAAGGCGAAGTCGTTCGACATTCACGTCTCCGGCGGGGAGTACAACGTCGCCGCCAATCTGAGCGACTGCTTCGGCCTGAAGACCGGCGTCTGCTCGGCGATGGTCGACAACGGCATCGGGGAAATGGTGCAGGCCCGCGTCCGCGAGATGGGGGTCAAGCCGTTCTACAAGCACTTCAAACACGACGGCGTCCGCGGGCCGAACATCGCCACCGTCTACAGCGATCGCGGCCAAGGGGTCCGTCCGCCGGTCGTCTTCTACAACCGGGCGAATGAGGCGGGGGCGATGCTCAAGCCGGGCGACTTCGATTGGAAGTCGATCATGGCGGGGGGGGTGAAGTGGTTCCACTCGGGGGGGATCTTCGCGGCGCTGTCGGAAACGACGTCGCAAACGATCATTGAAGGGATGCAGGCCGCGAAGGCGCAGGGGGCGATCACCTCGTTCGACCTCAACTACCGCGCCAAGCTGTGGGCCTCGATCGGCGGCGACTCTAAGGGGCAGGCGGTCATCAGCGACATCGTGAAGCATGTCGACTGCCTGGTCGGCAACGAAGAGGACCTGCAGAAGGGGCTGGGGATCGAGGGGCAGGACGTCGAGCATGCGTCCAAGCTCGATCCGCAAAACTTCTTCAAGCTGATCGACAAGGCGGTCGCCAAGTTCCCGAACGTGAAGATGGTCGCCACGACGCTGCGGGAAGTCCATTCGACCAATCGCCACGATTGGGCCGCCGTGTTGTGGCTGGAAGGGAAGACGTACGTCAGCCCGACGTGCCAGCTCGATGTGGTTGATCGGATCGGCGGCGGCGACGGCTTCGCGGCGGGCCTGTTTTACGGTCTCCTGAGCGGCAAGGCCCCCGAACAAGCGCTGCGGCTCGGTTGGGCTCACGGGGCGCTCCTGACCACGTTCCCCGGCGACGTCACGATGGCGAGGCTGCCGGAAGTCGAAGCCCTCGCGAAGGGGGGGAGCGCCCGCGTGCAGCGGTAACGCGCCCAACCACCGACATCCCGTCCGCGCATCCAGCGAGCCAACGGGGATTTTTCGTGCATAATCAAGACGCCGCGATCCTTCCAGGGGAGGACGCGGCGTCTTGCGTTTCCTAATCGAACAACGCGGCATTCACCCTTGCGGCAGCACCTGCGGGGCTGGACCTTGGGGGATTTCGGGATTCGGTGTGAAGGGAGTCATCGCCGGGGCG
>CAYRVS010000090.1:0-20041 GCA_964427725.1 uncultured Planctomycetaceae bacterium | reverse complement strand
GTCGTACATCCGCGTCAAAGTGGGGGCCAAGCGAACCGGGGAACTCGTCGCGGCGGAGGCTTATCTGGCCTATGAGGCGGGGGCCTTCCCCGGCTCGCCGATCGGCCCCGGCTGCATGTGCGTCTTCTCGTGTTACGACCTGCCGCACGCCCGGGTCGAAGGCTACGACGTCTGCGTCAACAAGCCGCGGACGAACGCCTATCGCGCCCCCGGGTCGACCAACGCCGCCTTCGCCATCGAAACCGTGATCGATGAACTCGCCCGCACGCTGAACATCGACCCGGCCGAGCTCCGGCTCAAGAACGTCGCCAAGGAAGGGACCCGCCGCGTCGACGGACCCAAGTTCCAGCGCATCGGCCTCCAGGAGACGATCGAGGCGATCCGCAACTCGGAGCATTACAAGTCACCTCTCGGCGGACCCCATCGTGGCCGCGGCATCGCCTCCGGCTTCTGGTTCAATATCGGGCTGAAGTCCTCGGTGACGGCGACCGTCAATCTCGATGGGCATGTCGCCCTCGTCGAAGGCTCGACCGATATCGGCGGCACCCGCACCTCGATCGCCATGCAGTTCGCCGAGACCCTCGGGATCCCCGTTGAGGTGGTCCATCCGACGGTCGCCGATACCGACGGCATCGGCTACACCGACGTCACCGGCGGCAGCCGCACCACCTTCGCGACGGGGATCGCCGCCGTCCACGCCGCCCAAGACATCCAGCGGCAACTCATCGAGCGCGCCGCAAAGTTGTGGAACGTCCCCGCGGCGCAGGTCAGCTACGTCGACGGCGGCGTCACCGGCCCCGCCGGGAAACGCCTCAGCTTCACCGAGCTCGCCGCCGAACTGCATGAATTAGGCGGTCCGGTGATCGGTCAGGGGACCTCGGGCCCTGAAACGCAAAGCGGCGCGTTCGGCACGCATTGCGTCGACGTCGAAGTCGATCCCGAAACGGGCAAGGTCCAAATCATCCGTTACACCGCCGCGCAAGACTGCGGCACGGCGATCCATCCCAGCTACGTCGAAGGCCAGATTCAAGGGGGTGTGGTGCAGGGGATCGGCTGGGCGCTCAACGAGGAGTATTGGTACGACCCGGCGGGGACGATGCGCAACGCCACGTTCCTCGATTACCGCATGCCCACCTGCTACGACGTCCCGATGATCGACACGATTTTGGTCGAGGTCCCCGACCCGAACCATCCGTACGGTGTCCGCGGCGTCGGCGAAGTCCCCATCTGCCCCCCGCCCGCCGCGATCGCCAACGCCATCGCCCAAGCGATCAGCGTCCGCCTGCGGCAACTCCCGATGTCCCCGCCCCGGATCATGCACGAACTGCTGAAGACTTGAGGGTGACTCGCATTCTGGACGAAATGGCCATCTGGCGCGGGCTGTCAGGATTTTTCTTGCAGATCAGAAATCTGATCACGTAAAATCGCAACCGCGGTATGAATCGAATCTTGTATTCGGCAAGGACAACGCACCATGCCTGTCAAGCAATACACTTGGGATCCGGTCACCGATTCGATTCTGGAAGTGACCGACGGCGCGGGGAACATACTTGCCAGCTACACCAACGAGCCTTCGGCCTACGGTCCAATGATCAGCGAGCACCGCGACGGCGAGACCCGCTTCCATCACTTCGACGCACTCGGCAGTACTCGTACGCTCACCGACGACTCCGGGACCGTCACCGACACCTTCACCTACGATGCTTGGGGAAATGAGGTCGATCGAAGCGGGACCAGCGAGACCCCGTTCCGCTGGGTGGGACAGTTTGGATACGTCTGCGATGATTATATGTCCTGGTTGTCAGTTCGTCGGCGTCAGTACATGCCGGATATCGCTGCTTGGGCTAGCTGCGACCCAATCGAAAACACATTCGTCATCCGCGATTATACATACGCTTGGCGACAGCCGACGATGCTTACGGATCCGAGCGGGGAATGGCCCTTGCCGCTGTGTTCAACAACATTCTGTACATTGAGTGGGCCACTCCCCGGAGCTTTTGAAGGAATCTACGGCCTGAAAGCCGAGGTCTTATCGTCCCTTGGCCAATGCTGTGATGGAAGCACCATTCGCTTCACATTCAAAGAGACGCATGCGCTACCATCTTGGCGAACGGGACGCGTCTCCGGCGTCTGTGGGCAGCCTGCAAATGACGAAATCACGAATGGCAATATCTGGCCGCTGCGGTTCGGCAACATCACGGATCGCAACTGCAGTCCGCCACGCGCGAGACGCTGGAAAGTTGGCGACTGCTGGAACATTCAAGTCGAATGGGAATGCAGGATTGACTGCTCCGGCGCCTGCCCATGCTCCGGCGAGTGCGGACCATCCATATCCGAGATTGGGATTTATCCCAACGAGTGGTTGATAAACCGTAATGCTTCGACATTCTATTCGGTTTATCTACGCACTACGACATTATTCGATGACGAGTTCTGTGTTCTACATGGATGCGCCATGAGCACTACCATGGAGTGGCGAGCGCCTCCGCGTAATTTTATGCTGCCGATACAGGCGGAAGGCAATTGCAGCGCGCAAGATCTTGATTACTTGTGGATGGTGTAGGCGAGTGAGTATCATGCGACTCGCGAGTGATGGGCGGCGTATGGACCGATTATATGCGCCTCGCACAATTGCATTCCTATTTCTGGTAGGCCTGCCGTTCAGCATCTGCACACAACTGCTCGCGGATGGACAGCAACCGAAGCCGACAATCGTATATCACGTGAATCACGGTGGGGTAGTCCCCAGTCCGAAGGGTGCATTCGGCGCAAAGTCCATCCGTGGCGCGCCCCCGGAGTTCTTCGAGTTCCGAACAGGTCGGGTCACGGCTCATTGTCAGCCAGTCCCCGTGGCCAACCTGGGCAATTTCAGCTTCTCACCGGATGGCAAGCTCCTCTGCGGATTCAGCGTGGACACGAACCGGCCCCAATGGATGGCCATCTGGGAAACCGATTCCGGGAAGTTGGTCGCCAGGCCACTAATGCGTGCCGACGCCGGCTATATCCTAAGCCATCGCTTCTCGGCCAACGGCCGATCAATTTACCTGGGCGGACGGAATCGTCTCTATCGATATGATCTTGCCAGCGGTCTGATCGTCACGTTGTCTGACGATGTGATCTACTACGTCACCGACATCTGCGACACTCCCGACGGCGATTATGTGGCCTACCTTGAGGGCCTTCCGCGCAAGAGCGATTTTGATGTGCGTCTCTGCCCGCGTGATTCGTCGAAGGCACCAATCATGCGCCTCAGTAGCCTTAGCCTGGGAAATCCAAGTTTTCTGCCGACTTGCATCGACATTGATTCTAGCGGCGCCGAAATGGCGATTTCCGCGCGGACACGATCCGTTCCGAATATAACCGAGTTCTACTCGATCTTCAGGGTCGACCTCCGCACCGGAAGGCTCGTTCAGAAAGCCGTCTCGCTCCATCACATCCATGCCGTCCGTTACATCGGTCGGACAAGCACGTTGGCGGTTTACGGGGAAGTCCACCAACGCTCACTTCGCAATTTCTTCGGCTTTCACGAAGCGGGGTCCGACGTGATAGTCGGCCAGCACGAAGTTGATTCCATGATCAACTCGATGGCGGTTATGCCAGGAGACTCAGGATACATCGCCGTGAGTACGACGGGCGATTCGGGAAACTTGTTGTATTGGGATGCCAAGGACTGGTCGATCGACTGGGTGAATGTTCTGCGTCTCAGGCCGTAAAGACTCAATTCGCATCACGGGGCCTCGCTGATTTGACAGGGGCTGGATTATCAGGCGTATGCCGACTGGAGTCGCTTACGGTAACGGCCTCTCTAAGCTGTGATCGCCGGCAATCCCAACCTCTGCATGGCAACATGACCCGGAGTTCATCGTGTCGATGACGATTCGGCAGGGTGGCTGTGATCGGTCGCTTTGATCAGTACCCGGTGCGAAGCGACGCGCCGGGCGCTCGATAGTTCGTTCCATCGCGCCACCGGCATGGCTGGTCGCGCTGTACTTTTTGCGGCGAATGAGTCGACTGCTATGGCAATCTCTTTGAAGGACATTCGCACCGTGATCGCCTCTATCAGGATGCCGCCTGGTGCGATGTCGTCGGTCGTTGCGGAATTTCAATCCAGGGGCATCAGTCGCATCAAGCAACTTCGACGAGAGATCGGCAAACTTGCGGGAATTCCCAGCGGGTTGGGCTTCATTTGATCCATCGTGCGAACGCTCCGCTCGAACCTGAACTGCTGTGGCGATTGCTGAATTCCCCCGATGCTCATGTGGCGGGACTTGCCATCGGAGTCGCTTCGTACTGCCACAAAGGCGCCCTGGCCGAGAGGACCTTGCAAGCGTTGGATCATCGTGAATGCGACAATCTACGGTCCGGGATGGTCAGTCTCATGAGTCATGTCTGGACCATGGAGACTCGTCAACCCGCCATCGATAAGCTGATTCAGATCGCGGAAGACCCCGCCGTGGACGATTTCACGCGCGCCATCGCGCTGGATGGCGCGGCTTGGATCGCGTACAAGACCTTGTTCGACACGCGACCGATGGTCCGGATCATTCAACTCGCCAAGCGATATTTTCATGAGTCAGAGCCGCTGCTTGCCGAGGCTTCCAACGAAATTCTCACCCGGTATGAATCCCTAATCAAAGCTTCGTAGCTTTGAGACTCGGCGTTGTTCGCCGAGGGCTCGAAGACTTGACCCCAGCCACCATCGCCCCCAACACCGTATGGCGCGCTTCACTCCGCCTCCGCCAACGAGGTCGCCGGGGTGATCAGGCCCAACTCCAGCAGGCTGCTGACGAACTCGCGGGCGAGCGGGCCCGCGGCTTGGCTCCCGCTGCCGCCGTGTTCCAGCACCACCGCGAAGGCGACCCGCGGTGCTTCCGCCGGGGCGTAACCCACGAACCAGGCATGATCGGGACGCCCCCCCCCCGTCTCGGCGGTCCCCGTTTTTCCGGCGATCGTGACCGTCTCCAGCCGAATCGTCTTGTACCCCGTCCCCCCCGGCTCATGGACGACGCCGGTGAGCCCCATCCGGACGGCGGCGAGGGTCTCGGGACTTAAACCGGCGATCGGCCGCGGCTCGGGATGGGCGAAGACGGGGCGGACGTGAGGACTCGCCGATGGATCGACCGTCATCGGGCCGCCGGCGGTCGCGAGATGGGGCGTGACGAGCGATCCGCCGTTCGCGAGGGCCGCCATCATCCGCGCGAGTTGTAAAGGAGTCGTGGTGAGCGTCGATTGGCCGATCGCGAGTCCCAACGTATCCCCGGGATACCAGCGTTTGCGGCCGCCGAGAGTACCGGGGCGCTGCGGATCGGGGAGCGTCCCGGCCGTCTCGCCCGGCAGGTCGATCCCCGTCGGTGTCCCAAGTCCGAAGCGACGGGCCCAATCCACGATCGGCTGTGGACCGCAGCGTCGCGCCCCCGTAAAGAAGTAGACGTTGCACGATTGCCCAAGCGCCTTCGCGAGGTCGGTGTCGTAGTGTCCGACGCCATGATGCCGGAAGATCAGACAGCGATGTCGTTCCGGCTCGTCGAGATACCCGCGACAAGCGATCGTCTCGTCCGGCGTGAAGACTCCCGCCTCCAAGAGCGCAACGGCGGTCACCCCTTTGAAGACCGACCCCGGCGGCAACGCCATATGGGTCAGCCGGGGGAAGAAGGGTTTGCGCGGGTCGCGCGACAACACCGACCACGCCTGCGGATCGGACCCGACGAGGAGATTGGCGTCGAACCGCGGCGCGGCGGCGGCGGCCAGCACCGCCCCGGTGTGGACGTCGAGCGCGACCAGACAGCCCCCTTGCGGCGGACTCGGCGGGGTTGCGGTTTCCTCGGTCGGAGCCGTGTCTTCGCCCGCACGACTACGGCCCTCCAGCGCGCGATCGAGCAGCCCTTCCGCCTTCGCCTGCAAGGCCAGATCGAGCGTCAACACCAAATCGCGGCCATGCTCCGCCGCCGCGATCGTTTCCGTCGCGATCACTTCCCCATGGCGATTGATCACCTGCCGTTGCCGGCCGGGTTTCCCTTGCAGCACGGCTTCGTACTGCCGCTCCAACCCGGTCCGCCCGCGACTGACCGGCCCGCCGGGTTCCTGTTCCCCTTCGGGCAGCGCCGTCCGCGCGCCGAGCAGGTGCGCCGCCAAGTCGCGATGGGGGTAGATCCGTCGAGTTCGCACGCGGGTGTTCACGCCCGGGTAGCGCTCGGGATGGGCGATCAACGTCGTCGCGACCTCTGCCGAGATCGTCGGCAGGAGTTCGTGCTCGGCTTCCTGCTCGGCGATCACCAACGGTTCCCGCGCGCGACGGTCGGGGGGCTGCGTCAGTTCGCGGACCAGCGTGTCACGCAGCCGCAGCAACGGGCCGGTTTCCGTGGGAGTCGGCGGAACCGACGCGGCCGTTTCCTCCGCGCGGCGTCGCGCTTCGACGTCCTCCCAAATCCGCTCGACCCGTATCTGAATCTCACGCCGCCGCGCGGCGAACTCTTCGCGTGATGTCCCCGTGAGTCGCGACAATTCGTCCCACAGCCGTTCCCGTTCCTCCCGGATCGCCTGTTCGGCGACGGCGACCGCGGCGGTTTGCCGCCGTTCCCCCCGCGTGAGTCGCTCCCACGCTTTTCGTCGCAGCCAGCGCGGGTCGATCGGATCCTCGATCCAGCGATAATGGACGGCTAGCGAGTAGGTTGGCAGATCATCGGCGAGGACTGTCCCGTCGGCGGCCAAGATGCGGCCATGCCGCGCGGGAAGCTCCCGCTCGACATGGCGGACCATCGCGAAGGGTTCGAGATACGCCTGCTGCCGCGCAAGTTGCACATGAGTCAACCGCCCCGCGATGGCGACCAGCGGAACCGCGATCGCCAGGAAGAGGGCGAACAACCGTCCCACGGGCGCGGCGCGATCATCCCGCCGGGCGAAGCTCGCCCCGTCGCGCGTCAGCCATGTCGGTCCGGGTTGATTACGCATGATGATTGGTGAAAGACGACGGAGTTTTCAGTGTTCTCATGGGCATGACCAAGTTCGTGTGCCACTGGCTCCGCCAGTGGTTTTCTTCGAGGAACACACCATTTGGACCGCACTGGCCAAGCCAGTGGCATATAAGAGGCATCGCTTGGCGCAGCAGGATCATCACGCTTCCGACAACCGCCGCCATTCGTTCTGCAATTCCCATCGACCTCCCGCGTCGCGCGTGACCCACAAGCGGCGGAACAGCCCCACCGTCAACTGCATCACCACCATGCAGAGCACCGTCGGCCAGGTCGCCGACCAGGTTGGTTCCCACAACGACTCGAGTCGCCACGGTGTCCCTTGCCAGGCGATTCGACACGCTTCCGAGAGGGACGTACTCCCCGCCGTGAACCAGGCCGTCGTGAGTGTCAGCCGCCAGGCGACGCGCCGTTCGTCGGCGAGCAAGGTCTCGGCGACGATGGCCGCCAGCACCCCATACGTCGCCAGATTCAATCCCAACCGACCATGCGTCGTCAGGTCGAGCGCTAGTCCCGCCGGCAGACACCATGTCACACCGCCGCGCCGCGGTGAGAGCCAGACCCACCACGCCGCCAACAGCGCCAAACAGCGCGGCCCCTCCTCGGGCCAGATCGCGAGCTGCAGCGCCGCGGCCAAGTACAGCCCGACTCCGCGCGACAACCATACGGTTCCCCGTAACCAGTTCATCACCAAGCCTCGTCGAACATCGTCAATTCCCCATCAAACGCTGCGGATTGAGCGCGGCACGCAAGACATGCACGTGGGTCAACGTGCGGTCCTTCGCGCCCGGCGTCACCGTGATCTCCCATTCCCGATCGTTCGGGTCCAGCACCGCCGCCGTCACTTCCCCGTAATACAGCGGGTCGCCGAGGAACCCGTCGCGCCCGGCGGAGTAGACGACGTCTCCCACCCGGACCGAGACATCGAGCGGCAACCCCTCGATGCGACACGCGGTCCCCGTCCCATGCAGAATGCCGGCGGCTCCCCACGCCGGTCCGCTCTCCGCGAGCCGCACCAATTGCACCGCCGCGCGGAAGTCGGGATCGGTGACGGGGAGAAACGTGCTGGTCCACCGCCCGACGACTTCGATCTTCCCGACGACCGTGCTGCCGATGACCAACGGGTCTTCGGTCGAAAGCTGATCGTCCGCGCCGAGGTCGACCAGCGGCCGCCGTCGTTGCAGTACCAACGCCGATTCCCGCACGCCCCCTTGCCAACCCCGATCGAGCAACGCCCCCGACCGCCAATCACGGCACAGCGTCTCCCCCATCACCCGGGCCCCCACCAAGGCGGGGAGAAACAACGGCGGCGACCCGGGTGCGACGCCGGAGTTCGTCAGCGGCGATCCCTCGTCGATGACGAGTTGCCGCGCGACCAGCCGTTGCCAGCGTTCGGCAAGCCGGGCCGCGTCGTCGCGCGCGGCGTCGCGTTCCTGGACGAGCTGCCGTTCCTGCGACGCACGCCAGGAATCCCACCGAGCCTCACCAGACGCAACCGCCTCGTCGATCAGACGTAGGCCTGGTCGCAACAGATCGAGCGTGACTCCGCGCCCCCGCGCCACCATCGTCGGCGGGGCGAACCACAAAACGATCCCCGCCAGGCAACCGCCCAATCCGGTGATCCAAGGCCGTCGCAGGTGGTGGGAAATGGTCATGCGCCAAGGCCGTGATACCAGTCACCGTGTGCCACTGGCTTCGCCAGTGCCACCTTTCGACGGTTGCCCAGCTGAAGTTGCACTGGCGAAGCCAGTGGCACACGAAGGAAGCCGCTTTCCTCCGTGCAACGCGTGCTCCGCGCGCTGTGCGTCTGCGTCGGCTGACTCGTTCCGCCGGTGATCACGCCGCGAATTCCCCTTCCAGCGTGTCGCGCCAACGGTCGAGATGTTCCGCGCAGATCGCCGCGCCCCGCACCGCGACCCGTTGCGGCTCGTGCGGCACGCGGACGGGAATCCCCAACCGCTCCTGAAAGAACAGGTCGATCCCCGGCAAGAGCGCTCCCCCGCCGACGACCACCATCCCCGTATCCGCCAAGTCCGCGACCAGCTCCGGCGCACATTGTTCGATCACCTGCTGCACCGTCCGCATGATCCCCTCCAGCGGTTCGGCGAGCGCCGCGCGAACTTCCTCGCTGGTGATGATCGCCTTCCGCGGCACGCCGCTGACGAGATCGAGCCCGCGAATCTCGGTGGTGAGTTCCTGATCGCGCGGCGCCGCGCAGCCGATGCGGATCTTCAGTTGCTCCGCCGTCTGGGGCCCGATGCGCAGGGCGAAATGCCGGCGGACATATTCGACGATCGCCTCGTCCATCTCCTCTCCCGCCGTGCGGAGCGAACGTCCGGCGACGATTTCGCCGAGGCTCAGAATCGCGACTTCGGTCGTCCCGCCGCCGATGTCGCAAATGAGACTCGCCAAGGGTTCCGAGATCGGCAGGCCCGCGCCGATCGCCGCCGCCTTGCAATCGGCGAGCAGATAGACCTGCCCCGCGCCGGCGCGCTCGGTGCTGGTAAGGAGCGCCCGGCGTTCGACGGGGGTGATCGATCCGGGGACCGGCAGAATGACCCGCGGCCGCAGACCCGCCATCCGTCGCCCCACCTTGCGGAAGAAGTACCGCAGCATCGCCTCGCAGAGTTCAAAGTCGGTGATCACCCCGTCGCGGATGGGGCGGACGGTGGTGATCGAATCGGGGGTCCGCCCGAGCATTTGGCGGGCGAGTTTCCCCACGGCGGTCCCTTGCCCGAGAACCCGTCGGCTCCCTTTCTGGAGCGCGACGACCGAAGGTTCGTCGAGGACGACCCCTTCGCCGGGAATGGCGATCAACGTATTGGCCGTCCCGAGATCGAGCGCCAGATCCGGGCAGGCCCAGCGACGAAGCCGGTGAAACATCCGCGACCCGCGACATCCATTTCGGGGAGCATGACCACGCGCGGGTTGTAATGCAGACCGGCAGAATCGGCAAGAGGGAGGGTGGAGGGTTGAAGGTGGAGGGTTGAAGGCCAGAGAAATCCGTGGTGATCCAGGATTTTCTTCCCTCCAACCTTCAACCCTCCACCTTCAACCCTCCACCCTCTGTTAATCTGCGCAGTATGGCGCGAGTTTGCCAAATTTTCCTTGAGTAGCGGTTGTATCGACGCCGAATGATGACTGAGGACCGAGCCCCGGATCACCAGGGGCCGGGCTGACGATTCATGCCGGAAGTCGTTCATCGTGCTGATGTTACGTTCGATCACTCCGCCGCGCCGCGACTTGGGTGTCCGCCGCAACCCCTTATGTTTGCCGGGGTTGCTGCTAGCGCTTCTGACCCTGCCGGGCTGCTCGCGGATGTTCTGGCGGTCGCAGGCCGACTTCGACACCTACAACCAGCTCCTCGAAAAGACGACCGACCAGCGTTGGGATTTGCCGCGGATCACGGTCGAGGCCGATCCCCGCAGCCGGTTCTTCGACGTCACGAATCCCGATTGTCCCCCGCTCCCCCCCGACGATCCCGCCGCCAGTCTCTACATGCAGGCGGTCGACGGGATGCCCGGCTACAAAAGCTGGCACAAGTTCGGGCAGGACATGACGGTCGAGAACCCGCAATGGCTCTCGCAGTTCGAGTTCGCCCCCGCCATCGAGCAGGCGGTTTGGGAGCGGACCCTCAGCGAAACGGGTGAACCGGTCGTCCGCGACGCGGTCCCGACCATCCGCAATTTGACCCTTGAGCAGGCGATCGAACTCTCGAACCTCCACAGCCGCGAGTATCAGACCGCCATCGAAGCGGCCTACCTCTCGTCATTGCTGTTGACCTTCGATCGGTTCCAGTTCAACGTCCGGTATCTCGGGATCGGCGGCGGAGAACCGACCTCCAGCCTGACCTACCTCAACACCCCCTCGGTCCGGGACGACTTGCAGTTCAACAATCGGTTCGGCGTGCGTCAGGCGCTCCCGACCGGCGGTCAGTGGGCGCTCGAACTGGCCAACAACACGTTGTGGTTGTTCTCGGGGGACAACCGGACCAGTTCGTCGTCGATCTTGTCCTACTCGATCACGCAACCGTTGCTGCTCGGAGCCGGCCGGAAGGTGGTCCTCGAAAACCTGACCTTGAGCGAACGCGAGGTCTTGTACGACGTCCGGACCCTCGCCCGCTTCCGCAAAATCTTCTTCAGCGATGTCGTGGTCAACGGCAACGGCGGCGGCTTCCTCGGTCTGGTACGCCAACAGCAACAAGTCAACAACCAGCGCGGCAACATTCAGGCCCTCGCCGTGCAGATCGAACGCCTGCGCGAGATCAACGCCTTGCCGCAACCGGAAGGACTCGAAGACTTCCCGGCGGAACTCAAAGGCCCGAACGGCGAATTACTGCTCCCCGAGGACCTCGCCGATCGGCTGCGACACGACGACATCCGCAAACGGATCACGTGGCGAGGCCCGATGTCGCCCGAAGATCGCGATCGGCTCAAAGCCCTCAGTGAACAGGCGGCGTGGGATCAGGCGATCGAGAACCTCTTCTCCCGGACGCAATCGGGGGTTGTCACCCTCGATCTTGCCCAGTTGCTCACGCGGTTGTCGCAACAGGAAAACAGCCTCCGCGACGCCGAACGGCAACTCCTCGATTCGATCGATTCGTACAAACTGGAGCTCGGCCTGCCGACCGATTTTCAGCTCACGCTCGACACGTCGCTGCTGGAACAATTCCAACTCATCGATCCGCGGATCAACGAATTGGAAAACGCGATCCTCGCCTTCAAGCGCGAACTCGGAGCGATCGACGAGTACAACCCTTCGGTCGACGAGCTGATCGCCGCGACGGCGGGAGTCGAAGCGTTGCGACAACTCGTGCGGACCGAGGGGCTGGATCTCATCGAATCGGACTTCCGCCGGGTCGACGCGATCCTCCCCGAACGGTTGACCAAGGTGACGGACGAGTTCGACCGCGACATCATCATCAAGGATCTCGAGCGCAGCCGCGTTGTGTATCGCGACGTGGTCCTCGATCAGTTCTCGAAGTCGACCGAGTTGTTGCGGGCCGTCGAGGCCGATCTCGCCCGGCCGGAACTTGCCGCGGAGGAACGGACGCAGATCTTCGTGGCGATCGACTCGATTCGCGAAGACCTGTTGCAGCTCACGCAAAGCCTGCGCGCGGTCCAAGCCGGATTGCGGTCGGAGTTGATCACGATTCAAGACTTCGACATGACGCAGGACGAAGTCGTTCGGCTGGCGATCGAGAACCGGCTCGACCTGATGAACGCGCGGGCCCAGGTGATGGATGCCCGGCGAGCGATGGAGGTCGCGGCGAATCGCCTGGAAGCGGTCCTCAATGTCGTCGCGGCGGGAGACATCGGAACCTCGGGCGGGACCAAGCCGTTCGACTTCCGGGGCGACCGCAGCACGTTCCGCGCGGGGGTCCAATTCACCGCTCCGCTCGATCAGGTGCTCGAGCGCAACGCCTATCGGCAGTCGCAGGTCACCTACCAGCGGGCGCGGCGGGCTTATATGGAATTGGAAGACCGGGTGAAGTTGGACGTCCGGACCCAATGGCGGACGTTAAAGGTCCTTAAGGAAAACATCGAAACGGCACGGCAGAATCTTCGCATCGCCGCTGTCCAATTGGACAGTTCGGTGGAAAATTTCAATGCGCCCGTGCGACCGGGGCAACAATCTTCGTCCGGTTCGGGCAATCTGGGGTTAAACCTGCTGAACGCCCTGCAGAGTGTCCTGAATGCGCAGAACGAATTGATCCGAATCTGGGTCCAATTCGAGCAAAATCGGATCAACATCCACCGCGATATGGATATCATGCAGGTTGACGAACGCGGTCTGTGGATCGATCCGGTCTATCAGAACCTGTCGACCTTCGGTCGCGTCGCCCCCCCACCGAACGAGCCCGCCGATGTCCCACCTCCCGCCACCGCCGACCGGATCGACGCCCGCCCCTTCGACGACGTCGCCGTCGCTCCCCCCTATTTCCGCTACGAAGCCCGCCACCGCGCGGGGGATGTCGCGGAGTCTGACGCGATGGATTCGTCTCGGCTTGCTCGGTGGCGGCGCGACCGCGCTCTACCTGACGCAGCCGATGTGGCTCCCGTCCGTCCAGCCGCTGCTTGGACAAGTGACGGAGACGCTGCCGTTCCTGAAGTCCCGCCCGCCTTCCCTTGACGGGGTGGTGACGGAAACGGTGAAGCGCGGCCCGTTCCGCATCACCGTCACCGAGCGCGGCACCCTGGACTCGCTGAAGAACGCCGTCCTCGCGAGCAAACTCGAAGGGAGTTCGACGATCCTCAGCATCGTCCCCGAGGGCAAGCACGTCAAAGCGGGGGAACTGATCTGCGAACTTGATTCGTCGGCCCTCGTCGAGAAGGAGACGACGCAGCAGATTTCGGTGACGACCGCCAAGTCGAATCTGAAGTCGGCGGAAGAGGCGGTCGCGATTCAACGGAATCAGAACGACAGCGACATCGCCGCCGCGATGCTCAAGTTGACCCTCGCCGAACTCGACCTGAAGAAGTTCGAGCAAGGGGACTTCGAACAGCAGAAGGGGGAACTCGAATCGCAGGTCAAGCTCGCCCAGGAGAAGGTCGCCCAGGCGCAGGAAACGTACGACTTCACGTCGCGGCTGGTGAAGAAGGGCTACAAAACCCAGAACGAGCTCGAGTCGGCCCGCATCACCCGGCAGACCGAAGAAATCAATCTGAAGATCGCGGAGGGGAAACTCAAGCTCCTGCAGGACTTCACCAAAGAGCGGACCCTCACGGAGCTCAACGCGAACGCGGCGGAGTTTCGCCGCGAGCTAGAGCGGGTCAAACGCAAGGCCGATTCGGCCCTCGCGCAGGCCGAAGCCGATCTTGCCGCGAAGAAGCTGACGTATGAAGTCGAACTCGCGCAGCACGAACGGATCAAGGAACAGATCACCCACTGCAAGATTTTCGCGCCGCAGGATGGACAGGTGGTCTATGCGAACAGCCGTGACGGTCGCAGCGACGGGGTTCTCATCGAGGAGGGGGCGACCGTCCGCGAACGGCAGCCGATCGTCAACCTGCCCGACCTCACGGAGATGAAGGTCAACGCGCGGATTCATGAATCGCGGATCAGCCTGATCCGCGCGGGGCTCACCTGTTCGGTCAAAGTCGACGCCTTTTCGGACAAACCGTTCGAGGGCCGCGTCGAAAGCGTCTCGTCGGTCCCCAGTTCGACGGGGTCGTTCATGACCCGCGATCTCAAGGAGTACGACGGGATCGTCCGGATCCTGGGGGAACCCGAGATGGTCTCGAAACTGCGTCCCGGTTTGACCGCCGAGGTCGAGGTGCTGGTCGCCTCGCGGGAAGACGTCTTGCAGACCCCGATTCAATCGGTGGTGACGATCGTCGGCCGGCAGGTGGCGTTCGTGGTCAAGGGGGAGCGGGCCGAACTGAAGAAGCTGAAGATCGGCCAGACGAACGACAAGTCGATCGAGATTCTGGAAGGGCTCGCCGAGGGGGACATCGTGGTGATGAACCCCCGTAACAAGTTCGAGCGCGAGCTGAAGGAGCTCGAACAAGAATTGATCAAAGAGCAAGCCGCGAAGGGCGCTCCGGAAGAGGGTGGCACACGACCCGAGAGTCCGTCGGCCGGTCCTGGCGCCGGACCAGCAATGGCGGCGGGAGGCCCGGGTGTCGGAGGTCCCGGCGGGGGCGGACCCGGTGGTGCTCCGGGGATAAATGGCGGCCCTGGCGGTGGTCCCGGGGGCGGCGGGTTCGACCCGATGACGATCTTCGGTCGGATGGACACGAACAACGACGGCAAGCTCGCGAAAGAGGAATGGTCGGAACGGTTCGCCGCCGGCGCGCCCGCGATGGACAAGGACGGGGACGGGGCGATCAGCGTCGACGAGTTCAAGACGGGCTTCGCCGGCCGGATGCGCGGCGGCCCCCCCGGCGCGGGCGGACCTCCCGGAGCCGGCCCGCAAACCGGCGGCGGGGGTTGAGCGATTCATGGATGCCCAGGGAAGGCCTTCCCTGGGCATCCTAAACACCGCGCTGAAGCCCAGGGAACGCTTTCCCTGGGCTTCCCCATGACAACATCGATTCACAACCCGACGACATCCCACGCATGCGGCTCGCGGCCCAACTCATCGATCTGCAAAAGCACTACCAACTGGGCGAGCACACCGTCCGCGCGCTGCGGGGCGTCTCCGTCGATTTTCCCGAAGGGGATTACGTCGCGATCATGGGCTCGTCGGGCAGCGGTAAGAGTACGATGCTCAACATCCTCGGGGCCCTCGACAAGCCGACCAGCGGACACTACATCCTCGCCGGCGACGACGTCAGCACCATGAACGACGATCGCCTCTCCGAGATTCGGAATCGGCGGATCGGGTTCATCTTTCAGTCGTACAACCTGATCGCCCAGTACACGGTGCTCGAGAACATCCAGGTCCCGCTGCACTACCGGACCGATCAGCGGAGCCTGTCGAGCGAAGACGTCAATCGCTGCATCGATCTCGCCTCCCGCGTGGGGTTGGGAGAACGGCTCGACCACCGGCCGTTCCAACTCTCCGGGGGGCAACAGCAGCGCGTCGCGATCGCCCGCGCGCTGGTGAACGATCCCGAGATCATCCTCGCCGACGAACCGACCGGAAACCTTGACTCGGTGACCGAGCAGGAGATCATGAACTTCCTGACCAACCTGAATCACGAGGGGCGGACGATCATCATGGTGACGCATGAAACCTCGGTTGCCGCCCGCGCGAAGCGTCAAATCGTCATGAAGGACGGCCTCGTCGCCCGGGAAGGGATGCTGATCACCGAACACGGGAAATGACTCTTCATGACGCCCAGGGAAGGCCTTCCCTGGGCATCCCCCCATCAACATCAACCCGCACAGTCCGCACATGTCCCTCACCGGCACCCTCCGCGCGATTCGCCTGGCCTTCAAAAGCCTGCTGCTGCACAAGCTGCGCAGCGGGCTGACGATGCTCGGCATCGTCTTCGGGGTCTTCTCGGTCATCGCCATGCTGGCGATCGGCGAAGGGGCCAGCGCCCAGGCGCAGCGGCAGGTTCTCGCTCTCGGCGCGACGAACATCATTGTCCGCTCGGTCAAGCCTCCCGATGAAGGGGGAACCCAGTCCGCCGGCGCGTCCTCCCGCAGATCGCAGACCCGGATGCTGCAATACGGCATCCTGCGGTCCGACTATCGGCTGCTCACCGGCACGCTGCCGACGCTCACCGGCGCGGTCCCGATGCGCGAGATGCCCAGCGAAATCCGCTACCTCAACAAGACCCTTAACGGCCGGGTCGTCGGCTGCACGGGGGACTACCTCGAGATGAACCATCTCGAGCTGCAAATGGGCCGGTTCTTGACAGATCAGGATGGCGAGGAACTCTCGAACGTCTGCGTCCTGGGAGCCGACACCGCCGCGACGCTGTTCCCGTTCGAGGATCCCCTCAAGCAGTCGATTCAGATCAAGAACTACCGCTATCGGGTGATCGGCGTGACGCGGCTGCGAACCGCCTCGGCCGCCGTCGGGGGGAGTCTCTCCGGTCAGGATTTCAACAAAGACGTCTACATCCCGCTGCGGACGCTGCAGGTGCGGATCGGTGATCGCGTGATGAACGCGGCGGCGGGGAGCTTCTCGGCGGAGCAGGTCGAGCTGAGCCAGATCACGCTGCGGGTGAAGGAGCTGTCCGACGTCGTCCCGACCGCGGAAGTCGTGAAGGAATCGCTCGAACGGACGCACGGCGCGATCAAGGATTGGGACGTGGTGGTGCCGCTGGAACTGCTCAAGCAGGCCGACCAGATTCGGCAGATCTTCAACATCGTGCTCGGCTCGATCGCGGCGATCAGTCTCGTCGTCGGGGGGATCGGGATCATGAACATCATGCTTGCGACGGTGACCGAGCGGACCCGCGAGATCGGCATCCGCCGCGCACTGGGGGCCCGTCAGAAGGACATCATCCAGCAGTTCCTGACCGAAACGATCGTCCTCTCCGGGGCGGGGGGCCTGATCGGCGTGCTGCTGGGGCTGATGACCCCCGTGGCGTTCATGGGGATCCAATGGATCGTGCAGAGTTTCGTCCTCGACGCCGGCTCGCAGAATTCCCCCATGGGGAAGATGCTGACCGACATGCAGCCGCAGATCGCGATGTGGAGCCTGCCGATCGCTTTCGGGATTTCGGTCGGCATCGGTATCGTATTCGGCATCTATCCGGCCCGTTCCGCGGCGCGGATGGACCCGATCGAAGCCCTGCGGCATGAGTAGTCACTCGTCGAGGGTTTCGTTCCCGACAAAGGCCCGCGGGCCGTGACGACGTTCGACCCTCAAGACTGGTTGACCCGCCTGCGTGGTCCGGCGTCGGTTCGCGCCGTAGCCCTGGAAGACTTGCGGGGCTACCTGGTCCGCGGGCTGACCAAGTCGTTGTCGCATCGCTACGGCGGCGGGGTCGATCCGGAAGACATCGCCCAGCTCGCGCTCCTGAAAATCCTCGACGCGCTCGATTCGTATCGCGGCGAAGCGCGGTTCACCACCTGGGCGATGTCGATCGCCGTTCGGATCGGGATCAGCGAACTGCGGAAGGCGTACTATCGCCACGTCTCGCTCGATGACGATGGGCGACCCGGGGCGGTGCGGGTCGATGTTCCCGATGCCGACGCCTGTTCCGCCGACGTCGCCCTCGCCCGCCAGGGGCTCTTCGCGCAGTTGCAGGAATTGATCGACGTGAGTTTGAGCGAACGACAACGGGTCGCGCTGCGCGGATCGCTGGAGGGGCTGTCGGTCGAGGTGCTCGCCGATCGGTTGGGGAGCAATCGGAACGCGATCTACAAATTGCTGCACGACGCGCGGCTGAAACTGCGAACCGGGCTGGAGGCCCGGGGCGTCACCGCCGATGATATCCTGAGTCTGATGGGTTGAAAGACGGGCGATGAGCATCTCTTGCCAAAGTGTCCGCGAATTCCTGACGCAGGTGGCGACCACGGTCCCGGATCGCCTCGACTGCGACGGCTGCTTCGCGCTGATGGCGGAGCTCGCCGACGCCGATCGTCGCGGCGTGCCGCTCACCGCCGCGCTCGCCGCCGTGCAAACCCATCTCACGCAATGCGTCTGCTGCGCCTATGAATACGAAACGCTGCTGGAGGCGCTCCGCGCGGCGGAGGAGCCCGTAACGAGTACCTCTGAGTCACCACGGGGCACATAGGTCGAAGTGGGTAAGCGTCTTGCCGTGTGCCACTGGCTTCGCCAGTGCGTTCGCCAAACTCGACGCAGGAAGAAAAACCACTGGCGGAGCCAGTGGCACACGCCCAATCGTTGGCCGTTTCGTGAGGCATCACTCCATGCCACTTGTTGGGAAGCCTCCGTGTCGTGGCCAATGTGCACGGAATGACGCGCGGCAGTCCCGGGGAGCGGGAGTCGTCCCATGACCGAATCCACAAACCGCCCACCTCGCTTCCACGCCCGCGCCATCACGATCCACTGCACCGACCTGGATCGGACGGACAGTTTTATCGCACGATCCTGGGAGGCGAGATCGTCCCCACCGACGGCGGCTTACAACGGCGCTATCGATTCGGAACTTGGGAACTCATCCTGCTGCCGAATGCGGAGGCGGTCTCGCCGGCGACGTTTCCGACCCACGCGATGCCGTTGTTCTGGCTGGAAGTCGTCGACTTGCCCGCCGCCGTGACCTGGCTCACCCGAGAGCAGGTGACCATCGTCGATCCCGGGGATGACCAGTCGCTGATGATCGCCGACCCGGACGGGATCGTCATCGAGGTTTGGGCCCGCGTGTCGGAGTCGTAGTCAGTGTCACGCCGCGACACGCGGCGGCTCGGAAGGAGATGTATGCCCCGTCCGAGCCGCCGCGTGTCGCGGCGGACTCCTGGTCGATTCCGCGCCACTACCACCCCTACAACCGGCATGATGGGTATCATCGCCGTCCGGGGATTCCCGACTCGCGGCGGCGTGGTGACCTTTGGCGACGTACGGTAGATGGGTGAGGAGTGCGCGCCGGGGGATCGAGGTCGATTCCGGGGGCCGCTCCGCCTGTCGTCGGCGGTGGTCAGATCATGTCCGGTACCGTGTTGGAAGCTCCTCCGACTCAAGCGACGCCCGAACCCGCTCCACTCGCGGATCCCGCATTGCTGGAGGATCGCGTCCCCCCCCATCTGAAAGTCTCGCGGCGGACGGCGGCCGCCGTGCTGCTGTTCGGGTTGATCTACGCCTGGTTCGTGCTGCGGCCGTTGTGGCATACCGATCTGTGGGGCCATCTCGCGTATGGGCGAGCGCTCGCCGCGACCGGACGGCTCCCTGCGACCGAACCCCTCATGAGCTTGTCGCAAGGGGTGCCGTTCGTCGATACGGCGTGGCTGAGCCAGGTGATCGGCTACGCGACGATGTCGACGCTCGGGGTCGCGGGGCTCCAAGGCTTGACCGCACTGGTGATCACCGCCATGGCAATCCTCGTACAACACAGGATGCAAGAGCGAACCCGTTCGGCCGTTTGGGGCTGGGTGGGACTCGCGGGGTTTCTCGCGCTCGCTTGGGCGCATCTGGGGGTGGTCCGACCGCAGTTGGCGGGGCTGTTATGTTTCGTGATTCTGTGGCATCGCGTGACGAGTCGTCGCCGTTCGCCGCATGACCTAGGGGGAATTCCCCTGCTTCATCTGCTGTGGGCGAATCTGCATGGTTCGTTCCTGATCGGCTTGACGGTCCTTGGGATCATGACGTTGGGGCGGGCGATCGATGTCGTCCGACGGACCGGGTCGCTGCGAAGCCTGACACATGACGCCGCCGTGCGGCGCTGGCTGGTCCTGACACAACTGTCGGCCGTCGCGACGCTGATCAATCCCTATGGCCTCGGCATGCATCTGGAAGTTTTGCGGGTCGCGGAGAATCCGAATCTGCTCGCGCTGACCGAATGGCAGGCGCTCAATCTGCGGTCGACGCCGGGGGAATTCTTTCTCGCTTCCGCGGCCTTGTTGATCGTCCTCGCGCGGTGGACGCCCCGACGGATCGCGGCGTGGGAACCGTTGTTGCTGCTTGGTCTGGGTTGCGGGACGCTGTTCAGCGCGCGATTCGCGATCTGGTGGGCTCCGGTCGCGGCCTACTGCCTGACGCTGCATGCCCA